>JBEGVQ010000017.1:0-5089 GCA_041178345.1 Acidobacteriota bacterium | reverse complement strand
CTGGTTGTCGCGTTTCAGGTAGTCGCGCCACGCATCGCGCACGTCGTCGTACTGCACGCCCTTGTCGAACGCGAAGCGCGGACCAGTCAATTGCTTGCGCAGGCCGGCCAGCGTCAACTGGCGATAGAGCGGCGCAAACGGCCGGCACTTCGACGCGAAGCGCGCGAACTGCTGGGCGATCACGTTCAGTTCCGCCGGGTCGGCGTTCATGTCGCTGTTGTCGGTGGGGTCGGTGGAGATGGTCGGGTAGACGTAGAAACAGTCGATCGGCGCCTTGGGGTCGGCGGCCCACGTCTCGCGGGTCATGGCCCCATCGGCCGCCACCACCGTGGTGGTGAGGTCGATGTCGCAGGCATCGCCCTTGCGGCCCGGGCGGCACAGCCACGCCTGATCGTCGGAATAGTCGTTCGGGGTCACGGCCGCGGGCGCGGCCGGCACCGCTGCCGGCGCTTGCGCGCCAAGGGAGCTGGAAAGAGCCAGGCTGCCGAACACGATGAGGGCGAACATCGACCGTCGAATCACGTGAGCCTCCGTTTCAAGCGGGATGTTAATGCATTTCGGGCGGTGTTAGACTTCCGCCGCATGAAGACTTTTGCCCTCGTCTTCCTGGCCGGCGCGGCGGTCATGGCGCAAACGGCGTCTCCGGCCACGCCGAAGCAACCCGCCCCCGAGCGGCCGCCCACGCGCAACGTGGGGAGCATGAGCGACCTGATGGTCAAGATCATCTACCCCGCGTCCGACGCGCTGTTCTACATCGAGTCGCGGACGCCGAAGACCGCGGCCGAGTGGACCACAATCGAAGGCCAGGCCTTGATGGTGGCCGAATCAGCCAACCTCCTGATGCTGCCCGGGCGCGCCCGCGACCAGCGGCAGTGGATGGCCGACTCCATCCTGATGCTCGAGGCGGGCGCCGCCGCCGTGAAGGCCGCGAAGGCGAAGGACGTGGAGGCCATTGCCGCCCTGAGCGATCAGCTCATGGAGTCGTGCACGTCATGTCACAAGAACTACCGTCCCGGCTACGGCCGCAAGTAACGACGGACGCCACGGCGTAATCGCCGATAGGCAGCCCACATGGTGGTCACGCTCAGGGCAATCCCGCCGAGGCTCAGTACGATCATCACTCCGTCCCACAGCGGGCGCCGGTAGTACAGGAACGGAAAGTCGAGGCTGTGCAGCCCGTGATACAGCCACCGGTTGATCCGGCTCAAGCGTTCTTCCTTGCGGACGATGGCGCCCTGCCGGGGATCAAGATACAGCCAGGTCTGCTGTGGATCGCCGAACCGGACGCGCATGACGGGCAGGTTCAGCGTGCCACCACGGCGGTAGTAGTAGGCGTCGTACTCGGTCATCCAGTACACGCCCTCGATCGGCACGCCGGGCATGGCCTCCCGGGCCGCGCCGAGCATGTCGTCGGCGTCAAACAACTCGGCCGGCCCCTGGGCCGGCTCGTCGAGCGCCACCAGGCCGGCGCTGGCGCGCAGGTAGTGCCGGCCGCGGAAACGGATCAGGTCGATCTCCTTGGGCGCCGCGACGCCGTACGCGGCCAGCCCCCGCCGAAGCGACGCCAGTGGCACATCGGCCGGGTGCAACGGCCCGCGCGACACCGCGGCCCGTTGAGCCGGCGTCGGCGCGGTGCCCGGACTCCAGGCCAACGGATCCATCGAGAGCAGGCCGCTGAAGGTCCACGTGATCGTGGTGGCGCCGAAGATCAGCCCCGCGTAGTGATGCCATTTGATCAGGCCGGCATACGGCGTCCGGGACTGATCGTGCGTGAGGCGGTAGCGCTTGAATGGCGAGAGCCGCCACACGCGCCACGCAAGCCCGGCCACGGCCATGACGGTGCCGGCGAGCGATGCCCACACGATCAAGTTGTTCCACAGGGCTGACTGCCGACGGAGCGGCGTGAAGTAACCCCAGTGCACGACGGCGCCAAGATAGCCCCATCGGCGGCCGCTCGCGGTCGTCTTCATCACGATCTCGCCGCTCTGCTCGGCGACATAGAGGCGCGTGCCCTCTGCATCCGCCACGGCGATGCGATGCAGGGGCATCTGGCCCCGCACGCTGAACGTCCACTGGTCGGCATCCTCGAGCCGACCGTCGTGCCAGACGGCCACCGGGCCGGCCAAGGCCCGAACTATCGCGAGCGCGCGATCGGCGGTCAACGGCTCGAGCGCCTCCCCGGTGTCCGCGAGGGTGGTCTGCCGGGCGCCGCCGGTGGTCACGCGATAAACGGGCCGGCCGGCCAGTGTCGCAATGGTGAAGCGCGAGGCTTCGGCAGCCACCGCGCCCGGCGCCGTGCGGATCGTGGTGAAGGTGATTGGCGCAAGCGGCGCCAGCCGCTCTGCCGGGTCGAGCGCCGGCATGCGCGCGTAGATCATGACGAGGCCCGAGGCGAACCAGAGGAGGAACAGCACGCCCAGGCCAATCCCGAGCCAGCGGTGCGTGTAGACGAGGGTTCGCACGACCCGGTGATGACGCCCGTTGGATCGGGGACTCAATGGGGGTGCTCGTACCACAACTGGCCCGGTGTCGTTTACACTGATGCCACGCCGTATGTGGACGCTTCAATCCATCGATCCCGCCGATGCCGGCCTGGTGTTTCGTCTCTTGCCGGGAACCCTGAAGACCGTTGGCCGCGCACCCGGCGTCGACTTCGTCGTCGATGCGGCGCTCGTGTCGCGCGTGCATTGCCGCCTGACCTTGAGCGACGCCGACGAACTGCTGCTCGAGGATCTGGGCAGCACCAATGGCACCTTCCTGAATGGCCAGAAGGTCGGCAGGGCCCTGCTGAGCGACGGCGACAAGCTGACCGTAGGGCGGGTCGAGTTCGTGGTCAACGCCGAGTCCTAGCGACTAGCCAGATACTCCAGCACGAACGGGTTGGTCCGGCGCTCGCGCCCAAT
Source organism: Acidobacteriota bacterium (assembly GCA_041178345.1). Classification (GTDB taxonomy): domain Bacteria; phylum Acidobacteriota; class Vicinamibacteria; order Vicinamibacterales; family UBA2999; genus 12-FULL-67-14b. Next base: position 2,186 of record JBEGVQ010000017.1, on the reverse strand, counting down.
GGTGGTTTCGGGCCCGTGGCCCGAGTAGACGACCGACTCGTCGGGAAACGCGAACAGCACTTCGGTGATCGCCTTCATCAGCACTTCGTAGTCGCCACCGGGCAGATCGGTCCGTCCAATCGAGCCGGCGAACAAGGTGTCGCCGACAAACAGGCTCGGGGCGCCCGGCGCACCTGGCTTCGACACGGCCAGGCACACCCCGCCTGGCGCGTGGCCCGGCGTGTGGTGCACATGGACGACAAGGTCTCCGAAGGTGATGGGGCCCTGGCCCTCGTAATAGCGGTCGACCGGCGGCGGCTGTTCCACCTCGATCCCGAACATGGCGCCTTGCCGCGCCGCGTGGTCATAGAGTGGCTGGTCGGCCGGGTGCAGGTAGATGGGCGCCTTGAGGCGGCGCCTGGCCTCGGCCACTCCCGACACGTGATCGACGTGAGCGTGTGTCAGCAGGATGCTGCTGACCGTCAGCCCCTGCTCGGCGACGAACGCCAGCAACTGCGCCACTTCGTCGCCAGGGTCGATGTAGACGGCGTCTTTCGTGCGCTCGCACCCGACGACGTAACCGTTCTTCTGAAATGGCCCATCGGCCGCGGCCTTGAGGATCATTGAACTAGGATACTAGTGGTGTCTGAGTTGATCGGACTATCACAATCGTTGATGCGCTCCACTGCGGTGCTGCCGTCCGTTCTCGATATCTACGACGCGAAGCAGCGGCTCGCGCCGCACGTGCCGGCCACGCCACTGTTGCCGTCGCCCTGGCTGTCGTCGATCGCCGACGGCAACGTCCTGCTGAAGCTGGAATCGCTCAACCTGACCAGCTCGTTCAAGATTCGTGGCGCGTTGAACGCGGCGCTGCGTCTGCTGGAGACCGGCGACGCCGGCGCGACGCCCCAATTGGTGACCGCGTCAGCGGGCAACCACGGGCGGGCGCTGGCGCTGGCCGCCGAGCGGCTGGGCCTCGCGTGCATTGTCTTTACGCCGGCGAGCGCGCCCGAAGCCAAGAAGAACGCCATCCGCCGCCATGGCGCCGTCCTGCACGGCGAGTGCGACGATTACGACGCGGCCGAGAAGCAGGCCCGGGAGTACGCCGCGGCGGAAGGCGGCGTCTACATTTCGCCTTACAACCATCCGGATGTGATTGCCGGCGCCGGCACGATCGGCCTCGAGATTGTCGAGACCCTGCCGGCCTTCGACGTGATCGTGATCCCGCTCGGCGGCGGCGGCCTGGCGAGCGGCGTCGGGCTCGCCATCAAGGCCGCCGCCTCGCCCGTGACGGTCGTCGGCGTCGAAGTGGAGGCGTCGTCGCCATTCACCCTGAGCCTCGAGGCGGGCCGCATTACCGAGATCACGCCGCGCCAGTCGCTGGCCGACGGCCTCACGGGCAACCTCGAGCCCGGATCGATCACCTTTCCGCTGGTGAAGCAGGTGGTCGACTACGTGGTCACCGTCAGCGAGGACGACCTGGGCCGGGCCATGAAGGGCCTGGCGACCGAAGAGCGGTTGATTGTCGAGGGCGCGGGCGTGGCGGCGACGGCGGCCATCATGGCCGGCAAGGCGTCGGCGCCGGGTCAGCGGGTGGTCGCCATGGTCACCGGCAGCAACATTGACCTGCCGAAGTGGCTGTTCACGATCAGCTGAGCCACCGATTCACGCCGGCCGCAGATGCACACCGATTAGGACCACTCACAGCGACCGCAGGCGGGCGGCGAGCACCGCCGCCGAACCGGCGGTGTCCAGCTCGGGGTGGCGCTGGCCCACGAGCGCCGCGAAAAGCGCGCGCAGTTGCTCGACATCCACCGCCTCGTCCGACTCGGCCGCGTGCACGAGATCCAGCTTGGCTTTCCCCTTGGCGGTGAGCAGCACGGTATCGAGGGTGATGGCGCCGTGAAAGATGCCGCGGGCGTGCAGTTCCGCGACCGCGTCGGCGACCTCGCCGACGATCTCTGTGGCGCGGCGCACATTGAACACCTGGCCGCCCATGATCAGCCGCAGGCTGCGGCCCTGGACGAACTCGCAGGCGGCATAGGCAGCCTTGCCGTCGCGGACGACGTCGAAGATCGCCACGAGCGCGGGGTGAAACAGGCCGCATACCCGCTCGTCAACGCGCGTGATCGGCCGCAGCATCACGGTCTGCGCCGTTTGCAGGTCGCGGGCTTTCACGGCGGCGCCGGCCGGCACTACTTCGAGGG
>JBEGVQ010000016.1:0-24739 GCA_041178345.1 Acidobacteriota bacterium | reverse complement strand
AGCGACGCCAGCAGGTTGCGCTCGTCGTTGTCGATCACGCACACCAGCACGTCGCTGTGGCCAACGTCCTCGGACTCGAGGAATTCCAGGTCGGTGCCGTCACCGTTCAAGACGAGGGTGTGCTTCAACCGCGCCGCCAGGAGGGCGCCCCGTTCCTCGCCGCGCTCGACGATGCGCACGTCAACGTGGTCGGCTTTCTCCAGCCGCTCCGCGACCTCGAGGCCGACGTCGCCGCCGCCGATGATGGTGACGCGTTGGCGCCCCTGGTTGGCGCCTGGCCGGACGATCTTCTGGACCTCGCGCATGGCCTCGGGCGTGCCCATCAGGATGACCTTGTCGCCCGCCGCCAGCTGGGTCGCGCCGCGCGGCACGAACAGCTTGCCGCCGCGCTTGACGGCGACGATCAGCGACCCGCGCGGCAGGTGCAACGCGCCCACCGGCGCCGCCACCAGCGGCGATGAGTCGTCCAGCTTGTACTCGAGCAGCCGCACCACTCCACCGGCGAGGGCCTCGGCATCGATCGCGCCCGGCGCGGTCACCACCTGCTCGATATCCGCGGCCAGCTGCGCTTCGGGCCACAGCACGCGGTTGATCCCAAAGGGCGCCAGGCCGGCGTTGCTGGATGAACCAATGAAGTCGGCGCGCGAGACCAGGCAAATGGTCTCGGGGCTCGCGATGCGGTTGGCAATCGCGCAGGCCACGATGTTGACTTCGTCGAGACCGGTGCAGGCCATGAAGAACCCGGCCGCCTTGATGTCGGCGCGCGCGAGCACCTCTTCGCTGGTGCCGCTGCCATGAATGAAATCCACATCGAGCGACGCAAAGCGATCCGCGATGGCGGGGTTGTGATCGATGACCGCGACTTCGTGTTCGGTGGCCAGGGCGCGGGCCAGGGCCGACCCCACTTCGCCGCCGCCGACAATGACTATGCGCATGGATGACTTCCGACCATTTACTCTACCGGACTGCGGGCCCGGCGTTGAGGGTATAGCGCATGATCGAGCCGTGCGCGCCGCCCGGTGTCCGCTCCAGCTCGTACACGTCGCCCGAAGGACCAGCCGAGCCGGCCTGCGCCGAGGCAATCGCCGCCAGGTCGGCCGGCGTGAGGGTCAGGCCCGCCACTTTCTGCAGGTCGGCCAGGTGCCGGCCATGGCGCGCCCCGACAATGACGCCGGCCACGCGCGGCCGATCGAGCACCGCGCGCAGCGCGACCGTGCCAATCGTGACCCCGTGGCGCGTGGCCACCTCGTGCAGTGCCCGCAGCAGGCGCTGAAAGCCGTCCCAGCCGCCAAACTCCTCGATGATCAGCCGGTACTTCACGAGCGACCGGTTGTCGAGCGGCTCGGCCGGTGCCGGACGGTCGAGATAACGGTCCGACAGGAAGCCGCCCGCCAGGCCGCCGTAGCACAGGAGCTGGACACCTGCTCCCTCGCACAGCGCGGTCATCGCAGTCGCCGGGCGCATATCCATCACCGAGTACTGGACTTGGTGCGAAACCAACGGCACGCCCGCGCCGATCAGCTCACGCAGCCGGCTGGTATCAAAGTTCGTCCCGCCCAGGTTCGCAATCTTGCCGGCCCGGCGACCGTCATCGAGCCATCGCGCCACCTCGACGTACCGTGGCACGGCGTAGTCCCACCAGTGGAACTGGACCAGGTCCAGTTGCTCCACGCCGAGCCGCGCCAGCGATCGGTCGATGGCGGCCTCGACGTCGCGGCGCGTGACGGTCGGCAGCGTATTGAGGTCGGGGACGTACTTGGTATGCACCTGGATCGCCGCGCCGCCGCGCCGGCCGCGCAGGAAGGCGCCGATCAGCTCTTCGACGCCGGTGTAGATGTCGGCGCAGTCGAACGTGGTGATGCCGGCGTCCACGAAGCGGGCCATGTCGTCGAGCGCGGCGGCGCGATCGATCGCGCCGTGCCCGCCGGCCAGCTGCCAGCCGCCCTTGAGGAGGCGCGACACGGTGTAGCCGGGCGCGATCTCGATCCGCGGAATGCTCATGGGTTGCTGGAGGCAACCCCCTTCTTGGGGTTGCCTGTTCCAAGGGCTCGTGCTGGGGGCAGCGGCACAGCGGTCACCTCGCCGTGCCGAAACGTGCGCTTGCCCGCGCGCGTGATGCGGAACCGCGCACCGCAATTCGGATCGGGGCACGCAATGTCGGTGTCGGTGGTCATCCAGTCGTGGGCATGCGTCATCCGCTGCTTGGCGGGCAGCAGCGGCAGCAGCGCCGCCAGCGCGTAGATCGAGAACGCCTGCCCGGCCGGCAGCGTCAGGTTCTCGCCGCGCACCTCGAACCAATCGCCCGCGACGTGGCTGCAGACCATGGCCCGCCCGGTGGCGATGACCTCCACGCGCAAGTCATACAGCTCGAAGCTGTCGTCACGATCCGCCATGGCGGGTACTATAGCGCCGATGCGGGAAGTGGTAATCAACGGTCCTCCTGAAGGCGGCCGCCACGTCGTGATGCGCGGCGGGATCGCCGGCGCCCTGGCGCCGTTTGCGTTGTTCCTTGGCGGCGTCGGGTGGCTCGCGTTCATGGGCGCGCCCGACGAACGCGGTTTCTGGCCCATCCTCCTGGCGGCCATCGCTACCGGCATTGCCCTGGCCCGCGACCGGCACCGCTACTGCGACGCGCTGCTGGCCGGCATGGCCCAGCCGATCGTCATGCTGATGATCATGGCGTGGCTGCTGGCCGGCGTGCTCAGCACGCTGCTCGGCGCCGCGGGCTTCGTCGAGGCGCTGATCTGGCTGGCGCGCGCGGCGGGCGTCGGTGGCGGCGGCTACGTCGCCGCGGCGTTCGTGGTCTGCTGCCTCGTCGCCACCTCCACCGGCACGAGCTTCGGCACCATCATCATCGGCGGGCCGCTGCTCTACCCGGCCGGCGCGGCGACCGGTGCGGATCCCGCAATCTTGATCGGCGCGATCCTGGGCGGGGCGACGTTCGGCGACAGCATCTCACCGATTTCAGATACCACCATCGCGTCGGCGGGAACGCAGAACGCCGACATCGCCGGCACAGTGCGGGCACGGTTGAAATACGTGCTGCCGGCGGCTGCGGTCGCGCTGGTGGCATACGCCGTCGCCGGCGGCGCAGGCGAGGCACCCACGGCAGCATCGGCCGCCGCCGCAGCGGGCCGCCCCGATGGCCTCCCCATGATCCTGGTCCCGATCCTGGTGATCGTCATGTTGCTGCTCAAGCGGCACCTGGTCGAATCACTGATCGCGGGCGCGGGAATGGCGATCGTGCTCGGCCTGGGACTCGGCTTGCTGCGCGCTGACCAACTGCTGCGCTTCGAGGCGGGCAGCTTTACGGCCCGCAGCCTGATCGTCGATGGGATCGAGCGTGGCATCGGCGTGTCGGTGTTCACGCTGCTGCTGGTTGCGCTGGTCGCGGGTTTCGAGGCCACCGGCGCATTGCGACATCTCGTCGCGCGCGCCGGCCACGCCGCCAGCGTGAGGCGCGCCGAGGCGGGAATCGTCGCGGCGGTGTCGGCGGCAGTGTTGTTGACGACGCACAGCGTGGTCGCGGTCCTGGCGGTCGGTCCGTTCGCGGCTGCCACCGGCGCGCGGGCCGGCATCGGGCCCTATCGCCGCGCCAACCTGCTGGACCTGACGGTCTGCACCTGGCCGTTCCTGCTGCCGTATTTCCTGCCGACGATACTCTCGTCCAACGCCACGCAGTCGGGCATCGCGTTGGGAATGCCCCGGATCTCCGCGTTTGACGCCGGTATGCACAACGTCTATTCCTGGGCGCTGGTCGTGGTCGTGTTTCTGGCCGTAACCACGGGATTCGGCCGGTCGGAGGGTCCGCGCCAGGCGCCAGAATGAGTAGCATGGCGTTATAACATTTGTTGATACAATGGGGTGCATGGTCGTCGAGCTCAAGCTCCGCAAGATCGGTAACTCGGTGGGGGTGGTGCTCCCGAAGGAAGCGCTGGCGCGCCTCAACGCCGAAGAGGGCGACGTCCTCTTTCTCACGGATGCGGCGGATGGCTCGTTTCGATTGACGGCCGGCGATCCTTCGTTCGCCGACAAGATGGCGATTGCCGAGAAGATTAGCCGCCGTTACCGAAACGCCCTTCGCGAACTCGCCAAGTGAACGAGCCCGTGTGGCTTGATCGTGAGGACTGCCTGGGCATTCACGAGATGATGCTCTCGCAGCACGGCGGGCTGTCCGGGGTTCGCGATGAAGGCCTGCTGCTGTCTGCAATCGCCAAGCCGCAGAACCATTTTGCGTACGGATCGCGATCGTTGACTGAGATGGCTGCGGCGTACGCCGCTGGCATCGTCCTGAACCACCCGTTCCTCGACGGCAACAAGCGAACCGGATTCATGGTTGCCGTCACGTTTCTCGAGCTGAACGGCCTCGAACTGACGGCCAGCGAAGAAGCGGCCGTCCAGAACACCGTGGGTCTGGCATCGGGCCAGGTTTCGGAAACGCACTATGCCGGTTGGCTCGAGGCCAACTGCAAGACCAACGAATAGGCAACCCTTCCACCTACGCCGAGGCTACGGTGGACAAGGAAGGGTTGCCGCCACCGACATCAGAACAGAAACAGAGAACAGCTCACATGAAGACCTCAACCGCCGGCGACACGTCCGGTTTCGCCTCGCTCGGACTCGCCGCGCCCCTCGTTGCTGCCGTCTCGGCACTGGGCTACGAAGAACCCACACCCATTCAGCGTGAAGCCATCCCGGTGCTGATCGCCGGCCACGACATGCTCGGCCAGGCCGCAACCGGCACCGGCAAGACGGCGGCATTCGCGCTGCCGCTGCTGAACAAGCTGTCGGAAGACACCAAGACCAACCGCGGCAAGGCCCGCGCGCTGGTCCTGGTGCCGACCCGCGAGCTGGCCATGCAGGTGGCCGAGGCGCTGCACAAGTACGCCAAGGGCTCGAACCTGAACGTCGTTCCCGTCTACGGCGGCGCGCCGATGGATCACCAGATCCGCGCGCTGCGCCGCGGCGCCGAAGTCGTCGTCGGCACGCCGGGCCGCGTGTTGGATCACCTGCGGCGGCAGACGTTGAACCTGGCGACGGTCGAGATGGTGGTGCTCGACGAAGCGGACGAGATGCTCGACATGGGCTTCTCGGAAGACATCGATGCGATCATCGCCGAGACGCCCGACACGCGGCAGACGGCGCTCTTTGCCGCGACCTTTGCGCCGCGCATCCTGTCGATTGCCGGCAAGCACCTCAAGACGCCGACGAAGGTGCAGATCGCGCAGGAAAAGCGCGCCGCCGGCAAGCTCCCCCAGGTCCGCCAGGTCGCCTACATCGTCGGCCGCGGCCAGAAGACCGGCGCGCTCAGCCGCATCCTGGACTTCGAGAGCCCGAAGTCGGCCATCATCTTCTGCCGCACGCGCCTCGAGGTGGATGAGCTCACCGACACGCTGAACGCGCACGGCTACGGCGCGCAGGCGCTGCACGGCGGCATGATGCAGAAGCAGCGCGATCGCGTGATGCAGCTGTTCCGCAGCGAGAAGGCCGATATCCTGGTGGCCACCGACGTGGCCGCCCGCGGCCTCGACATCGATCACGTCTCGCACGTGATCAACTACGACCTGCCGACGGCGCCGGAAGTCTACGTGCACCGCATTGGCCGCACCGGCCGCATTGGCCGCGAGGGCGTCGCGATTACCCTGTGCGCCCCGCGCGAGCAACGTTTCCTCCAGTACGTCGAGCGCCTCACCAAGCAGAAGGTGGAGATTGGCAAGCTGCCGACCGAGGCCGACCTGCGCAAGCGCCGGCTCGAGGCGGCCAAGGATGCGATCCGCGAGCGCATCACCGCCGGCGGACTCGACGACACCAAGGAGCTGGTCGAGTCACTCGCCCAGGAGTTCGAGATGATCGACATCGCCGCCGCGGCGGTGGCCATGGCCAACGAGAGCGCCGACAAGTCGGTGGTGGGCGATGTGCCGGTCATCGATGAGCGCCAGTCGCGCTCGTATGACGCGCCGCGTGACGATCGTGGCTACGACCGCGCGCCGCGGCCCGCGTCGCGGGCGCCGAGGGACGAAGGCCCCATGACCCTGCTGCGGATCAGCGTGGGCAAGGACGAAAGCATCCGGCCGGCGGATCTCGTGGGCGCCATCGCCGGCGAGGCGAAGATCCCGTCGGGCGTGATCGGCGCGATCAAGATTCACGACGACTACTCGCTGGTCGAGATCCCCGACGAACACGCCGAACGGGTGATTACGGCCCTGAAACGCACGCAGATCCGCGGCCACCGGGTCACGGTTCAGTCAAAACCGGCTCGATAGGTTCCCGCAAGGACGTCCCGTGGGGCGACCAGACCTTCGAGGCAATGATGTTCACCAGCCTCACCTTCAGCGTCGTCACCGCGCCTGCGCCAACGCCGCGGCACTAACGAGGCGGGCCCGGCCGGCGGGCCCGCAACTCTTCGTGATCTTCGGGTTTGCCTTTATTCTTGCGGGATGAATCAGCGGCTCATGGTCGGCGTCTCCGTTCTGGTCATCGGTGCCGCCACCCTCACGGGACAAGCGGTTACCGCGCAGCTCGGGATCACCGAGGGCCGGGCCCGGGAGGCCGTGTTCGACTCGTTCATGGCCGGCGCGGTATCGGTGGCCGGCAACACCCAGGTGTTCACGGCCGCGACGCCACAGGCCAGGGCCGCCATGGTGAATGCCGCCACCACGCTGGCGCGCGCGTTTGTCGAGAGCGACGAGTTCAAGCGCCGCTACGCCGACCATCGCGAGGCCAATGGCCCAGACCCGCTGCCCGCCGAGCTGACCGCCGACCAGGTGCTGGCCAAGCAACGCGCCGGCTTCGAGCAGCAGGTCGAGGCCCTGCGCAAGCAGTTTGGCAGCGACGCCATTACCCCGGAACAGAAGGCCACGCTCGAGGAAGGCTTCGAGACCATGCGCGCGCAGTTTACGGCGATGGAGACCGGGCCGCGGAAGGCCGAGCTCGAGGGTGTCCTGAAGACCCAGCGGGCCGAGCAATTGAGCGCACACGCGGCCGCGACGAAGGCGTTCGACGCCGTCTACCCGGCCGACCCGCAGGCGCTGGTCGCCCTGCGGCTCCGCGCGTTTCTCGACGGCACGCGCGACATCGACTTCACGGCCAGGCTGGTCGAGCAGGGCAGGGTGCGCAAGTTCGCGGACGCGGCCCTCGAGGCCAAGCCCGCCGAATGGAAGCTGTGCTTTCGCGCCGGCAAGCCGGCCACCGACGCGGCCCGGGATTTCGCCAGCAAATGGCTCGCCGACCTCAGGGCGCAAGGCGCCGCCGCCAAAGGCGAAGGCGGCCCAAGGGGCGTGAATTAAGGTTGAACCCTTGGCCCCAAAGGGTCTATCGTCTCGCGAGGGAGAGAACCCATGGATATTGACCGCAGAGCCTTCATCGCCAGCCTGGGCGGCACCACCGCCGTCAGCCTGATGAGTTCGGAGGCCAAGGCCGACGCGCTCGAGCATTGGATGGAAGACCAGCTGGACGAGCAGGCGGCCGCCGCCAGCGGCCAGGAGAAGTTCCCGACCGTCGCCGAACTCGACGCGCAGATCGAGACGCGCTCCTTCCGGCGCGGCGCCGGCAACGTCTTCACCTCGGGCAATCGCGGCGGCAACGTCAAGCGCCTCCCGGAGATGCCCAAGAACCCAACCCTCCAGGATTTCTTCCGCCTGCGCTTCGCGCCGGCGAACCACGTACTGCAGAGCGCGACGCGCGCGCTCAAGACCGGCATGTCCGAAGAGATCATCCTGGCCTGCCTGCTGCACGACTGCGCGCAGGCGCTGATGAAAGCCGACCACGGGTGGTGGGGCGCGCAGTTGTTCGAGCCGTACATCCCCGAGAAGTCCACGTTCGGCATCCGCTATCACCAGACGCTGCGCTTTTATGCCGACGCCGACGCCGGCTACGAGTATCCGGACCTCTACTACCGCATCTTCGGCCAGGACTACGTGCCGCCGCCGCACATCGAAGCCACCTACAAGATGCTCCGCAACCACAAGTGGTACATGGAGCCGCGCCTGGTCACGGTCAACGACCTCTACGCCTTCGATCCCAATGCGAAGGTTTCGATCGATCCGTTCGAAGACATTATCGGGCGCCACTTCAAGCAGCCGAAGGAAGGCCTCGGCAACGACAACACGCCCAGCTCGCACATGTGGCGCACGCTCGCCAATCCCGACGCACCGCTTTAGGAAGTGAGAGGTGAGAAGTGAAAAGTGAGAAGCTCCTGGTCGTCCTGCTAACCTCGCTCTTCTCGCTTCTCACTTCGCCAGTCGGGGTCGCGCAACAGCCCAAGGTCAACTACAAGGGGCTGGAGATTCAAGCGACCGGCCTGGAGCGGGCCCAGAACGTTCCCCTCCTGGATTGCCCGCCCGGCTCCAATACGCAACGCGGTAACGCCCGGGCCGGCGAGGAGTTCGCCGTCGTGACCCTGGCGTTCAAGGTCACGCCGGCATTCAAGGAGGCGATCGTCAAGAAGCCGGTGCTGACCGATGCCTCCGGCAAGGTCTACAACACGTCGGTCGCCATCATCGATCCGGGTGCCCAGCCCGAGTACCAGTGCTCGTTCCCGTTCCGCGTGCCGAGCGGCACGAAGGTCGCGTCCGTACAGGTCGATACGGCCACGATCGACCTCGCCACCTTCGAGAAGAAGTGAGGCTCGAGGACGTCGAGCACGTCGCCGAGACGCTCGATATCGGCCCCGGCACTGAAGTCTTCGAGGTCGCCTGCGGTACTGGCGGGTTCCTGGTTTGCCTCCACGACAACGGCTTTATCGTCGGTGGGCTCGACGCCGACCCCACGCTCATCGCCGAGGCGAAGGCCGCGATGCCGGACGGGCGCTTCTCGATCGGCCTGCCGACCGCGCTCGATCCCGCCCAACCCTGGCAAGTGGTGGTGTGCCGCGCCTTCGGCGACTTTCCCGATGTGGACTACGCGCGCGGGGTGCTGGCGCGCATGGCCGCCAAGGCCACGCACGCGATCGCGCTGCTGGACGTCCCTGAAGCGAGGTTCGACCAGCGCTGGATGCTGCGCGCCTTCGCCGAGATCGGCGTCTCGGCGGTGCAGATGGCAGCGGTGAACGGGGAAGGCGGAGAAACGAAAGAGGCGCGCTACCACGTGTTCGCGCGCCTCTGAACCTGCTTGCGTGAACCCGCAGGCTTGATTGAACCTACTGCAGCATCGGCAGCATCGGCGTGAGCGCCTTTGAGCCGTAGTCAACCATGAACAGCCCCAGCAGGATCGCAAGGAAGAACAGGCCGGTGGCGACCGTCAGCTTGGTCAGCTTGCTCGCGTACTTCACGTGCATGAAGTACCAGATGACCAGCGTCGCCTTGAAGCCGGCGATGAGCATTGCGACCGAGAAGTTCAGCTGGCCGAGGTCAACGAACGCGGCCCCGACGGTGACGGCGGTCAGCACCATCAGCGCGCCAAAGATGGTGACGTAGAGGCTGACGGGAGAAACGTGTCCAGACATTACGTGTGCCTCTCGACGAGGTAAAGCAGCGGGAACAGGAAGATCCAGACGATGTCGACGAAGTGCCAGTAGAGGCCGGCCATCTCGACCGGCGTGTAGTAGTGCTCGTCGAACCGGCCGTGATACGCCATCCACGTGATGACCAGCATGATGCCGATGCCGATAATCATGTGCAGGGCGTGCAGGCCCGTCATGGTGAAGTACAGGCTAAAGTAGATTTGGGTCGTCAGCTGCAGCTGCTCGGGGCTGAGCGTCAGGTCGCGATGTGGTGGCGCGTCTGCGGCGGGCGCGGCCGCGTCGCCGGCCGCCGGCGCTTCGTGTGCCTCGGCCCACTGGAAGTTGTAGCCGGGCACGTGGTGGTGCTCGAACTTGTCGGCGTACTCGATCACCTTGACGCCCAGGAAGACGCCGCCCAGGATCATCGTCAGGATCAACCAGTTGACGGTGGCGGTCCGCTTGTTGGTCTGGGCGCCGCGCACGGCCATGGCCATGGTCAGCGAGCTGCCGATCAGCACGGCGGTATTGAGGCCGCCCCAGAACAGGCTGAGCGAACGGCTGGCCTCGGCGAACGCATCGAAGTACCAGATGCGATAGACCATGTAGGCCGCGAATAGGCCGCCGAAGAACAGGATTTCGGTGAGCAGGAACACCCACATCCCGACCACGGCCGCTTCCTTCTGCTGCCCCATCGTCTCGAAATGGTGCTGCAGCGCCGGGTGGTGGGCCGCATGCGCCTGGCCGTGCCCGTCAGCGTGCACTACCGGGTTAGACAAGATGCTTCTCCTTGGCGACGACGTGCTCGTACTCGTAGGCCTCGTGCTCGACGATCGGGACCTCGATGAAGTTCTCGGTGAGCGGCGGCGACTGCGTGCGCCACTCGAGGCCCGAAGCGCCCCACGGGTTGGGGCCGGCGATGGCGCCCTTCTTGAGCGACCACAGCAGGTAAATCGCCGGCAGCGCGTAGCCGAGGCCGAGCACGCTGGCGCCCGCGGACGACATCACGTTCAGCACCTGCATCTCGTCCGGATAGGCGTGGTAGCGGCGCGGCATACCCAGGTAACCGACCACGAATTGGGGCAGGAAGGTCAGGTTGAAGCCGACGAACACGAGGATCGCGGCAATCCGCGAGAAGAACTCGGAGTACATCCGGCCGGTAATCTTGGGCCACCAGAAGTGCAGGCCGCCTAGATAGCCCATGATCGCGCCGCCCACCATGATGTAGTGAAAGTGGGCGACCACGAAGTAGGTGTCGTGCAGGTGGATGTCCATGCCGAGCGTGGCCAGGAACAAACCGGTCAGGCCGCCGATGGCGAACAGGCCCATGAAGCCGTAGGCGTAGAGCATCGGCGTCTCGAACGAGATGGCGCCCTTGTAGAGCGTCGCCGTCCAGTTGAAGACCTTGACCGCCGAGGGAATCGCCACCGAGAAGCTCAGGAACGAGAACACCATCGCGGCATAGGTCGAGATGCCGGAGACGAACATGTGGTGCGCCCACACGATGAAGCCGAACACCGCGATCGCCAGCGACGAGAACGCCACGAAGCTGTAGCCGAAAATGGTCTTCTTCGAGAAGGTCGAGATGAGCTCGCTCTGCACGCCGAGCGCCGGCAGGATCATGATGTAGACCGCCGGGTGCGAGTAGAACCAGAACAGGTGCTGGAACAGCACCGGGTCGCCGCCGCGGGCCGGGTCGAAGATGGCGAAGCCGAAGGCCCGCTCGACGAACAGCATCACGATGGTGATGGCGATGACCGGCGTGCCGAGCACCTGCACCAGGCTGGTGGCGTAGTGCGCCCACACGAACAGCGGCAGGCGGAACCACGTCATGCCGGGGGCGCGCATGCGGTGAATGGTGACGATGAAATTGAGGCCGGTCAGGATCGACGAGAACCCGGCGATGAAGACGCCGAGCGCCACCGGCACGACGTTGCTGTTGGCCCCGGTCGCGCTGTAGGGCGTGTAAAAGGTCCAGCCGGTGTCGACGCCGCCGGCCAGCATTGCATAGAGCGTGAAGATGCCGCCGATCCAGTAGATATAGAGGCTGAGCAGGTTGATGCGCGGGAACGCCAGGTCCTTGGCGCCAATCATCGGCGGAATCAGGAAGTTGCCGAGCACCGCCGGAATCGACGGGATCAGGAAGAAGAACACCATGATCACGCCGTGCGCGGTGAAGAACTTGTTATAGGTGTCGGCGGCGACGAAGTCGCCTTGCGGCGTCGCCAGCTCGAGGCGGATGCCGACGGCAAACAGGCCGCCCAGGAGGAACATCACCGAGATCGAGATCAAGTACATGATCGCGATCCGCTTGTGGTCCTTGGTCAGCAGCCACGACGCCAGGCCGTGACCGTTGTTCAGGTAGTTCCGCTCGGGAATCTTGAGCTTGTCCAACATGGCTTACTTCTTCTCAGCCGCGGCGGCGGCTGGCTTCGGCGTGGCGGCGGCGGCACCCGTTGCGGGCGCTGCTGCCGTGGTCGCATTGGGCGACATCGACTTGACGTGTTCGATCAGGGCGACCAGGTTTTCTTCGCTGACCAACCCCTGGAAGGTCGGCATCAGCGGCTGGAAACCCTTCACGATCTTGGCCTGCGAGTTCACGATCGACTCCCGCAGGTAGGCCTCGTCCGCGAGCACCGTCGAGCCGTCCTGCAGCTCGACCATCTTGCCGACAATGTCTTTCAGCGAGGGCCCGCGGCCCTGGCCGGTGTCGAGGTGGCAGGTCGAGCAGGCCAAATCGTTGAACAGCCTGGCGCCGCGCTGCGCCAGCGTGCCTTCCGCGGCCCCGCCCTGCAGCCACGCCTGGTACTGCGCCGGCTCCAGCACCGTGACGGTGCCGATCATGCCCGAGTGGTTGGTGCCGCAGTACTCGGTGCAGAAAATGTGATACTCGCCGGGCGTCTGCGCCTCGAACCAGAGTTCGGTATAGCGGCCGGGGATGGCGTCCATCTTGGTGCGGAACGCCGGGAAGTACAGGCTGTGCAGCACGTCCTCGGAGCTGATCGTGATCTTGATCGGCCGGCCCGCGGGCACGTGCAGCTCGTTGATCTCGCGTTGGCCTTCGAGGTGCTGGAACTTCCACATCCACTGCTTGCCGACCGCGTAGATGTGCATCGCCTCGGCGGGCGGGCGGCGCAGGTGGTAGTAGACCGAGGCGCCCCAGCCGAACATCACCATCGCGATGATGGTCGGAATCACGCTCCACAGCAGCTCGAGCGGCAGGCTGCCCTCGATGCGCGCGCCAATCTCGCTGTCGTGGGTCTTGTGATAGCGGATGCCGAAGTAAATCACCCCTATCGCCACCACCACCGCGAAGAACGCGCTGACGGCGAAGATGAAGAAATACAGCGCGTCAACATCCTTGGCGAACGTCGAAGCCTGCTCTGGGAATATGGGAATGCCGAATATTGTCATTAGCTAGTGTCCGGTCGCGCGATGGTCGCGCCGAATCGACACGAACATGAATCCAAACAGCGCCACCAGCGTGGCGGCGCCACCAACCCGCACGGCCCTCATGGCCACGAAGCCGTAGCTCCCCGCATTCGGATCGTAGTGGTAGCAGTACAGCAACAGCTGGTCCGCCAGCGATCCGATCTTGCCGGCCGACGACTCGATCAGCGCGAACTTGACGTCGCGCGGCGAGTAGTCGATGCCGAGGAAGTAGCGCGACAGCCGGCCCTCGGGCGTGGCCACGATGATGCCGCTCGCGTGCGCGAACTGCTGCGACTGCTCGTCCCACACGTAGCTGAAACCGGCCGCGCTGGTCAGCGCGTCGATCGACGCCTGGCTGCCGGTCAGGAAGTGCCAGCCCTGCGCCGCCTCGGGCCGCTTGTAGCGGTCCAGGTACGCCGCCTTCTTGGCCGCCGCCAGCACCGGGGTCTCGCGCGGGTCGAAGCTGATGGTCACCACGTCGAATTCCTTGCCGACGGTCTCGTTGATCACCCGCAGCGCGCTCTCGAGGCCGTTCAGCACCTGCGTGCACAGCATCGGGCACTCGTAATACACGAACGCCAGCACCACCGGCTTCTTGCCAAAGTAGTCGCCGAGCTTCACCGTCGCGCCGGTGTCGTCGGTGAACGGCAACGCGAGCGGCAGCTGCTCGTCGAGGCGCTGCTCGAACGCCACCTGGCCGAGCACGCCCGGCACCTGGCCCGATGGCAGCGACTGCGCGGGCCGAACCCCCGGCGCGGCGCCCTGCGCCGACACGCCGGCTGTCATGAGCGCGATCGCGCCCATCACCGTCAGCCCACGCAAGGTTCGCAACATCACCACCTCACCAAATCACGCGATCATCGGGGGGCGGTCGTTCGGCCCGACGAACTATCCTGGGTCACCAGGCTCCGGCCGTCGCCGGCCTCGGCGCGCACCGGCAGCCCGCGCTGCGCCAGCAATTCCATCGCCCGGTCGATCGGCACGCGGACGACGCCGCCGTCCTGGTCGACCCAGCCGTAGCTGCCCAGTTTCTGGGCCTCGCCTTCGCGCAGCACGTAGATGTCCTTGAACGGCTGCCGCTGCAGGTTCGGCGCCGGCGGGGTGCGCTCCTGGCCGACCGCCAGCGGGTACTTCTGCGCCGCGGCATCGGCGGCCTGCGACCGGTTCTCGAAGAACCAGAACGTGCCATAGACGATCGCCACCGAGATCAGCATGGCGACGAACAGCCAGAGTGCGAACTGGTAGCCGACCGACGTGTCGATGTCGGTGTGCTCGTACTGCGCGCCCGGCGGGGTGGGCCCGTACTCGGCGTCGTGGGGAGTCAGGTGCTCGTTAGTGGACATGATGGCTCAGTGCCTTATCCAGCCCAGCGTCGTTCACGGGCAGCAGCGGCCGCCCGGCGAGCTGTGACACGAAGATCGAAATGAAGATCCCGCCGAGCGCCAGCGGCAGCGCGAGGTCGAGCAGGTTGAGGCTGATGCCGCCCTTGTGGAACTCGGGGGCGACGTGCCAGTAGTAGTCCGCGACCCGGGCGCAGATGATCCAGATCGCCACGACCTTCAGCTTGCCGGCATTCTTCTTCAGGTCGCGCGACAGCAGCAGCGCGTACGGCACGATGAAGTGCCCGATGATGATGAACGCGCTCAGGTAGCGCCAGCTGGTTTCCCAGCGGATGATGTAGTGCGGAATTTCTTCCGGGATGTTCGCCGACCAGATGATCAGCAGCTGCGAGAACGACAGGTACGCCCACAGCATCAGGAACGCGAACAGGAACTTGCCCAGGTCGTGGAAGTGGTGGGTGGTCACCACCTTGTTCATCGGCGCGGTCTGCGCCAGCATCACCAGCACCATGATGCAGAACGCGAACGCCGACAGGCCCTGGCCGCCGATGTAGAGCATGCCCCAGATGGTCGAGAACCAGTGCGGGTTGACCGACATCGTCCAGTCCACCATCGCGAAGGTGATGGTCAGGAAATAGACGACCAGGCCGCCGCCCGAGAGCCGCTCCATCTTGCCGGCGAGCGCCGGATCGCCGGTGCGGTCCTGCTCGGCCGACCACGAGGTCAGCAGGTAACCCATCGCCGACCAGATCACGAAGTAGATCGCCTGGCGGGCCAGGAAGAACGGCGTGTTCAGGTAGCCGGCCTTCAGCATCAGCAGCGGGTCGGTCTGGGCGCTCTCGTGCGTCCACTCGTAGAGGGAGTGCATGCCGAAGGCGATCGGCAGGAACAGCACCGCCATGAACGGCAGCGTGCGGACCGCCGCTTCCATGGGCCGGCGCAGCACCACGCCCCAGGCGCCGCCGGTCAGGTGCTGCACCATCAGCAGCGCCAGGCAGCCAAGCGCGACGCCGGTCCAGAAGGTGTAGGCCACCAGGTAGGCCTGGAAGAAGCGGTCGGCGCCCGACAGCATGAAGCCGGCGCCGGTGAGCGCCACGCCAAGGACGGCCGCGATCAGGCCGAACTGCTTCAGGCCGGGCAGCGGCGCGTCGCCCGCTTTGAACGATTCCGTGGTGACGGTCGACACTAATGTCTCTCCGTGGATGCGGGGGCGTCGAGATCGGCGCGCCGGTCGGCGGGCACGTCGTCGACCGACGCGTGCTGGCTGAGTTGCAGAGCGCGGACGTAGGCGACGATCAGCCAGCGGTCGCGGACCGGTATCTGCTCCGCGTAGCCCTGCATGGCGCCGAAGCCGTTGGTAATCACGTCGTAGAAGTAGCCGGGTTTTTCCTGGCGCAGGCGATCCTGGTGGTACGAGGCCGCCTGGCGCAGGCCGCGCTGCACCACCATGCCGTTGCCGTCACCGAGCTTGCCGTGGCAGGGCGTGCAGTAGATGTTGAAGCGCTGCTGGCCGCGGACCAGGTCGGCGTGCGCGATCGCGAACGGAAACTGCTCGACCGGCTGCCCGGCCACCTTGCCGGTGTGGAGCGCTTCGTCCTCGCGCAGCCAGCCGCGCGCGACCGTGCCGAGCGGAGCCGAGCGCGAGGCGCGGCCGTCGGGGAACGTCGCGTTGGCCTCGTAAGCCTCGTAGCGCGGCGCGTCGTGCATGTCCTGGCGGCAGCCCGCGATTAGCAGCGAGGCCGTGGCCAGGAGGGCGAGGGTGAACCTATTCGTCAACGTCGTAGACTCCCTTCGCGCCGGTGCTGCGCAGGAACTCCGCCGTCCCCTGCTGGTCGAACTTCGGATCGGCCGACTCGACGACCAGGAAAAACTTGTCGGAGCTGCACATCGCGAAGCGCTCGACGTTGAAACACGAGTGATACGGCTGGGGCAACCCGTTCAGGACGATCATGCCGATCGCCGCCGTCAGCGCGGCAAACAGAATCGTCAACTCGTACGACGGGATGATGAAGGTGATCCAGCTGGCCAGCGGCCGGCCGCCGATGTTCATCGGGTACTCGATCACCGAGGCCCAGTACTGCAGCGCGAAGCCGGTCGCCATCCCGGTGAGGCCGCCGGCCAGCACCAGCTTCGGCAGCACCGTGCGGCTCTTGTGGATGATGTCGTTCAGCTCTTCGATCGGCACGGGCGAGTAGGCCTCGACCTTCGTAAAGCCTTGCGCCATGGTCTGGCGCGCGGCGTCGACCACGGCCTGCGCCGAGTCGAACTCGGCCATCACGCCATGAAGCCGGTTAGCGGGCTCGTTAGTGTGCATGGTCGGACTTCACTTTCGACTGCGGCAGCAGCATCTTGACTTCGAAGATCGAAATCATCGGCACGAACCGCAGGAACAACAGGAACAGCGTGAGGAACAGGCCAATGGTGCCGAAGAACGTGATGAAGTCCCACTGCGTCGGGTAATACATGCCCCAGGAGGCGGGAATGAAGTCGCGGTTGAGCGAGGTCACGATAATGACGAAGCGCTCCAGCCACATGCCGACGCCAATCAGCAACGACATCACGAACAACACGGTGGTGTTCTGGCGGATTCTCGGCGACCACAGCAACTGGATCATCGCGGCGTTGATCGCGATCAGCGTCCAGTACGACCACCCGTAGGGGCCGAACATGCGGTTCCACATCATGAACCGCTCGTGCGGGCTGCCGCTGTACCACGCGAAAAACGCTTCCATCGCGTAGCCATAGCTGACCATCAGGCCGGTCGCCAGCGTGATCTTGGCCATGTTGTCGATGTGGCGCATGGTGATCAGGCTTTCCATGCCGTAGAAACGGCGCACCGGAATGGCCAGGGTCAACACCATCGCGAAGCCGGCGTAGATGGCGCCGGCGACGAAGTACGGCGGGAAGATGGTCGCGTGCCAGCCGGGAATCACCGAGACCGCGAAGTCGAAACTTACGACCGTGTGCACCGACAGCACCAGCGGCGTCGACAGGCCGGCGAGAATCAGCGTCGCCACTTCGTAGCGATGCCAGTGGCGCGCGGACCCGCGCCAGCCGAGCGACAGGATGCCGTAGACCGACGCCTTGACCTTCGAAACCGCGCGGTCGCGCAGCGTCGCCATGTCGGGAATCATGCCGATATACCAGAACACGATCGAGACGGTGGCGTAGGTCGAGACCGCGAACACGTCCCAGATCAGCGGGCTCTTGAACTGCGGCCACAGGCCCATCGCGTTCGGGTACGGGAACAGCCAGTAGGCGGCAAGCCACGGACGGCCGGTGTGGAACACCGGGAAGATCGCCGCGCAGATCACCGCGAAGATGGTCATGGCTTCCGCGAAGCGGCTGATCGACATGCGCCACTGCTGTTTGAACAGCAGCAGGATCGCCGAGATCAGCGTGCCGGCGTGGCCGATGCCGATCCACCAGACGAAGTTGATGATGTCGAACGCCCAGCCGACCGGGACGTTGTTGCCCCAGATGCCGATCCCCTTGAGGACCAGGTAACCGAGCGCCATGTGCAGCGCGCCGGCGAGGCTCAGCCCGACGAGCAGCAGGCCGATCCAGCCAAGCGGGAAGCGCTTCGAAAGGGGGATTTCGGCGACGGTCTCGGTGACCGTCTCGAAGTCGTGCCCCGGGAGAATGACCGGCGACTCTTCGAGCAAGGCGGTCTTGGTCTTGGTGGCCATTAGTGTCCGCCCCCATCCTCGGTGCCGGCATGGTGGCCGCCGACCATCGGGTTCGAGGGAAGTGCCGGGTTCGGGTTGCGCACCGCCGCGAGATAGGTCGTGCGCGGCCGCGTGTTGAGGTCATCGAGCGTGGTGTAATTGCGCGGGCTCGACTTCAGCCGGGCCACCTGGCTGTTGGGATCGTTGATGTTGCCGAACACGATCGCCCCGGTCGGGCACACCGCCTGGCAGGCGGTGACGATCTCGCCGTCGCGAATTGCGCGGTCCTCGCGCTTCGACTGGATCCGCGCCGCATTGATGCGCTGCACGCAATAGGTGCACTTCTCCATGATGCCGCGGCTGCGGACGGTGACGTCCGGGTTGCGCTGCATCTTGAACTGCGGCGTGGTGAAATCCTGGTAGAGCAGGAAGTTGAACCGGCGCACCTTCCACGGGCAGTTGTTCGAGCAGTAGCGGGTGCCGACGCAGCGGTTGTAGACCATGTCGTTCAGGCCTTCATCGCTGTGGACGGTCGCCGAGACCGGGCACACCACCTCGCAGGGTGCGTTCTCGCACTGCTGGCACGGCATCGGCTGGTAATAGGTGTCGGGCGTATCGAGGTTGCCCGCGAAGTAGCGGTCGATGCGCAACCAGTGCATTTCGCGGTTGCGCTTGACCTGCGCCTTGCCGACCACCGGGATGTTGTTCTCGGCCACGCACGCGATGATGCACGCCGAGCAGCCGGTGCAGGCGTTCATGTCGATCGCCATGCCCCACTGGTCGCCCTGGTATTCCTTGTCGGCGTACAGCGAGATCCGCTTGTCGAGCTTCAGGTGCTCCATCTCCTTGACGAAGGTGGGCTTGGCCTTGAACTCCTCCAGCGTGGCCGAACGGATGATGTTGCGGCCTTCGATCGACCAGTGGTCCTGCGTGCCGACCAGGTCGTAGGTGTCGCCGGTCTTGGCAATCGTCGCCGCGCCAAACCAGGGCGTGGCGGAACCACGCAGCGCGTAGGTGTTGAAGCCGGCGCCGTTGCCGACGCGGCCGGCCTTGGTGCGGCCGTAGCCGACCGACACGGTGATGGCGTCCTTGGCGTGGCCCGGCGTGATCCACACCGGCACGGCCAGCGTGCGGCCAGCGTGCGTGATGGTGATGAGGTCGCCGGTGTGCAGCTGGTTGGCTTCGGCCGTGGAGGGCGCCAGCAACGCGGCGTTGTCCCACGTGAGCTTGGTCACCGGCTTGGGCAGTTCCTGCAGCCAGCCGTTGTTGGCGAAACGGCCGTCGTAAATCGTCTCGTCACGGCGGAAGTTGATCTCGATGCCGTCAACGGCGGCGCTGGCCGTGATGCGCGTCGCCACGTCGGGGGCCACCACCGCGGCCGACGGCGCGAACGCCGTGCCGGCGATGAAGCCGTCATGCAGCCACTTGCGCCATTGCAACTCGAACGTGCTGGCCGGTGGCGCTGGTGCGGCGGCAGCCGCGGCGGCGGGCACTGCCCCGCCGGCCTCACCGGCCTGACCCGCCTGAACCGGGGCATGCGCCATCCAGTGTTCGCGAACGACATCGTAGCCGGCGCGTTCGGGGCGATCCGACAGCGTCGCGATCATCTCGTTCGCCGACTTGCCGGCGTAAAGCGGCTGGATCAGCGGCTGCACGATCGACACCGTGCCGTCGAAGCTGCGCGCATCACCCCAGGCCTCGAGGTAGTGCGCCGCGGGCACGTGCCACTGGCTGAGCGTGGCCGTCTCGTCGAAGTACAGGCCCGAGTGGATGCGCAGCGCGACCTTGCTCATCGCCTCGGCGAACTTGAAGTCAGCCGGCGCGCTCATCACCGGGTTCGCCTCGCCGATGATCACCAGCATCTGCACGCGGCCAGCCTCGATGTCGGTCACGAGCTCGCGCAGCGCCGCATGCTGCTCGGTCGGCACGGCCTCAGGGGTGGGCAGGTACGACACCGTCTCACCAGCGGCGCCAATGGCGGCATTGAGCGCGTGGGCAATCGCATGCACGGCGGGCGGCTGCGCATCGCCGGCCATCACCACCGCGCGGCCGCGGTGCGCCGCCAGGTCCTTGGCCACCGCATCGACAAACGCTTCGCTGCCGGCAGGCGCCGTTCCGGTCATGCCCGCCACGCCGGCCTGTTGCGCGACCGCGCGCGCAAACGCCTCCACCTGGCTCGACTTGAGCGGCAGGCGGTTGTCGGCGCGCCCGCCGGTCACCGTGTGATTGGACTCGACGACGTAGAGGCGGTTGAGGTTGTCGGCGCTGTCTTCCACGCGGCGGCGGCCGGCGAACTGGCGCGCGTAGCGCAGGTTGCCGGCGCCTTCCGACGCGAGGAAGTCGGCGTCGAGCGACAGGATGACATCGGCCTTCGACAGGTCGTAGACCGGCTCGAGATATTCACCAAAGGCGGTGCGGGCGCCGGCGCGGGCGTTGTCGCGCGGCATCGGCTCCCACTGGATCCACTTGGCTTCGGGCTGCTGCTGCAGCACCTGCTGAATTTGCGCCGCCAGCGACGGCGAGTTCACCGTTTCGGTGAGGATGCGGAGGCCGGCGCCCTTGGTGGCCGACTGCGCCGACAAGCCGCCGCGCATCGCCGCGATGACTGCGCTCCACGGGCGGATGTCACCAAGCTGCGTGATGGTCTGCGAACGGTCCGGATCGTACAGCGTGAGCACCGAACCCTGCGCAAACAGGTCCGTGGCGCCCTGGCTGGCGGGATGGTCGGGGTTGCCCTCGATCTTCGTCGGGCGGCCCTCGTGGCTTTCGACCAAGAGGCCGGTGGCGACGCCACCCAGCGACATGGCCGTCGCAAAGAACAACGGCCGGCCAGGAATGACTTCTTCGGGCTGACGCACGTAAGGAACGATCAACTCGGTCGGCTGCACGGTGCACGCCGTGACGCCGGCCAGCGCCATCGAGGCGCTCATCAGCTTCATGAACGAGCGGCGGCCGACCGGGTCGAGCCATTCCGACGCGTTGGTCGGGAACTCGCGGTGCAGGTAGTCCTTGAACTCGGGCGTTTCGGCGACCGCTTCGAGGCTGCGCCAGACCTGCGGTCCGCCCTGCTGCTCGAGGCGGGCGCGGACCTTCTGGAGGTCCACCGGCACGGTCATGCTGCGATGCGCCTTGTCATCCTCCTCCGCGCCACGCGCTCCGGAGGACAAGTCGGTGGCCTTGGTGATCTGTATCGGTGTCATCGGTGGCATACCGAGCAGCTAGTCATGTGTTCGAGGCCGGCAATCTTGTATTCCTTGACCAGGCGCGGGCCGAGTTCGGCTTGCGCCACGGCCGGCTGGTAGCCCATCGTCGTAATTTCTTCGCGGGGCCGGACGAAGCGTGACGGGTCGCGGTGGCAATCGAGACACCACTCCATCTGCAGCGAGACCTTCTGAATCATCAGCGGCATCTTGTCGACGCGGCCGTGGCAGGTTTCGCAGCCGACGCCCTTGGCGACGTGAATGCTGTGGTTGAAGTACACGAAGTCGGGCAGATCATGGACCTTCACCCAGTTGAGCGGCGTGTCATCACGGAAGCTCGCCCGCACCGGCTCGAGATACGGGCTGGTCGACCAGATCTGCGAGTGGCAATTGATGCAGGTCTTGGTCGGCGGGATGCCGGCGGACGCCGACACTTCCACCGACGTGTGGCAGTACCGGCAATCGATGCCGACGCCGCCAGCGTGGTGCTGGTGACTGAACTGGACAGGTTGCTCGACGAACTGATTGGCCGACGTGACGAAATCAGACCGTTGGAGCGTGAGCACCACCCAGCCGAGGCTGAGCAGTACGAACACGACGGCGAGCACGCTGGCCTTGGACCAGGCGTTAGCGCTCTTTGGGAATACCTGCGACATGCGTCCTTTGCAGCCCCCGGGTGTTAGGGCACCAGCTCAAAATAGCGGTGCCGAAGTCGCACACTCTATCCCGAAATACCTCCGGGAGCGACCTTTGTGAAAAATTTCGCAAGCTGGGATTGTATATAAAAGTCCCGGGCATTTCCACAAGGCTTCAGATCGAAGAAGTGCGACCTTTTGCGTCGGAATCCAAGTAGTAGTTGGTCAACAGACCAACCACTATTAGTAGATATTACAGAAGGACAATCAATGACGATCCCTTCACAAACGCATCTCCCAAGCGCATAACTGGCATCCTGCCAGCGCATGGCGGCGGGCCACCTCGTGCTTCCCCCACTGTGAAACCCGAACGCCAGGCGTTCTGGCAAATCCCGCCTTCCCGCACGGCGCTTCACGGGGCACGCCCCGTCAAGAAGTTCCACCTCGTCCGGTCGTGCAAGCTATAGTGAGCCGTCGATGTCTGACGACCGCAAATACAAACAGCGCGGCTACCAGGAGAGCGACCGCCCTTCAGGGCCGCGCCCCGATCGGCCGGCCGCGCCCAAGCCCGAGCGCGAACCAGGCGCCCCGGCCGGCGCCCGGCGCATCTCGTCGGAAGGCGCGCGCAATCCCCGCATGATGTCGTCGCGCCAGGTCGCCCGCTGCGCCCGCTGCGGCACCATCGTCGATGCCGAGATCATGTCGCGCAGCAAGTGCCCGAAGTGCCAGGTCGACCTGCGCTCCTGCGTGCAGTGCGTGAACTTCGACCCGAGTGCCAGCCTCGAGTGCGCCGAGCGCATTCCGGCGCGCGTCTCGCCAAAGGACGTGGCCAACGACTGCCCGTTGTTCTCGGGTCGGACGTCGTTCGAGCGCGAAACCACCGCGGCCGTAAGCCAGAACCCCAAAGAGCCCACCGGCGCCAAGAAGGCCTTCGACGACCTGTTCAAGTTCTAGTGTCGGGCTGCTGATGCGCGTCCACGGGCGAGCGGCTGAGCGATAATCGGGACATGGGTCTACTGAGCGCGCAAGACGAAGTCGTCCTCAAGCAACATCTCTCCACCATCACGCAACCGGTCCAGCTGCTGCTCTTCACGCAGGCCTTCGGCGGATCCGAAAGCGGCCCGGTCGCCAAGCAGATCCTCGACGAGATCGCCGGCCTCAACGACCAGATCACCGTGGTCGAAAAGAACTTCGTCCTCGATCTCGATGACAAGGCCAAGTACAAGGTCGACAAGGCCCCGGCCATCGTCATCCTGGCCAACGACGTCGATACACGCATGAGAATGTACGGCGCGCCGACCGGCTACGAGTTCGTCGGCCTGGTGGAAGCGATCCTGGTCGCGGGGACCGGCAAGATCGACCTCGAGCCCGAGACCATGGCGTGGGTGCAGGCGGTCACCACGCCCACGCACATCCAGGTGTTCTCGACACCCACTTGACCACACTGTCCGAGGGCGGTCGTCCTCGCACACAAGATGGCAGCCGCGAACCCGATGATCACCGCCGATGCGGTTGAGGCCACGACGTTCATGGACCTGAGCCGCAAGTACCGCGTCACCGGCGTGCCCAAGACGATCGTCAACGAGACGATCGAGATCATGGGCGGATTGCCGGAACAAGACTTCGTCCGCGCCGCGCTCAACTTGCCGGAGACCGCATGAAAAGACTGCTCGCGGCCTTCGCGGTCTGGTCCTTCGTGTCCTTCGTGGTGGCATTTGAAGCGTCCGCCCAAGGTAAGAAGGTCTACATCTCGGTCGACATGGAAGGCATCAGCGGCGTGATCGGCGACGACCAGACCAGCGCCGGCGGCGCCGAGTACAACCGCTCGCGCAAGCTGATGGCCGAAGACGCCAACGCCGCCATTCGCGGTGCGTTCGAGGGCGGCGCCACCGAAGTGGTGGTCAACGACTCGCACGGCAGCCAGCGCAACCTGCTGCCCGAAGACCTGGATCCGCGCGCCCGCCTGATCAGCCACACCTTCAAGCGGCACGGCATGGTCGAGGGCCTCGACGAAACGTTCGACGCGGCCATCTTCGTCGGCTATCACGCCAAGGCCGACTCGCCGCGTGGCCTGTTCGCCCACACCGGCTCCGGCGTCGTGAAAGACGTGCAGGTGAACGGCCGGTCAGCCGGCGAAGGCGGACTGAATACCCTGATGGCGAACTGGTACGGCGTCCCGGTCGTGGTCATCACGGGCGACGATGTGACGATCGAACAGCAGAAGGAGTGGACGCCGGGCGTTCGCGGCGTGGTGGTGAAGCGCGCCATCAACATGCGCGCGGTCGAGGGCCGGGCGCCGGTCGAGGCGCGGCGCGACATCCAGGCCGCGGCGAAAGATGGCGTGGCCGCGGCCGGCAACCCCGCCCGCGAGCAGCTGCCGGCTTACAAGGTCCGCATGCAGCTGCGCAACTTCACGATTCCCGAGGTGGCCTCCGCGTTTCGCGAGATTCAGGTCGTGGCTCCAGACACCGTGGAGTTCACGCGCGAGTCGATGCCCGAGGCGTATCGCGTAATCCGCGTGCTCTACCGCTTCATTAGTCCCGACTGACCTCGCAGGGCGCGCCGTTCAGCACGAACTGCGTGCGCCGGTCGAAGAAGCCGTCAGGCCGGTCCATGCCGGGTTGAAGAGCGCGATCGGCCGATCGATGGTTGCGGTCAGGGTTTCAGTGGTTGCCATCGGGCGCCGCCCTCGAGCACGAACCGCGTTTCTTCGGGCACCTCCCAGCCGGGAATGGATGGGAAGAGCGGGTCGCCCGGCAGCGTGAGCATGGTCACGCTCTCGGTCTTGACGAAGCCCGGCATCACGCGGACCACGGTTCGTTGCTGCGCCCACACGAACACTTCGTCGATCGACGACCATTTTTCGAGCTGGCGGATGGTCGTCCAGGTCGGCGGCGGCAACAGCAACTCGCGCCGCTCGAACTTCCGAATCGCGGCCTTCGGCGACATCCACTCCAGCGCCGTCATCTCGCCATCGTCATGGCGGGGGTCCTGCCCGCCGGGCAGGCGCGCGAGGAAGAAGCGGGTG
>JBEGVQ010000015.1:0-7902 GCA_041178345.1 Acidobacteriota bacterium | reverse complement strand
AGCAGACGTTGATCGCGCAACTCAACGGCGTATTCAAACTGGCGCGGCAGGCGTTCGAGAAACCGATCGAGACGCCCGAGAAAGTCGCTGGTCTCGAGCCGGCGATCGCGCGGGAACGGCGGGAATGCCAGGATGAACGGGCCGGTGTGTGCCGCAAACGCCACGGCAAACGGCTCGAGCAGCTCCGCGATCAGCCGGTCGGCCGACAGAAAGTCAGGGTTGCTCGAACCGGAACCGGGCAGCCCCATCGTGAGGGCGGTCACGCCGGCCGGAGCCTTCGTGCAGCAGCGAAACCCGTCCGGCAGTTGATCGGCATACCGCCGCAGGTCCTCGATGGGAATCGGGGCGTAGTAGCTGCGGTCGACGCCGACGGTGCGAAGCAGGGGATGGCTTGCGTACTCGCGCAGGCCGCCCCTCGCAATCGACGCCGACGACACCGATCCCGAATAGACGATGCCCTTCCAGCCGGGGAAGCTCCATGAGCTGGTGCCAAAACGAATCCCGTCCGGGAGGTGCGCGGCAATGGCCGCGGCCTCGGCGTGCACTGCCGCCAACGCGGCCACCGACGGGTCCGCCGCCGCGATCGGCGCCCGCTCGAACAACGGAATCTGGTCGCTCATGGGTTCGCTGCTATCCTACAGCCGAGTGAGTTTCGATCTTCACGACTTGGGATGGGACGCCGAGTGGGCGCAGGCCTTCGCGCCGCACGCGGCCGCAGGCCTGGTCCCGGCCCGCGTCGCGATCGAGTTCAACTACATCTACCGGCTCTACGCCGAGGCCGGCGAACTGCAGGCGCAGCATGCCGGGCGCCTGCGCCACCATGCCGAGGGCCGCGAGAACCGCTCGGCGGTGGGCGACTGGGTCGCGGTCTTGCCGACCCCGGGTGAGGCGTCGGCCACCATCGAGGCCGTGCTGCCGCGGCGCAGCCGTTTCTCGCGCAAGGTCGCCGGCGAGACCACCGAAGAGCAGATTGTCGCCAGCAACATCGACACGGTGTTTTTGGTGATGGGCCTTGATGGGGACTACAACCCGCGACGTCTCGAGCGATACCTGCTGATGGCCTACGAGAGCGGCGCCCGTCCGGTGGTGCTGCTCAACAAGGCCGATGTGGCTGAGCATTTGTCCGCAAACCTGGACGAGATCGCCGCCCTGGCGGTCGGCGTCCCGGTGCACGGCATCAGCGCCAAGCAGCGCTCCGGCATCGAGGTCATCGAGCGGTACCTCGGCCGGGGCCGAACCGGGGCGCTGCTCGGGTCCTCAGGGGTCGGCAAGTCCACGATCGTCAATGCCCTGGTTGGCGAGGACCTGCTGAAGACCAGCGAGGTGCGCCCGGACGATTCGCGCGGCCGGCATACGACCCGGCATCGCCACCTGATCCTGCTGCCTGGCCGCGGCCTGTTGATCGACACGCCCGGCATGCGCGAAATCCAGTTATGGAGCCAGACCGAGGGCACCCGCGAGACCTTCGAGGATGTCGAGAGGCTGGCCGTCGGCTGCCACTTCACTGACTGCCAGCACCGCGAGGAACCGCGTTGTGCGGTCAAGCAGGCCATTGCCGAGGGCACGCTGCCCGCCGGACGCCTCGAAAACTACCTCAAGCTGCATGACGAGATGCGCAGCCTCGACGCGCGCAAGGACGTGCGCGCGCAGATCGACGAGAAGCGCAAAATGAAGACGATCAGCCAGTCGATCAAGAAGCTGTACAAGTCGCGGGACCGCTAGCGACGGTGTGAGAGCGACGGCGTTAGCCGTCGCTATGGGACAACGCGCAGTCGCTCGACGTCGCCGGGGACCACCCGCGCGGCGGCCATGGCCGGGCCGAGCTTCTGGCGCACGGCATCGGCTTCCTCGCGCGAGGAATAACGCCCGACCAGCACGCGGCGGTGCAGGTCGCCTGGCGTCACCAGCACGTCGATCAGGTAAACGGGGAGGCGCTGCGCGCGCAATTCCGCCTCGAGCTGATCCACCTGGCGCGCGGTGTCGAACGTGCCGATCAGCACCGAGAACGAGCCGGGCACGGCCGGCGGCGGCCCAATTTCAGGCCGGCCGGCCGGGACGGCCTGCGCAGCGATCCGCGCCGGCAACGGCGCCGGCGGGGCGCGCCGTACTGACGGCATCGCGGCGGCGCCAAACAGCTCGACCGGGTTGCCCAGGAAATAGTGCACCGCGCCACCGGCGGCCGCGAGCACCAGCAGGGCGGCGAGCACCCAGCTGCGCCTGGACGATCGGGTGGCCGCGGCCGAGCGCTCGCCCTTGATCTTGCCCTTGGGGACCTCGAGCCCGATCTGGCCAGCCGACTGCACGACCTGCTCCTCGGTGATGCGGCTGGTCTGCGACTCGCAGGCGACCATCAGCGCCCGGTCGCACAACAGGTTGATCATGCGCGGGACGCCGCCCGAGATCCCGTGGACGAGGTCGAACGCTTTCGGCGTGAACGAGACCGACGTCGAGCCGCGGGCCACCCACAGGCGGTGGGTGACGTAGGCCTCGACTTCCTCGCGGGTCAATGCCTTCAGCGAGCAGCGAATCGAGATGCGCTGGTCGAGTTGCCGCAGCTCGGTCTTGTGGAGCAGGTCGAGCAGGTTGAGCTGGCCAACGAGCACAATCTGCAGCAGCTTCTGATCGTTGGTCTCGAGGTTCGAGAGAATGCGGATCTCCTCGAGCACGTTGGTCGACAGGTGCTGCGCCTCGTCGATGATTAGCACGGCGCTGCCGTGCAACGGCACGAGCGACAGCAGGAAGTCGTGCAGGGTGCGGATCAGCTCGTGCTTGCTGGCGGTCGCGAGCCGCCCCGACTTGAGCGCGTCGCGCGAGACCACGCCGAAACTGAGCAGGACTTCGCGGAGCAGTTCCTCGACCGACAGGAACGGATTGAGAATCAGGGCCGTGAAGGTGGTCTGGTCAAACTGCTCGAGGAGGGTGCGGCACAGCGTGGTCTTGCCGGTCCCGATGTCGCCGGTGAGGACGATGAAGCCCTCCTTGCGGCGAATCGCCTGCCACACCTGTTGCAAGGCGACATCGTGGGACTCACTGCGGTACAAGAACCGCGGATCCGGCGTCAGGCTGAACGGCGGTTGACCGAACCCGAAATACTCCTCGTACATGCTGCTGGGTCAGGCAAGCCAGGCGAGAAACGAGGGAGCCAGCTTGCCGGACACAGCATAGCAGGAACAGACAGCTGCATCACAAGTGGTCGACACTGAACAGTTGAACGGGCGTTGAGGGTGGCCTTCAGGTTGCGGTCGGGCCCCGCCCGCGTCTGGCGGCCGGATGCGCGCGCCGCCGTCGCGCCTCTCGTCCGGTGCCTCCGCGGTTCTTACCTGTGGCGTCCGGCTTCAGCCGGACCACTCAAGCCGTGCACTGGGAGGGTGGACGGGGCACTCGCACAGCGAGTTCGTCGCGTGCGCGAGTTTGCGGTGGTCAGTGGAGGGACGGATAATGCGCGGATGACACCCCGACGCCTCCTCACGCTGCTGGTGCTGTCGTGCGTCCCCGCGATCGCGGTGGCCCAACCCCGGCAGGCGGTAATCGACACCACCGCGGGAACGATCGTTCTCGATCTGCTCGCCGATCGCGCGCCCAATCACGTCGCGCAGTTCATCACGACGGCGGAGTCCGGCGGATACAACGGCACGACGTTCTTTCGCATGATCAAGTTCGGCATCATCCAGGGCGGCGATCCGGTGACCAAGGATCCTGCCGCGCGCGCGAAGTACGGCAGCGGCGGCCTCAACCTGCTGAAGCCGGAGATCTCCGGCGAGAGGCAGACACGCGGCGCGGTCTCGGCGACGCAGATTCCCGGCAAGCCCGATAGCGCCGGCACGCAGTTCTTCATCGCGGTGACGGATCAGCCCGGACTCGATGGCCGCTATACGATCTTCGCGCGGGTCCACGAGGGCATTCTCGTGGCGCAGAGGATTTCCGAGACCGCCGTGGACGACACCGGCCTCGCGCTCGATCGCGTGGTCGTCAACAAGGTGACCATTCGCGACCGGCCGGCCGACGTGCCCGAGCCGTTCTCGACCGAGACCGTCGAGGAGCTGGCGCGCTATCGCGCCGTGCTCGACACCTCGATGGGGGAGATCACGGTGTCGTTTACGCCCGACCAGGCGCCGAACCATGTCCGCAATTTTCTGCGGCTGGCGCAGGCCGGCGTGTATGACGGCATGAGCTTTCACCGCGTCGTGAAGGGGTTCGTGATTCAGTCGGGGCACCTGCCGACGCGCACCGCGCCGCTCGGCGAGTCCCAGCAGAAGTACGTGCGGCAGATGCAGGCCGAGTTCAACGATCAGCTGCACGTGAAGGGCACGCTGTCGATGGCGCGACTGGCCGAGCCCGACTCAGCGAGCGCGTCCTTCTTCATCGTCACCGCGAAGGCCGAGGCACTCGACGGCCAGTACTCCGCGTTCGGGATGGTGGAGAGCGGTCTCGACGTGGTCGAGAAGATCGAGGCGGTGACCGTGAATGGCGAGACGCCGGTGGAGCGCGTCGAACTCAGAACAGTAACGGTCCTTCGGCGGTAGGCCTCGTTGCGGCGGCGTCGGTGCTGAGGTTGTGCACGCCGACGCCGAGCAGGCGGACGGGCCGGGCGCCCGCCTCGGTCCTGGCCAGCAGCGCCCGCGCCCGCGCCGCGATCGCCTCGGTATCGTCGGTCATCTGCGGCGTGCTGTGGCTGCGGGTGACGGTGGTGAAGTCGTCATAGCGCACCTTGATGGTGACGGTGCGTGCCGTGATCGCGCGCTGCTGCAGCCAGGCGGCGACGTCCCGCGCCATCCGGTCGATCTCCTGCCGGATCTCCTGCATGCCCGATAAATCGCTGGCGTAGGTGCGCTCAGAGCTCGACGACTTCGAGGGCCGATTGGGTTCGACCCGGCGTTCGTCGCGGCCATGGGCGAGATCCAGCAGCCACGGCGCCAGGCTGCCGACCACGGCTTCGAGGTCGGCCAGCGAGCGGGCGCGGACGTCGGTCAGCTTCTCGATGCCGTGCTCGCGCAGCCGGGCGGCGGTGACCGGTCCGACACCCCACAGCGCGTCCACGGGCAGGCCCGTCAGGAACTTCTCGACCCGCTCGGGGGCAACGACGGTCAGCCCGTCGGGTTTGTTCCAACCCGATGCAATCTTCGCCAAAAACTTGTTGGGGGCGACGCCGGCCGAGGCGGTCAGCCGGGTCGTGTCCTTGATGGCATCCTTCAGGCGCCTGGCGACGTTGACGCCCAGCGGCTCGCCCCAATTGTTCGCGGTGACGTCGAGATACGCCTCGTCCAGCGACAAGGGCTCGACGAGCGGCGTCACCTCGCGATAAAGCGCAAACACCTGCTGCGACACGGAGCGGTACTTCTGGAAGTCGGGCCGCACGATGACCAGCGAGGGGCAGAGGCGGACGGCGCGCGACATGGGGATGGCCGACCGCACGCCGAACTGGCGCGCTTCGTAACTGGCCGCCGCGACCACCCCGCGCGTGGCCGGGTCGCCGCCTACCGCCACCGGCTTGCCGCGCAGCGTCGGGTTGTCGCGCTGCTCGACCGACGCATAGAACGCGTCCATGTCGATATGCAGGATCTTGCGCACTACTGACCTGTGGAACCGAATCCCCCTCGCGTGGGAGCCACCATCTCCGCCACCTCATCCCATTCCACGCGGGGGCAGGGCAGGACCACGCCCTGGGCGAGACGGTCGCCGCGCTTCACCTGAACCGGCTCATCGGTGACGTTCAAGAGCTGGATCTTGATTTCGTCGGCCGGACCGCAATAGTCGGCGTCGATGATGCCGACGCCGTTGGCGACCATCAGGCCGCGCTTGAGCGGCGTGCTGCTGCGGGCGAACACCCCGAGAAAGTAGCCTTCGGGCACGGCAATCACCAGTCCCGTCCCGATCAACTTGATGCTTCGGGCGGGTATTTCCATGTCGGCCGCGGCGGCCAGGTCAAAGCCGGCGGCGCCGGCCGTGGCCGGTTCGGGCAGGCCAATGGATGAATCCAGACGTTTGATCTTCAGGCGCATTGATGAATAGTAATGGGTGCCTTGGGTGCGTACGGTGCCTATTGTGCCAAGGGGCGTGGTGCCAAGGTGCCAAGAGGGAGATTCGTATGGGTCGCGTGAGGTCCGCCGTCGTCGCCGTTGTTCTGCTGCTTACCGTCGTGGTGGCGAGTCCGTGGGCCCAGGTGGCGGCGCCGCCCGCCCAAGAGGCGACGCTGCAAGCGCCGGCTGTGCCGGCCGAGCTGGCGCTCGAGCGGCCGTTGCCGGTCGACCCGGCAGTGCGATCGGGCCGGTTGCCCAACGGCATCCGCTACTTCATCCGCCGGAACAGCCGCCCGGCGAACCGCGTGTCGATGCGCCTTGCGGTCAACGTCGGGTCGCTGCAGGAAGAGCCGGACCAGCGCGGCCTGGCGCACTTTCTCGAACACATGGCATTCAACGGCACCGAGAACTTCAAGCCCGGGGAACTGGTGTCGTTCCTGGAATCGATCGGCGCCCGTTTCGGCCCGCACGTCAACGCCTCGACGTCGTTCGACGAAACCATCTACATGCTCGACATTCCGACCGATCGGCCGGGCTACGTCGATCGCGGCATGCTCGTGCTGCACGACTTCGCCGCCGGGCTCTCGCTGCTGCCGGCCGAAGTCGAGAAGGAACGCGGCGTCGTGCTCGAAGAGTGGCGCGGGCGCCTGGGCGCCGGCTCGCGTCTCACCGACAAGCAGTTGCCCCTCATCTTCCAGGGGTCGCGGTACGCCGAGCGACTGCCGATTGGCTTGCCCGAGGTGCTGCAGAAGGCGCCGCGCGAGCGGCTGGTTGCCTTTTACCAGCAGTGGTACCGGCCCGACAACATGGCGGTGGTCGTCGTCGGCGACCTGCCCGTGGCCGAGTCCGAGGCGCTGATCCAGAAGCGGTTCGGCGTGATCCCGGCGGCCAAGGGCGCGGCGTCGTCGGTCGATGCCGGCGTGCCCGCACACAAGGAGACCCTGATCAGCATGGCCACCGACCCCGAAGCGCAGGGGTGGACGGTGTCGATGGCGTTCAAGAGCAAGGTCGAGGTCGACAACACCGTCCGTGGCTACCGCAAGCAGTTGGTCGAGCAGCTGGTGTCGCAGATGCTGAACCTCCGCCTGGCCGAAATCTCGCGGCGGCCCAACGCGCCCTTCCTGGGCGCGCAGGCGGGTGGCAGCAACATTGGCCGCACGCTCGAGTTGTTCGAGATTGAAGCCGCCGTGCCCGAGGGCCAGCTCACCGAGGGCCTGGGCGCGCTGATGCTCGAAGCCAAGCGCATGCAGCAGTTCGGATTTTCGGACGAGGAACTGAACCGCGCCAGGGCCGGCCTGCTCGCCGGCTACGAGCGGGCCTTCAAGGAACGTGGCACGGCCGAGAACCCGGGGCTGGCCAACGAATACGTGCGTCACTTCCTCGAGCAGGAGCCCATTCCGGGCATCGAGTTCGAGTACCGGGTCGCGTCCACCTATCTGCCAACCGTGACCGCGGCCGAGGCGTCGGCGCTGGCCAGGGGGTTGATCACCGACGAGAACCGCGTCGTGCTCGGCGTGGCGCCTGAGAAGAAGGAAACCCCGCCGCCGTCGCCCGACATGCTGCGTGCGGCGATCACGCGAGCCGCCGCGGCGCCGGTGGAACCCTGGGCCGACGCCACCTCGGGCCGCGCCCTGGTGGAGGAGGCGCCGCCGGCCGGTACGGTGGCCTCGCGCCGCGAGGTGGCGGAGATTGGCGCCACGGTACTGACGCTATCGAACGGGGTCGAGGTGTGGCTCAAGCCGACCGACTTCAAGAACGATCAGGTCGTGTTCACGGCTTACGCCCCCGGCGGCGTGTCGTTGGCGAGTCCCGCCGACTTCAAGAGCGCGAGTCTGGCCACGGCCATGGTCGGCATTGGCGGCATGGGCGGGCTGAGCCCGGTGGA
>JBEGVQ010000014.1:0-9387 GCA_041178345.1 Acidobacteriota bacterium | reverse complement strand
TCCGAGAAGATCAGCCCGGCCTTTTCGGCCCGCGCCCGGAGGATCTCGAAGATCAGCTCCTGCTTGCGCATGCCGGTCGCGCCTGGAATCTCCAGGTCCCTGGCGATCTTGGTCAGCGCCGTGACGCTGAGATCCTTCAGGGTGGACAGGTCGAGCGTCGTCGGTTCGTTGGCGGGGGTCGTCGGCGTTGCTACGGCCGCTTCAGCAGCCTGGCGATCAGCGTCCACAGTGCATCCAATCCTTCACCGGTCTCCGCCGACACGGGCGTGACCGGGCTTGAGTAAAGCCGTTCCAGTTCCGAGAGATGACGATGCCGCTCGGCACGCGTCAGTTTGTCCAACTTCGTCGCGACGACATGACGTGTGATGCCCATGCGGCTCAGCCACGTCCAGGCGATCCGATCCGCGTCGAGCCCGGGATGCCGGCTGTCGACCAGCGCGAGCACCCCGCAAAAGGTCGGTGCCCTGCCCTGGCCGGCCTCTTCCACGGCCTCGGCGTGCCGGCTGCTGAAGTACTCAGCCGCCAGCGCATCGAACTCCTGGCGGCTCTTCTCGCCGCCACGGGCGTAGCCGTAGCCGGGGAGGTCCACCAGGTAAAACGGGGGCCTGCTCTCCACTGCGACCCGGTAGAAGTTCGCCAGGCGCGTCTTGCCGGGAGCGGCGCTGGTCCGGGCCAGTTTCTGCCGGACCAGGGCGTTGATCAGGGTCGACTTGCCGACGTTCGAGCGGCCGACCATGGCCAGCTCCGGGACGCCGTCGTGCGGGAACCCCGCGGTTCCCGCGGCACTGGTGACGAACGCGGAAGCGACCTTCAAAACTTAGTGCGTAATGGCGTCGGCCGACCCGTCGATGTCGGCATCCGGCGTCGGCGTCAGCGGCGTTAACGGTCCGGCCAGCGCGATCTTCAGCACTTCATCCATGTGGCTGACCATGTGGATGTCGAGCAGGTCGAGCACGTTCTTCGGAATGTCGGCCAGGTCCTTCTCGTTGTCTTTCGGCACGAGAATCGTCTTCACGCCGGCCCGATGCGCGGCCAGCAGCTTTTCCTTGATGCCGCCAATCGGCAGCACCTTGCCGCGCAGGGTGATTTCGCCGGTCATGGCGACGTCGCGCCGCGTCGGAATGCGCGCGAGCGCCGAGATCAGGGCGGTGGCGAGCGTGATGCCGGCCGAGGGGCCGTCCTTCGGGATGGCGCCTTCGGGAATGTGCACGTGGACGTCGACCTTGCGGTTGAAGTCCTTCTGGATGCCGAACTCCTCGGCGCGCGAGCGCACGTAGCTCATCGCCGCCTGGGCCGATTCCTGCATCACGTCGCCGAGCTTGCCGGTGAGGATGAGGCGGCCGCGGCCGGGCATCAGCGTGCACTCGGTCACCAGGATCTCGCCGCCGACTTCGGTCCAGGCCAGGCCGGTGGCGACGCCAATCTCGTTCTGCTCTTCGGCGACGCTGGGACGGTAGCGCGGCACGCCCAGGTACTCGGTCACCTTCTCGGCGGTGATCGTCTCTGACGTCTGCGGGCCATCGACGACGACCTTGCGCGCGACCTTGCGGCAAATCGAGTTGATCTCGCGTTCGAGGTTGCGGACGCCGGCTTCGCGCGTGTAACGCTGGATCACGTTGGTCAGCGCGTCGTCGGCAAAGGTGATGTTCTTCTCGGTGAGGCCCGAGCCTTCGACGGCTTTGCTGACCAGGAAGCGCTTGGCGATCTCGGTCTTTTCCTGCTCGGTATAGCCGGCCAGCTGCAGCACTTCCATGCGGTCGCGCAGCGCCTGCGGAATGGTGTGCAGGACGTTGGCGGTGCAGATGAACATCACGTGCGACAGGTCGTACTCGACGTCGAGGTAGTGGTCGGCGAAGGTGTTGTTCTGCTCGGGGTCGAGCACTTCGAGCAGCGCCGCCGAGGGGTCGCCGCGGAAGTCCATCGACATCTTGTCGATTTCGTCGAGCAGGAACACCGGGTTCATGGTGGTGGCCTTCTTCATCATCTGGATGATCTGGCCGGGGAAGGCGCCGATATAGGTGCGGCGGTGGCCGCGGATTTCGGCCTCATCGCGCACGCCGCCGAGCGACAGGCGCACGAACTTGCGGTTCATGGCGCGGGCGATCGACTTGGCCAGCGAGGTCTTGCCGACGCCCGGAGGGCCGACAAACGTGAGGATGGTCGCCTTCGGCTTCTTGACCAGGGCGCGCACCGCGAGGAACTCGAGAATGCGGTCCTTGATCTTCTCGAGGCCGTAGTGGTCTTCGTTGAGCACCAGCTCGGCGTTCTTGAGGTCGCGGTTCTCCTTGGTCTTCTTGTGCCACGGCACCGCGATCAGCCAGTCGAGGTAGTTGCGCGAGACGGTGGCTTCGGCCGACATCGGCGGCATCGCTTCCAGGCGCTTCAGTTCCTGGACGGCCTTCTCTTCGACGTCCTTCGGCATCCGCGCCTGTTCGATCTTCTTCTTCAGGTCGTCGGCCTCGTTGCCCTTGTCGTCCTTACGGCCCAGTTCGCGCTGAATCGCCTTCATCTTCTCGTTGAGGTAGTACTCCTTCTGCGCCTTCTCCATCTGCTTCTTCACGCGCGACTGGATGCGGCGGTCGACCTGCAGCTTGTCGACTTCGGCTTCGAGAATGCCGGCGATGCGATTGAGGCGCTCGAGCGGGGAGACGATCTCAAGGAGGTTCTGCTTCTCGTCGATGCCGACCAGCAGGTGCGCCGAGATGGTGTCGGCCAGCTTGCCCGGGTCGTCGACCCGGACCGCCGCGATCATCGCGTCGTAATGCAGGTTGTTCGACAGCTTGACGTACTGCTCGAACAAGGTGACGACCTTGCTCATGGTCTGCTCGACGTCGCCGGCGGCGTCCTTCTGCCGCTGCAGCACCTTGACCACCACGCGGTAGAAGCCCTTGTCTTCCTTCCACTCGATCACGCGGGCGCGCTCGACGCCCTCGACCAGCACCTTGATGTTGCTGTCGGGCAGCTTGAGGCTCTGCACCACGTTGGCGACGCAGCCCATGGTGAAGATGTCTTCCGCCCTGGGATCGTCGGTCGACGCATCGTGCTGCGCCGCCAGGAAGATCCGCTTGTCCTTGCCGAGCGCGTGCTCGAGCGCGCGAATGGACGAGGGCCGCCCGATCACGAACGGCATCATCATGTGCGGAAAGACGACCACGTCGCGGAGGGGGACGATCGGGAGGGTCTCGTAGACTTCGACCATATGGTTGGGTTCTATCGGGAGTCGGGAATGTGACTCAGGCGTTGGTATTTCGGTTCCCGGTGCCCGCCTCCCGGTTCCCGACAAGCTTCGTGCTAGCCGGCCTTCTCGACGACCTCGAGGCCGGTATTCTTGCTGACGACCATCTCGCGAGTAATGACGACTTCACGGGCCTTCTTCTGGCCGGGCATCTGGTACATCAAGTCGAGCATCAGGTCCTCGATGATCATCCGCAGGCCGCGGGCGCCGATCTTCCGCGCCAGCGCCATCTCGGCGATGGCATCGAGCGAGTCATCGGTGAAGCGCAACTTGACGTTCTCGTACTCGAACAGCTTCTGGTACTGGCGCGTGATGGCGTTACGCGGCTGCGTCAGGATCTGGACGAGCGCCGGACGGTCGAGCTCGTGCAGCGTCCCCATCACCGGCAGGCGGCCGACGAACTCGGGAATCAGCCCGAACCTGATCAGGTCCTGGGGCTCGGCCTGTTGAAGAATCGCGCCGACGTCGATGTTCTTGTTCGACTTGATCTCGGCCTTGAAGCCGAGGGTCTTCTTGCCGATGCGCCGCTCCACGACCTTGTCGAGGCCGACGAACGCGCCACCGCAAATGAACAGGATGTTGGTGGTGTCGATCTGGAAGAACTCCTGGTGCGGGTGCTTGCGCCCGCCCTGCGGCGGCACGTTGGCCACCGTCCCTTCCAGGATCTTCAACAGCGCCTGCTGTACGCCTTCGCCCGACACGTCGCGCGTGATCGACGGGTTCTCGTCCTTGCGGCCGATCTTGTCGATCTCGTCGATGTAGACAATGCCCTGCTGGCACTTCTCGATGTCGCCGCCGGCGGCCTGCAACAGCTTGAGGATGATGTTCTCGACGTCTTCGCCGACGTACCCCGCCTCGGTGAGAGTGGTCGCGTCGACGATGGTGAACGGCACCGACAGCAGCTTGGCTAGGGTCTGCGCCAGCAGCGTCTTGCCCGAGCCGGTCGGGCCGACCAGCAGGATGTTGCTCTTGGTCAGCTCGACGTCGTGGCGGCTGCGCGGCTGCTTCTGGATTTCGAGGCGCTTGTAATGGTTGTAGACCGCGACCGCAAGCTTCTTCTTGGTCAGTTCCTGGCCGATCACGTACTCGTCGAGGAACTTCTTGATCTCGGGGGGCGCCGGCAGGGAGGTGCGCGTCCCGCGGTTGTCGAACCGGTTGTCGTCGGCAATGATGTCGTTGCACACCTCGACGCATTCATCACAAATGAATACCGTCGGGCCGGCAATCAATTTCCGGACATCGTTCTGGTCTTTGTTGCAGAACGAGCAGCGCAAAATCTCGCCGCTATCGCCGCTCTTTTTTACCATGCCGATACCACTAGGTTACACCCGTTTCCGAATGACATCGTCAATAATTCCGTACTCTTTGCCCTGGTCCGCCGACATGATGTAGTCGCGTTCCGTGTCGTCCTGGATGCGCTTCATGTCCTGGCCCGTGTGGTGGACCAGGATCTCGTTGATTCGGGCGCGCATGCGGATGATCTCCTTCGCCGCCAGGTCGATGTCGGTGGCCTGGCCGCCCAGGCCCGACATCCACGGCTGGTGGATCAGGATGCGCGAGTTGGGCAGGGAAAACCGCTTGCCCTTGGTCCCGGCCGCGAGCAGCACCGCCGCAATCGACGCGGCCTGGCCGATACAGATGGTCTGCACGTCGGGCCGGATGAACTGCATGGTGTCGTAAATCGCAAACCCGGCCGTAATCGAGCCGCCCGGGCTGTTGAGATACAACTGGATGTCCTTGTCCGGGTCCTCGGCCTCGAGAAACAGCATCTGGGCAATGGCCAGGTTGGCGACCCCGTCATCGATCGGCGTGCCGATGAAGATGATGTTGTCCTTGAGCAGGCGAGAAAAGATGTCGTAGGCGCGCTCGCCGCGGTTGGTCTGCTCGACCACCATCGGCACAAGCTGGTTCTGATAAACGCTCATAAGTGGGCTTCTCTACTGTTATCGGCTGAGACGCGGGGAAGTGCAATAGCCAACCACCCGGTCAGGGTTTGGCGATCTTGGCCCTCGAAACGACCAGCGCAACGGCCTTTTCACGGCGCAATCCCGCCGCCAACCGGCCCAGTTCGCCGTCCTTTTGCAGCCGCGCCTTGATGCTCGGCACAGTGTGGCCGGTCTGGTCGGCATAGCGCTGCAGCTCGGCGTCGAGGTCGTCGTCGGTCACCGTCACGCTCTCGCGCTTCGCAATCTCGTCCAGCGCAATGGCCGAGCCGACCGCTTCGGCCGCCGGCGCGCGCTGGCCTTCGCGGAACGCGTTCCAGTCGATGTTCGCCTGGCGCGGGTCGATCCGCTGGTCCATCAGCCGCCGCGCGAAGTCTTCGAGGCGGCGGTCGATCTCGCGATCGACCAGCGTCGCCGGCACGGCAAACGGCACCCGCGCGGCGAGCTGC
The DNA here is from genome assembly GCA_041178345.1 of Acidobacteriota bacterium. Classification (GTDB taxonomy): domain Bacteria; phylum Acidobacteriota; class Vicinamibacteria; order Vicinamibacterales; family UBA2999; genus 12-FULL-67-14b. The sequence continues at coordinate 3,760 of JBEGVQ010000014.1, read as the reverse complement.
TTCAGCAGATCCTGGCGCAACTGCCGCTCCGCGGCGTGCATGGCCTCGTGCTCGAGGTCGGCGCGCACCCGTGTGCGCAGCGCGTCGAGCGACTCGAACTCGCCCAGGTCCTTGGCCAGCTCGTCATCCAGGGGCGGCACGACGCGCTTCTTGATTTCCGTGAGCGTCACCGTGTAATCGACCGTGCCGCCGGCCAGCTCCGCGATCGTGTAGTCGGCGGGATAGGTAATGGTGAAGCTCTTGGTCGTGCCCGGCGTCAGGCCGATCATCTCGGCGTCGAACCCGGGCGGGTTCGACGGCGCCCCGAGTTCGATCGACACCTGCTCGTGCTTCTCGCGCTCGCCCTGCTTGCCGTCCTTGTCCGTCCCCTGGCGTTCGAGGCTGATGACGACGGTGTGGCCGGTTTCAACGGCGCCGGTCTCGACCGCCTCGAAGCGCGCGGCGCGTTCGCGCAACCGCTCGAGCGACTGGTTCACGACGTCATCGGCAATCGTCGCCGCGGGCTGCGTCGCCTCGATGGTGGTCAGGTCGCCCGGGTCGAACGCCGGCACCACATCGAACGAGGCCTTGAAGGTCAGGGCCTTGCCTTCCTCGAGGATCAGGTCCTTGATCTCGGGCGTGTCGATCGGCTCGACGCTGCGCTCGACCAGTGCCTCGCCGACGGCGCGGCTGATCAACGTCTCGGCAACCTCCTGCATGATCGCGCCCTTGAAGCGCTGGCGGACCACGGTGGCGGGCACCTTGCCCGGACGAAAGCCGGGGATCTTCGCGGCGCGCCCGATCTTGGCGGCGGCGCGGCCGATCGCGTCGTCAACCACGGCGCTGGGGACTTCCACCGTGAGGTCACGGCGCGTTTCGTTCACGTCGACAATTTCTGATTTCATGATCTATTCGATGGGAGCGCCCGGTTGGTGCGAAAGAAGGGACTCGAACCCTTACAGCCTTTCGGCCACCGGCTCCTAAGGCCGGCGCGTCTGCCAATTCCGCCACTTTCGCGCGCGGAGGATGCTACCGAGGTTAACACGGGACGGGCTGGATGTTCGACACCACCAGCTCGGCGACCGTCCCCCGGCGTCGGGCGTTGGAATTGACCGCCCGCCGGGCCGGAAACTGCCAGGCGCACAGGCCCGCGCGGCGGGCCTCGGCGTTGCCGTCGTACAGCCGCGCGACCGATGGCGCAGTCGAGTTACTGAGCAGCACGTGCACGCCGCGGCGCGACAGTTCGATCACGACTTGCTGCAGGTGCGCCTGGTCGGTGTCGGTGAAGCCGCGCCCGGTGTAGCCGCGAAAATTGGCGGTCTTGCTCAGGGGCGCATAGGGCGGATCGAAATACGCAAAGTCGCCGGCGCGGGCGTCGTTCAACACGCCGTCGAACGGCACCCGCTGCACCCGCACGTTCGGCCGCGTCAGCACGGTGGACACGTCCTCCAGGAGCGGGCGGTCAACGATGCGCGGACGCTCGTAGCGGCCGGGCGGCACGTTGTATTCACCCGTGGAGTTGACGCGGAAGAGCCCGTTGTAGCCGGTGCGGTTCAAGTAGATCAGCATCGCCGCCAGGCCGGCGCCGTAGCCCGCGGGGTGGCCGCCCGCGGCACGCCACGCCGCCCGTTGCGGGTTGAACAACGCATCGCGCACGTGCAGGTAATGCGCGCGGCCGTCGCAAGCGTGACCCTCGGCGAGGCGCTCCAGTGCCGCAACGACGGCAGGCAACGCGTCGGCGACCCGCGCGTAGCACCCAATCAGGTCGGCGTTGTCATCGCTGAGGGTGATGGGCCGGCCGTCGAGGCGCCCCTGCGCGAACAGGTCGAAGAACACCGCGCCGCTGCCGACGAACGGCTCGAAGTACGCGCTGGGGGCGGGCGGGTAGTAGCGGCGCAGGACCGGCAACAGTTGCCGCTTGCCGCCGACCCATTTCAAGAACGGGCGCAGGCCCCGGCGTTCCACCTCGACATATTAGTTGAGAGCGCGATTCGCAGCCCGAGCAACGCCACACGGCGACCGCCGTGGCTCGGCGAACAGGTGAGCGTTCCTGTATCTGCACGATTAAGCAGACACCCGGTCAGACCGATAAGACGCTGGTAGGCTAGGGGTCCGACCGGTCTCCTCATCTACCCTTTGAGCTTGTCAATACGCCGATACTAGGCAAATATGACACATAGAGTCATATTGAGTCTTCCCGCATAGGCCTCGATTACTTTTTTGTTATGTAATCGACAGGGCGAAGCTTGGACTGTTCTTCGTTACCGACACTTGGCTTGATCGCGACCCTTGCCGCGGCGTCCGCGGCTTGTGTGCCGGCCACCGCCACGAAGCGGGCCCAGCCGAGTTACGACGATTTCACCGGCCGGCTCGTCCAACTGAGTGCCGACCAGAATGGTGATGGCCGCGCCGATCAGTGGACCTATCTCGACGGCAACCGGCCGCTGCGCGGCGAGGCCGACGCGAATGCCGACAGCCGCATCGATCGCTGGGAGTACTTCAACGCCGATGCGGCGCTCGTCACCGTCGGCACCTCAAGTCTTGACGATGGGATTGAGGACACGTGGGTGGCGGTGGCGCCCAATGCCAGCGGCGAGGTGCACCTCGCGCGATCGCGCCGGCGCGACCGCCAGCGCGATCGCCACGAGTACTTCCGCGGCACGGTGCTGGTCCGGGTTGAAGAAGACACCAATGCCGACGGCCACATCGACCGGTGGGACCGCTACGACGGCCCGGTCCTGAGGGAGGCGGCGTTCGACACCACGTTGTCGGGGCGCAACCCCGACCGCCGGGTCAGCTATGACGAGCAAGGCCGCTTCCTGCAGGTGGAGGCGGATCCGGACGGCGACGGCCGGTTTGATCGCGTGAACGCCGAGGCGGCTGTGCGCAACCCTGGAGAGCTCGAATGAGTGTCGTCCGAATCACGGTCTTCGTCGTCAGTCTGATCATGGGACTGGTTGGCGCCGCGGCCGATGCCGTCGCGCAAGTCAACGTCGGCACCGGCCCGTTGACCGGGCCGCTGGCCGAGGTGGAGCCGACCTCCGGCGTGTTGTCGCTCGGCCCGGTCAAGGTGGCGCCGGGCTTGATCGTTCGGGAACTGGGGTGGGACTCCAACGTGTTCGACGAGCCCGAGTCAGAGTCGCCGAAGGACGATTACCTGGCGGCCTTCCAGCCCGACGTGTCGCTCTTCTCGCGCACCCGTTTCGTCAAGGTCTCCGCGTATGCCGGGCTCGACCTGAACTACTTCAGGGAGTACACGAGCGAGAATTCGACCGGACACATCCTGCGGGGGCGTGTGGACCTGTTGTTGAGCCGCTTGCGCCCGTTCGTGGCGGCCGGCGAGACCAAGACGCGCACGCGGCCCAATGGCGAAATTGACGTGCGCGCGGATCGGAAAGACAACGAGTGGTCGGGGGGCGTGTCGTTCGATCTCGGCGCCCATTCACTGGTGTATGGCGCGGCGATTGTTACCAGCAATGCGTTCGAGGATGCGTTCCAGGACGGCGTCAATGTCGGCGAGACCATGACCCGCGACGGCCACGACTATTCAGCCGGCGTGCGCACGGAGTTGACGCCACTGCTGGCGCTGACCGTGATGGGGGGCTATCACGAAGACCTGTTCGAGTACCTGCCGGAACGCAACACGGAGAGTTACTACGCGACCGCGCAACTGCGGTTTGCTCCCGAAGGAGTGATCAATGGCGCCGCGTCGTTCTCATACCGGACGATGACGGCGGTCGATCCCCTGGTGAGGGACTTCAGCGGCCTGCTGGGCAACATG
>JBEGVQ010000013.1:0-34245 GCA_041178345.1 Acidobacteriota bacterium | reverse complement strand
GTAGACCAGGAACATCAGCATGAAGGCCTGTCCCAAGTAGGACGCCAGCCGGCGCGCGCCTGTCAGCACCCCGCGCTGCACGTCCATGGGTTCGACGATGGTCACCGGTGTGCTGCCGTCGGTCCGCGGACTCGTGGTCGACCGTTCCAGTTCGCTCACCGCCTGCTGTAGCTGCCGCAACAGACCCTGCCGCGGCGACGCCGACAGGACCGCCGATCGCACCTCCCGCACCAGGCTCGGCAGGCGGCGGCTGAACGCGCCGACCTCGTCCGAGAGAAGATACGCGGTCGTTCCGAACGCCAACGCGATCGACACCACGACGACGGCCGAGGCCAACCACCGCGGCACCAGCCGCGACAACGCGCGCACCGGCGTCGCCAGCGCGAGGCTGAAGAGCACCGCGATCATGAGGGGCGCCAGCACCCCCTGGGCATAGCTCAGGGCGAAGAGCAGCAGGAGCCAGGACATCACCTGGTTCGCGGTGATGCGGGTCGGCACGGTGGCGAGGGACGCCGGTTTCTCTCCCGGCTGCAGCTCGTCGGTCATACTCATCCATAACCACAAACCATGCCAGCACCCCAGCACCTCAGCACCTGATATCGTGGAGCCAATGACCTTGGACCAGGTGCCACGCCCCGTTCGTGGCCAGCCACGGGCGCACGAGTTTGTGTTTGCCCGCCTTCGCTATGAATCTGGAGACTGGGACTACAACCCCAAGGTGGCCGCCAACATCCTCAATTCGGTCGTCGAATACACGAATATTCCGGTGTACCCGGAAGAGATCGTGATCACCGCCGACTCCAACGAACTACTCGCCTTTCCATTCCTGTTCATGACCGGCCACAAGCTGGTGCGCTTCTCGGCGGCCGAACGCGCCCAACTGCGCCGTTTCGTGGAGCGCGGCGGGCTGCTGTTCTCGGACGACTGCAACCATGATGTCGCCGGCTTGTACGCGACGTCGTTCGAGCAGGAGATGCGCCTGGCCTTTCCGGGACCGGGCGTCCTCGACAAGCTGCCTCGCACCCACCCGCTCTATCGCGCGTTCTTCCCGTTCCCCGACGGCCCGCCGCAGACCGCGCACGAACTGAACGGCTGGGGCGACGACATGGTGCACGACTACCTGCGCGGGGTGTCGCTGAACAACCGTGTCGGCGTGCTGTATTCGAACAAGGATTACGGCTGCGAGTGGGACTACGACTGGCGCAACAAGCGCTTCCAGCGAGACGACAACACCCGCTTCGGCGTGAACATCGTCGTCTACGCCATGACTTCGTAGCGCCCCCCTTTCTGGTGACAGCTCAGGGCCCGGGTCCGACTTGGCAGGCGGCGACCTGGGTTGCCCCCGCTGGTTCCAACAGTTGGCCAAAATGACGCGGTTTAGCCGCACCACGGCTGGCACTGAACTTGATATGTCAAACCGTGTCGGGCACGGAAGCCCACAGGAGGACCGATGAGCTTGAAGAACGGATATCTCGCAATCGCACTTATAGGCGGCTTCGCTCTCGCAGGGTGCTCGAACACCGCCGCCGGCGTCGAGAAGGATGCTGAACGGAACGCCGACGCGGCGGCCGCCGCGACGGCTGATACCAGGGAGAGCGCCGCCGACGCGACGCGCGATGCGTCGGCCGCCACGCGCGGCGCGGCCGGCAACGCCGGCGGCGCCATCGCTGCTGCCATCGAGACCATCGACGTGAAGTCAGCGCTGATGGCCGACCGCACGGTCGACGCCAGCCACATCAACGTCGACACGTTCCATGAAACCAAGTCCGTGGTGCTGAAGGGGTCGGTCAAGACCGCCACGCAGCGCGACGAGGCGGCGCGCATCGCCGCCGCTGAAGCTCAAGGCTACCGCATCGACAACCAGTTGACGGTCGTCCCCAACCCGTAACCTTCAGATGTGGAGTCCGCCTTCAGGCGGACCGACAGGAGACTCACATGAACGAGGACATTCTCCAAGGCAAGTGGACGCAGCTCAAGGGCAAGGTCAAGGAGCAGTGGGGCGAACTAACCGACGACGAAATCGATCAGCTCGACGGCAAGAAGGATCAGCTCGTCGGCCGCGTGCAGGAGCGTTACGGCATTGCCCGTGACCAGGCCGAGCGCGACGTCGACACCTGGCTCAACAACTCGTCCGCGGTGTAACGCGGACACCCAACTCTGGGGGTAGGGCCGGGCGGGCGTGTCTTGAACACTGCCCTTCCGGCTCTTTTTCTATTGGTGGAGGCAACCCCTTCTCTGGGGTTGCCTGTCAGCTGAACGCGGCGCCGACCATGATGCGCCGGATGCGGCACCACGGCGAGCCGTGCGACGGGTGGTTGATCTGCACCGGCTGCCCCTTGGCGTCGCCGGTCGTCCCGAACATCTCCCACGATTCCTTCCCTGACGTCGCGTCCAGGTTCTGCCAGAAATCGGTGGTGATCGCGTTGTAAGTGACGTCGCTCAGCATGCGCGTCCTCTTGCCGTTCTTGATCTCCCAGTACGCGTCGCCGCCGAACTGGCCGTTGTAGCGCTGCTGATCGATCGAGTAGCTGCCGCGGCCGTCGATCAAGATGCCGTCCTTGGTGTCGGCAATGATCTCTTCCGGGGTCGGCGATCCCGGCGGGCCCGCATCCACATGCACGTTCGGCATCCGCAGGAACGGGTAGTTGCGCCACGAAGTCGCGAAGGTGCAGCCCTTCGACGCGTTCTGGCCGATGTAGTGCGCCGTCTCGCGGTTGGTCTGCAGGTCCACCAGCTTGCCTTCGCGAATCAGCGGCCACGACTGTGACTTCACGCCGTCATCGTCATACCCCACCGTGCACATCCCGCCCTCGAGCGTGCGGTCGCAGGTCACGTTGAACAGCTTCGAGCCCATCATCAGCTTGCCGACGTCCGATGCCTTCACGAAGCTCGTGCCGGCGTAGTTGGCCTCGTAGCCGACGACGCGGTCGAGCTCGGTCGGGTGGGCGACGATTTCGTGGATGGTGAGCATGGCGTGCGCCGGCGTCATGATCAGGTCCTTGAGTCCCACGCCGGCGGGCGGCGCGGTGCAGTGCTCCACCGCCTCGTTGGCAATGCGCTCGACGTTCTCGAGCATCTTCGCGTTCAAGACCACTTCGTAGCCGGCCGACTTCGGCGCCACCGAGAAGGTGCGCGACTTGGCCTTGCCGTCCTTGAGGGCGGTCACCGTGAAGCCGGGCGAGGTGCGATAGATCTCCTGCTCAATGTAAGAGCCTTCCGAGGTCGCCAGGTACTTCCACTCGTAGTCGAACGCCATGTTCGACTGCACGCGGATCACGCCCGGCACCTTGAGGGCCGCTTCGTTGATCTTCATCAGGAAGGCAATCTTGTCGTCGAGCGACACGTCCTCGGGCTTCTGTTCGACCTTGGCCGCCCAGTAGTCCTGGTACGCCTGGACCGGCGCCAGCTTGACCTCGAAGCGCTTGCTGACCGCACTCGCCTTCGCCACGTCCGTGGCCAGGGCGGTGATCTTCTTGATGTCGCCCTCGGTGACGAACGGGCTGCTGGCAAAGCCCCACACGCCGCTGTGGATGACACGCACGCCGAAGCCGGCGCTGGTCTCCATGCCGCCGGCGCCGAAGCCGAACGAGTCGGTGACAATGCGGTCGCGGACGGCGACGCTGTCGTTGACGTTGCGCGTGAAGCGGATGTCGGCATAGCTACAGCCGAGGCGCTTGGCCTCCGCCAGCGCGATGTCCGACAGGCCCTTGAAGCGCGATTCCATCACGCGGGCGCGCGGCGACTGGGCGATCAGGTCGCCAACCAGGTCGCTGGCATAGAGGGCGACGCCGGTGGCGCCGAGGGTTTTGACGAAGTCACGTCTTTTCATATCTGGTCTCCGGCAGCACTAAAGTGCTGCCCTCCTGGCACTACACAGCCGGGGAAATCGAGGTCATGGTGAAGTCTTCGAGCTTCATCGCCGGCACCAGCGCCGTGCCCGGGTTGTCGTAGGCCTCGCCCGTGTGCATGGGAATGGCCGGGCCGAGCGCCGAGATGTTGTTGAAGCTCACCGCCGGTGATTCGTTCCAGCGGAAGTTCTGCACCGGGGCGACGATTTCGCCATTCTCAATCAGGAACAGCCCATCGCGGGTCATGCCGGTGTTGAGCAGCGTCATGTTGTCGACGCCGCGGATGTACCAGAAAAACGACACCAGCAGGCCGCGCTTGGTGGTCTTGATCATCTCCTCGACGCTGGTCGTGCCACCCTCCATCACCAGGCTCATGCCGGGCATGGTCGCGGTCGGTTCCTGCTTCTGGCGGTTGGCCCAGAAGCGGTCATAGAACAGGTTCTTGACGACGCCCTTCTCGATCCAGGTGACGCTCTTGGCGGCCAGGCCGTCCTGGCCGATCGGGCTCTGCCGCAGGACCGGGTTGCCAATCTCGCTGCGCAGCGTGAAGTTGTCGCCAAACACCTTCTCGCCCAGCCGGGTCTCGCCGCGCTGCTTGCCGCTCATGAAGCTGCGGCCTTCTTCGGCATTGCGCGCGTTGAGCGACTGCAGGATCAGCGACAGGTACCGGGCGGCCGGACGCGATTCGAGAATCACGGTGTAGTTGCCGGGCTCAATCGCCCGCGGCGAGCGCGAACGCAGCGCCTTGTCGGCCGCCACGTTGGTCAGCAACTCGGCGTCGATGTTCTTGATGTCCTTGACGCCGGTCGTCCCCGCCCAACCCGAGCCGGTCTGGTCGGGCGTGCGGCAGGTCAGGATGAAACTCGCATCCGCGTAGTGGAAGTAGGTGAACAAGCCCTCCGAGTTGGCCGAGGCCTCGACCCAGTCGAACTTGGGGATGTAGCCGGCGCCGAGCACGCCCTTCTTCTCGCAGATATCGGTGCTGGCCTTGACCATCTTCGCGCGCTCGGCCGGGCCGAAGGCAATGGCCGACGGCGAGGCCGCGTCGACTTCGAGGTAGGCCTGGGGCGGCTTCACCAGCGGCATCAGTTCCGGGTTGTCGGGTTTGCGCCGCGCCAACGCCTGCACGGCGTCGATGGTGCGCTTGAGCGACTCGTCATCGAACTGGTGCGTCGTCGCGCTCGCCGTCTTCTGGCCGTAGCGGACGGTGATCTGCACTTCCTGGTCGTTCTCGATCAGGTTGGCCGTGATGCTGGAGTTGGCAAACCGCGTCGCCGAGCGCTCGCCGCCCGAGAAACGCACCTCGACCGCATCGGCCTTGCACATGTTGAGCACCTTGTCGGTGATCCTACTGACTTCGTCTCGTGAGTACGCCATTTCAGTGATCCTTGCCAGGAGTCGGGAGTCGGGAGCCGGGAACCGCTATTTGAAAGCGGTTCCGACCATGATCTTGCGTAACAGGAGCGGCGAGGCGCCGTGGGACGGGCGATTGGACTGCACCGGCTGCCCCTTCGCATCGCCGCCCATGCCGATGTGCTGCCATTCCTCGGGCGGGCCAACCGCGTCGAGGTTGGCCCAGAAGTCGGTGGTGATGGCGTTGTAAGTGAAGTCCGTCACCATCCGCGTCTTCTTGCCGTTCTTGATTTCCCAGAAGCAGTTGCCGCCGAACTGGCCGTTGTAGCGCTGCTGGTCGATGCTGAAGCTGCCCTGTCCATCCACGAGCACACCGTCCTGGATGCTGCTGATCATCTGGTCGAGCGTCGGCGAGCCCTTCGGACCGGGCTCCATCTGGATGTTCGGCATGCGCAGGAACGGGTAGTTGCGCCAGTGGTTCGCAAAGGTGCAGCCGCGCGAGGTGGTTTCGCCCATGTAGTGCGCGGTCTCGCGATTGGTCTGCAGGCCCACCAGGATGCCCTCGCGGATGATCGGCCACTTCTGCGCTTCCACACCGTCATCATCAAAGCCGACGGTCGAGGCGCCGCCCGGGTGCGTGCGGTCGGCCGTCACGTTCAGGTGCGTCGAGCCAAAGTTCAGCTTGCCGACATCCGACAGTTTCACGAAGCTCGTGCCCGCGTAATTGGCCTCGTAGCCGACAATGCGGTCGAGCTCGGTCGGGTGCGCGATGATTTCGTGGATGGTCAGCGCCGAGTGATTCGGCATCAGGATCAGGTCCTTGAGGCCGGAGCCGACCGGCTTGGCCATGGCGAACTCGACCGCTTCGGCCGCCACGCGTTCCGCATTGCCTGTCAGGTCGTTGTCGGTGACAAACTCCCAGCCACGCGTTTCGGTGCCGGGGTCGAAGGTGCGGGTCTTGACGACGCCGTCCTTGCGGGCGGTGGCGCTGATTGACGCGGCCGTGTAGTAGAACACCTGCTCGATGAACGAGCCCTCCGAAGTCGCGAGGAACTTCCACTCGTAGTTGAAGTTCACCGCGGCGTTGCCGAACATCACGTCCGGGTTCTTCTGCATCGTCCTGGTGACGTCCACGAGCAACGCCACCTTGTCTTCAAGCGGGATGCTCCACGGGTCCACCGTGATCGGCGTCTGCCAGAAGGTGTCGTACGCCTTCACCGGCGCCAGCCGCACGTCGAACTTCTTGGCCGTGGCGCTCGCCTTGGCCACTTCCGTGGCCAGGCCGACGATGCGCTGGATCTCTTCGGGCGTGACGTTGGGACTGCTCGAGAAGCCCCATACGCCCGAATGGATCACGCGCACGCCAAAGCCGTAAGTGTCTTCATCGCCGAAGTTGCCGAAGCCGACGTTGCCGCCGCTCTGGATGTCGCCGTTACGCACAGCGACGCCGTTCGAACGGTTCAAGGTGAAGCGGATGTCGGCGTAGGTGCACCCGAGGCGCCTGGCTTCGCGAAGCGCGTCTTCGGACCAGTTTCGGTATTTCGGATTCTTGACGGCGGGAAAGGGCGCGGTCGTCTGCCTGGCAAACACCGACGGCGCGAGACCGAGGCCGATGGTGCCGAGGCCGAGGGTCTTCGCGAAGTCGCGGCGAGACGGCATAGACACGAACTTTACCTCAGTCCGGCGCGGCGCCGCAGCCACCACTCGAGACCGAGACAGGCGACAAATGGAGACAGCCACCACGGCGAACGCATGGGATGAGATGGCGCGGGCGCCTCAGCCGGTGCCGGCAAGCCGGCCAGCGCCTCGGTCACCGTGGTGACGTCACCGAGCCCGCCACCGGTGTCCTCGGCGATACGCTCGAGCTGTCGCATGACGGCGCTCACGCTGCCGGTGGCGCCGGTCGTCACCGCGATGCCGCGAGCGGCGACCGGTCCCCCTTCAACCTCGATCCGCAGCTCGCACCGCTCGCCGCCCTCCACTGGAACTACTCCGCTGAACACTCCGGGCGCGCCCTGTGGCCACAACCGGATTGGCGCGGGCGCGTCGGTGCCGCAGGTCGCCGACGCCGTCACGGTACGCGGCCGAGCGGACTCCATGGAACGATGACGCACGGTGAATGGCACCTGGGCACCGGGCGCGGCAATCGGTGCCGCAAGATCGATCTGTAAGACCTCGCCGGCGGCGGCCGACGCGAGCACCAGTGAGCGCCAGAAGCGATCGAACGCGCCGCCATCGGCATCCCGGTACCGCCATGCATCCATCGCACCCGACACCACCACCTGGCCGAGGCCCGCAGGCGACACGACCAGGACCGGCCGCTCCGCCACCGCGCCCAGCACCGTGTCGATGGGTGAGGCGCGGACGAGGCGCAGCGTTTCGGACGCCTGCAAGGGCCCGACCGACGAGGGCGACGCTTCCAGGTGTTCGGTCCACTGGCCATTCACCAACCCCGCGGCAGCCCCGGAGATTTCGCGGTCGGGCACGAGGATCAGCGTGCCTCCCCGTTCGCGGACGAACCGTTCGAGCAGCGATACCTCGCTCGCGCCAAGGCCGTCGAGGCCGCCGGCCACCACGACCGGCACGGCCTCGAGCGTCGGCACGGTGAGCCGGGCGCCCGCTGTTGCCGCCGCCAGCGCCGGCGCCAGCCCAACGCGGTGCTCCACCTCGAACCGGGGATCGTCTTCGAGGGCACGGCGCACGAACGCGCTCGCCCACGATGGCCGCGCGTCGACCATCAGCACACGGGTCGGGAACGAGTTCACGGTCACGCCGACGATCATCGCGTTGTCGATCGCGGACGCCTCGCCGTCGAACGGCAGCGCGAACACGCGCAGCGCGCGCGCGCCGTCACCGAGCGGCCACCACGCGACCTCAATGACGGCCTCGCCATCGGCGGCCCACTCGTGCACCGCCGAGCCCACCGTGGCGGCGCCGTCGGTGACGTGGATCTCGGTTCGGCGCCCCGCCATGCCGGCGCCGGTGAGCGTGGCCCGGACGATCCCCGAGGCCGCCGCACTCTGGGCCGGCGACACCAGCGCCGATTGAATCGCCACGTTCGGGCCGGCGGGCGTGCCCACGCGAATCAGCGACACCGGCCCCTCGAGGTCGCCGGGCCAGTCCGCGGCCATGGAACCATCGGCCACCATCACGCACGACTCGCCAGGCGCGCAAGGCAGCCGCCCAGGGCGCGCGGCCCTCACGCTGATCTCCGCGTCTGGCAACGCCGACCGAATGGCGGCCTCCTCGGCATCGGCCTTGGTTGAGGCGAGCCGGGCGACCACAACCCGATTGGGCGTGGGCCGTGACAAGGTCAGGAGCGGATCGGCAATCGCCGCGGCCGCGATGGCCACGGCTACCGCGCGCAACCCGAGACGGATGAGCGCGCCCCGGCTCATCGGCTGCCCTTCCGGGATCGATCCAACTCGTCGGCCAGCCGGCCGGCCAGCGGGTCAATCTGCAGAAAAAGTTCCCCCGCCGAACCCAACCCCTTGAGGGCATGCGCGGTCACCGCCTGCATGGCGGCCCACCACGCGTCGCGGCGCGCCGGCTCATCGGCGGCGGTGGCCAGCGCCACCGCCGCCTTCTGCAGGGAGGCGTCAGCCGGATCGAGGTTCGCGACCTTCGCCGCCAACCCGGCGTCGGCACCCGCCGCGACGCCGGCGGCGGCCGCCAGTTCGTGCATCAGCTCGCGAGTACCCGCCAGGCCGGCCGGCGCCTCGACCCGGCCGCGGTCGCCTACCCAGGGACGGGCTTCGCTGCGGTTGCCGGTCAACCGGCGAGTGGTGTCGATGCGCGAGCGCTCGGGCAGGGTGCGCAGGAAATACCTTCGGCGATCGAAGGCCCGCGCCAGTGCCTTGAGGGCCTCGCGCTCGAGCACCAGGGCTTCAACCGCGCGGCCCGCGTTCAACTCGGTTTCCGCACGCGACATGAAGTTAAGGGCGCGCACCATTTCGGCACGGCCCGAGTTCTCGAGCCGGCCCTCGGCAATCTCGTGCGAGTGCGCCGCCTCTTCCACTTCGTCCTGGACCTCGCCGCCGCTCAGAAACACGACCTCGGAACGCACCATCCGCTGCTCGACCGCCAGATTCTGGTTCCGCTCCATCCAGGCTTCGCCACGGCTGCGGCTCGGTGAACCCTTCACTGACGCGATCAGCTGCTCGGTCTTGTAGATCACCATCTGTTGGCTGATGGCAAACTTCTTCTCCTCGGCCGGCAGGGCAAATCCCGACCCCACCGCTCCGGCCAGGCGTCCCACTTCCACCAAGTACTGCTCCGACTGGACTGGAGTGCCGCTCGGATTGTGGTCGCGGGCGATCGCGCGATACACCAGCACGTCGCCATCCGACAGGCCGAGGCCGTCCAGCACCCACTCGGCGCGGCCGCGCCAATGGCGGCCATCGCGGCGCGTGATCGCCAGCGGCACTTCGCCCTCGGTAAAGGTTACCGACTCGCCGCCGCCCGACGCCTTCGTGAACCGCACCGACAGCGAGGCCAGCCCCAGGTCGTCCTCGGCATCGACGCCGATGGTGATGCGTCCCCTGGTCCCGGAGATCGCGAGGTCGGTGCCCGGCTGCGGCAGGCGCACCACCGGCGGTGCATCGGCCACGACGATCACCGACAGGAACTTCACGCCGCGGCCTTCCCCACCGGCCGGACGAATGGCGACCGCGGTGGACTGCCGAGCGACCCATTCGCCGCTGAACCCGTCGGCGGCGCGCGTCATCGCCAGCGGCGGTTGACCGGCAATCTCCGCCTCCATCCCCTCGGCGGCCGACGCCGCGACCAGCCTGATGCGGCTGCCCGCCACCACGGTGATCTGCACCGGGTCAGCCAGCGACTCCGCCGGACGGCCGGAGTAAGCCGGCGGTGTGACGTGGACGGCAACGCTCTCGATCCCCCGCGTGCTCGCCTGCACCGCGCCACTAATCGCGCCTGGCAATCGCGGTACGGACGCGGGGCCGATAGTCAACACGGCGAACGCGCCGGCGAGTACGGCGGCCGCGACGACCATCGGCTGCCCGAGCGGGACCATGTGCGCCGCGTCCACGAGCGAGAGCCGGGCCTCGGCCTGCCTCACGATCTCGTCGCGAATGTCCGCGCGCACGGGTCGCGGACGGGCCTGCAACTCCGCCGCGGTGACCACCAGGTTGTCGAGCGGCGCTTCGCGCTCGATCAGGGCCGCGGCCATTGCCGACGTCGCGCCCCAGGTCGAGCGGGTCAACACGAACGCCATGACGCGCCCGGCCACGATGGCCACAATCCACCGGGGCGCGGTCGACAGGCCGACGATCGTGGCGATCATGCCGACCGCACCCGCCGTGGCCGCGCCCGCCGTCACGCTCCAGAGGACGTTGCGCACGCGCATGCGGAAGCGAACGCGCTCGACGCCGGCCAGGACGCTGGTGTCAGGCAACGCGAGCCTCCGCGGCCGTCTCGGCAGCCGCCGGCCGCGTGGCGCGGCGAAGGGCATGCTCGAGCGCCAGTAACGCCAGCGCCAGCGCCCAGAACCATCGGCGGTCACCTTCGTCGGCCGGCTGCGCATCCGCCGGCACCCCTGCGGGCGCGCGGGACCACGCTCGCAGTTGCGCCTCGTCGATTCGAACCGGCTCGAGGTTGTCGGATGGCGGGGCGGTGACCTGCTGAACGGCGGCGATCACCGCCGAAGCCGCGCTCGACGCCGGCTCGGGACGGCTCATGCGGATCAGGGTGGCGCCGTTCGCGGCTCGCTGCACGGCTGCCTCGTCCGCCCCTTCCCACGCCACGAGCACGCGACCCGGGCGCGACCAGCGGACCCCGTCTTCCACGACCGCGCGCACCGCGGCTGCCGCCAGTGCGCGATCAGCCGGTGCGGCTTCGATCCGCAGCAGATCGTCCGGCGCAGGGGGCGCGGGGCCGGCGGCCACGCGCGTCTCGTTGTCCGCAAGGTGCACCTGCCGCTGCTCGATCACGAGGGTGTCGTCCTGCCGGCGCAACACCGGCAGCACCACGTCGCGTTCGGACACCGCGCTGGCGGTCGTCGCGAAGCGAATGCCCATGGACGCGGGGATTACCTGCAGGCCGGCGGTGGTCAGTTGGCCGCGGCGGGCGGAACCGGTGAACAGCACTTCGCGGCTGGCAGGCGGCTGCGTGCCGAGCCACCGGACGGCATCCGCGATCGCATCATCAAGATTGGCTCGTGAAACAGTTCGCGACACGAAGGCCTCGCCGGCCGCAGCCGCGGCCGCCTCTGGGGGCGTCCCAGGCAGGACAATCACCGCCCTGGCCACGCGGCTGCCGTGCGCCGCCGAGCGTGACTCGGTTTGCAGCACAGGCCCCGCGAGCGCGAGCACGGTAGCCACGATGATGGCCATGCGGCAGGCCAGGAGGGCGGCATCCTGCACCGTGCGCCGGCGAAACGCCGCCAGGGCCGAGGGCGACACGAAGCGCAGCGACGGATAGGCCACCCGCCGGCCCTGTTGACGGGCAAACACGTGGATCGCGATCGGAACGGCGACGAGCGCCGTGCCCAGCAAGACCGCCGGCGCGAGCCAGAACATGGACATGCGGCTAGCCGCGGCCCCGGCGCCGCATCAAGAAGCGCCGCAGCGCCGGTTCGAGGGGCTCGCCGGTGAGCAGCCGTAGGTACTCAATACCGTCACCGGTCACGGCGTCGTGCACCGACGTCAGCCACTGCCGCACGGCCGCCACGTAGCCGTCGCGCACCGCCGACGGCTGCGCCATCAGCGAGCGGCCACTTTCGAGATCGACCAACTCGGCGGCGCCGCCGACATCAAAGGTCAACTCCTCGCGGGCCAAGGTGTGGACCACGACGACGTCGTGCCCCATTCGCGCCAACCTGCGGACCTGCGGCAGCGCCTCCGCGTCTTCGTACAGGTCCGACACGACGATCACGAGGCCGCGCCGCTTCATCACGGTGGCGGCCGTCCGCAGGGCATCCCCAAGACTCGCCTCGCCGGTCGGCGCCAGCTGGCCGACCTGCGCCAGGAACACCCGCAGGTGATGGTGGCCGCTGCGCGGCGGCACCAGCCGCGCGCGATCGTCAACCGCGAGCACGCCGGCGGCGTCGCCCTGGTCCAGCACCAGGGTGCCGAGAATGGCCGTGACCTGGCGGGCGAGATCGAACTTGCCGCCGAAGTTCATCGAACGGCTGACGTCAAGCACGAACAGCGCCGACAGGTTGGTGGTTTCGCGAAACTGGCGGGTGTAGAGCCGATCGGTCCGCGCGAACGCCTTCCAGTCCACGTACTTCAGGTCATCGCCATGGCGGTAATGGCGATACTGGCTGAACTCGGCACTGAACCCATGGAACGGGCTGCGATGCAGTCCCTGCCGCAGTCCCTCGACCGTGGTGCGCGTGACCAGCTCCAGGTCGCGCAACGACTGGAGCT
This sequence comes from Acidobacteriota bacterium, assembly GCA_041178345.1. GTDB lineage: Bacteria > Acidobacteriota > Vicinamibacteria > Vicinamibacterales > UBA2999 > 12-FULL-67-14b. Next base: position 21,653 of record JBEGVQ010000013.1, on the reverse strand, counting down.
CGGACGACGACACCACATGGTGACGCGACATGGTGGTCAGCGCGCGGGCACCGCGTCCAGGAGGCGCGACACGACGGTCTCGGCATCAATGCCATCCGCCTCGGCCTGGAAGTTCACGAGCAGCCGGTGTCGCAACACCGGTGGCGCCACCGCGCGGAGGTCCTCCAGCGACACGGCCGGGCGGCCGTGCAGGACCGCGCGGGCCTTGCCCGCCAGCAACAGCGCCTGGCCGGCGCGCGGGCCGGCGCCCCAGCGCAGCCACTGCTTCACGAACTCGGGCACGTGGTCGTCGGCCGCGCCGGTCGGTCGCGAGGCACGCACGATCCGCGAGGCGTAGTCGATCACGTTGTCGGCCGCCACGACCTCGCGCACGAGCAGACGCGCGCGCTCGATCTGCTCGCCGGTGGCCACCGGCCGCGCCGACGGCTCGCCGCCACTCGTGGTCTGCGCCAGGATCTGCCGCTCGTCCGCCGCCGTCGGGTAGTTGATCACGACGTTCAGCATGAAGCGATCGAGCTGCGCTTCGGGCAACGGATACGTGCCCTCCTGCTCGATGGGATTCTGCGTCGCCAGCACGAACAACGGCCGTTCGAGCGTGTGACGCACGCCACCAACGGTGACTTGGTACTCCTGCATGGCCTCGAGCAGGGCGGCCTGCGTCTTGGGCGGCGTGCGGTTGATCTCGTCGGCCAGGATGATGTTGGCGAAGATCGGGCCCGGGATGAACCGGATGTTGCGCGCGCCGGTGGCGCGGTCCTCTTCGATCACCTCGGTGCCGATGATGTCGGACGGCATCAGGTCGGGCGTGAACTGGATGCGGCTGAACTTCAGGTGCACGGCCTCTGCCAGCGTCTTGATCAGCAGCGTTTTCGCCAGCCCCGGCACGCCGCGGAGCAGCACGTGGCCGCCGGCGAGAAAGGCCGTGAGAATCTCGGCCACCACCTCGTCCTGACCGACGATGACGCGGCGAAGCTCTTGCTGCAGCGAACCGACCAGGGCGGAGGTCTCCGAGAGGCTCATTCAGCCTCAAATTCTATCCCTAGTCGTTTGGCTGATCGGGGCGGCGAGACGATTGATTACGTTTGCGGCGCGGGGAGGCGGCAGGCAACGAACGCGACCAGCGTCAGCACCGCGGCCGGGTTCCCAGGGGTATGATTGCCGCCGTGTCAGAGCTCGAGGTGCGCACCCTTGGCAAAGTCCGCTGGCGGCTCATCCCCTTCCTCTTTCTGCTCTACGTCATCGCGTATCTCGACCGCGTGAACGTCGGGTACGCCGCGCTCGACATGAACCGGGACCTCGGCTTCAGCGCCGCCGTCTACGGCTTGGGCTCGGGCATCTTCTTTCTCAGTTACACGCTGCTCGAGGTGCCGAGCAACCTGATCCTGGCGCGGGTCGGCGCGCGCCGCTGGATCGCCCGCATCATGATCACGTGGGGCCTGGTGTCGATGGCGATGATGTTCGTCACCACCCCGCTGTCGTTCTACATCCTGCGCTTCGTCCTTGGCGCCGCCGAGGCCGGCTTCTTCCCGGGCCTGATCCTGTACCTCACGCACTGGTTCCCGGCGCGCGAGCGCGCCCGCGCCGTGGCGCTGTTCATGACGGCCACCGCCATGGCCGGCGTGATCGGCGCGCCCATTTCGAGCGCCATCCTGCAGATGCAGGGGGTCGGCGGGCTGCACGGGTGGCAGTGGCTGTTCATCATCGAGGGGCTGCCGGCGGTGTTGCTGGCACCGGTGGTCCTGCGCCGGCTGACCGAGCGGCCGGCGGACGCGACGTGGCTCAGTGCGGACGAGCGCGCATGGCTGTCGAACCAGATGGCGCAGGAGCACGCGCAGGCCGACCACGTGCACCTGACGCTGGGCGCCGCCGCCTCGAGCGGCCGGCTGTGGGCGCTCGCGGCCCTCTATTGCTGCATCGTGATGGCCTTCTACGGCGTCAGCTTCTGGCTGCCGCAGATCGTGCAGGCGACCGGTGGCTTGAGCTCGGCCCGCGTCATCCTGCTCACCGCCATTCCGTATGTGGCCGCCACCATCGGGCTGGTCGTGATCGGCGCGCGCTCGGACCGCCGGGTCGAGCGCCGGTGGCATGTGGCGGTGCCGTGCTTGATCGGCGCCAGCGGATTCGTACTCACGGTGCTGGCGCCGCAAACCGCGGCGATGTCGCTCGCCATGCTGTCGATCGCCGCGTTCGGCATCTGGGGCACGCTCGGTCCGTTCTGGGCCATGCCCACGGCGTTCCTGCGTGGCACCGCGGCCGCCGGAGGCATTGCCATCGTCAACTCGATCGGCAACATCGGCGGCTTCGCGGGACCGTTTGCGATCGGCTGGGTGCGTGACGCGACCGGCAGCTTCGAAGGTGGACTACTGGCGCTCGCCGGTGTCCTCGTCGTCGGCGCCGCGATTGCGATCAGCTTGCCGGCCACCGATTAGTCACCGGTGCCGGGGTGCCGGCTAGTCCAGCGAGAACGGCAGCCAGCGATCGGTAGCCACCGGACGCTCCCGCTGGACTCGTCTGAAGGGCAATCACAGGAAACCCGTCAGCCGGGCTCCGGCGTGACACTGCCGGTGGTATCTGTTACCCTTCCGGGGAGCGGGCCCTTCGCCAGCAGGCGCCGGCTTCCCGAGGTAGTTTCCATGGCTCACTACGGCCAGCGTTTCCGCGGTCTTTTCGTGAGTGCGGGCGCCACTCTTCTCCTGTTTTCGCAACCCGCTCCGGCAGCGGCGCAAACCCCTGCTCCATCACCATCCGGCAGTTTCCAGGCACCGTCGAGCCCCGACTTCCTGCTCGGCCGGCCGCGCGCCAGCCTCGGGGTGCGCGGCGAGTGGCTGCTTGCCAGCGCCGGGTCCGATATCTTCGATTTCGTCACCGAGCAGTTGACGCTTGAGAAGAAGTCGTTCAACGCGCCGGGCTTCGGCGCCGAAGTTGCCGTCAGCCTCAACGACCGCATGGACATCGTCGGCGGCTTCGACCTCGCCAAGTCGTCCGCGCCGTCGGAATACCGCGCCTTCGTCGATAATCAGAACCTGCCGATTCAGCAGACCACGTCGCTCAAACAGTCCAACTTTTTCGGCTCTGTGAAGTTCGCAGTCATTCCGCGGGGCCGCACCATCAGCCGGTACGCGTGGATTCCGTCGACGTTTGTTCCCTACGTGGGCGCCGGCGGTGGCGTGGCCAACTACGACTTTCGGCAGGATGGCGACTTCGTCGACTTCGCCGACTTCCGGGTCTTCAGCGAGCATTTCAAGTCGTCCGGCTGGACGCCGACCGCGCACGTGTTCGGCGGCACCGACATCCAGATCTACAAGCGCATGTTCCTGTCGATCGAGGGCCGCTACACTTGGGCGAACGCGACACTCGACAACGACTTCATTGACTTCGAGCCGATCGACCTCGGCGGCTTCCGGTTCGGCGCCGGCTTCCACTTCATGTTCTAACGGAGAACCGACCATGACCACGACATTACTACTCGCGTTCTCACTGGCCGCGGGCGCCGCGTCTGCTCAAACCCAGGCACCGGTCACGCCGGCCGCCACCGCGCAGGTCGATGCCCGCTTTGCGAACTGGCTCGGCTGCTGGCGCCTCGAAGACGACCTGGCCGGCACCGGCGCGCGACTGTGCATCACGCCCGACAATCCGGGGGTGCGCCTGCACACTATTGTCGGCAAGGTCGGCGGGGGTGACGAGGCGATTCGGGCCGACGGCGTCACCCGCCCCATCACCGATCCGGAGTGCAAGGGCACCGAACGCGCCGAGTGGTCGAGCGACGGCCAGCGGGTGTTTCGCCATACCGACGTCACGTGCGGCAACGAGCCGCCACGCAGGGTGTCGAGCATTGCCTTCGTCATGGCCGGGCCCGCGTTCATCAACGTGCAGCTGGTGGAGGGCGGTCCCAATCAGACGGTCCGGGTCCAGCGCTATCGCCGTTCGTTCGACCAGACGCTGGCCGACGGCTCCGCCGTCCTCCAGTACCTGACCAGCACCGCGGCACGCGCCACGACTGCCGATGACGGCGTGTGGACGGTCGAGGATGTCATCGAGGCGGCCGGCAAGGTGCCGGGACCGGCCGTGCAGGCGGCAGTGGCCGAATCGAAGGGGCGCTTCATCATCAACAAGAAGTCGCTGGTGGCGCTCGCCGACGCCGGCGTGACGGAAACCACGATTGACCTCATGATTGGCCTCGCCTATCCGGATCGCTTCGTCGTTGAGCGCCGCGGCGGGTCCAGTTCGAGCGCGGTCGGCATTTCCATGGGCGGCGGCTACTACGATCCGTTCATGACGCCGGCCCTGTACGGCAGCATGTATGCCAACTGCTACGGCGACAACGGCTGGGGCTATCGCAGCTATTACTACTCCAGCTGCGGCGCGTACTCGCCCTACTACGGGGGCGGCTATTACGGGGGGTACTACCCCTACTATCCCGGCGGCGGCTGGGTGGTCGTCGATCCCAATCCTCCCGGAGGGGGCACGCCGGCGGTCGAGGGCCGCGTCGTCAACGGCCGCGGCTATACGCAAGTGCGTCCGCGCGAAAGCGAGCCTGCCCCCCGGGTCAGCGACGGCGGCAACGGCACCCGCGCGGGACATCGCGGCGCCAGTTCCGGCGGCGTTTCGTCGCAGGGTTATTCGGGCGGCTCGTCCGGTAGTGCATCGGGGTCGAGCGGACCATCGGGGTCCAGTGGATCGAACGGGTCGTCGGGCGGCCGCACCGCCGTGCCTCGTCCGCCCGGCGGCGGGAACTGATCCGCCTTCCTGCCACGACGCTTCGGCGCGCCAGGCCGTCGCAATCCTGGGTTCACCTTCGGTCCTGGCCGTCAGGCACTTTCTCTTTTTCAGGAGACGCTTCGCATGAGTACCGGACCGCTGCCGATTGGCACTGACGCCCCCGACTTCGAGGCCCAAACCACCGATGGCCCCATCCGTTTTCACGAATGGCTCGGCAGTTCCTGGGGCGTCATCTTCTCGCACCCCCAGGACTTCACGCCGGTGTGCACGACCGAGCTCGGATACATGGCGCGAATCAAGCCGGAGTTCGACAAGCGTAACGTGAAGATCATCGGCTTGAGCATCGACCCGGTCGACCGTCATGCGGGCTGGGCCAAGGACATTGAGGAAACCCAGGGCACGGCTCCCAACTACCCCATGATCGGTGACACCGACCTGAAGGTGGCCAAGCTGTACGGCATGCTGCCCGCAGACGCCGGCGAATCGTGCGAGGGCCGCACCGCCGCCGACAACGCGACCGTCCGCAACGTCTACGTGATTGGCCCCGACAAGAAGGTCAAGCTGCTCATCTCCTACCCGATGAGTACCGGCCGCAACTTCGATGAAGTGCTGCGGGTGATCGACTCCATGCAGCTTGCCGCCAAGCACAAGGTCGCCACGCCGGTAAATTGGAAGGACGGCGAGGACGTGATCATCCTGGGCAGCGTGACCGACGAAGACGCCAAGAAGCAGTATCCGCAGGGGTGGAAGGCACCGAAGCCGTACCTGCGGATCGTGCCGCAGCCCAAGTGATGGATTGGTCCGGCTCAAGCCGGACGCCACATCGACATGGAGGATTTCAATGGAACGCAAGACGGCGAACGACTTTGACCAGGAACTGCTTCTCATCTTCGACCAGTACGTGCACGGCGCGATCGACCGCCGCGGCTTCCTCGACCGGGCGACCAAGTTCGCCGTGGGCGGCGTGACCGCCGGCATGCTGCTCGACTCGCTCAGCCCGAAGTTTGCCGAGGCGCAGCAGGTCCCGAAAGACGACCCGCGCCTGAAGACGGAATGGGTCGAGGTCGCATCGCCCAACGGCAACGGCAAGATCAAGGCCTATGTCTGCCGGCCCGCCAACGCCACCGGCAAGCTTCCGGCCATTGTCGTGATCCACGAGAACCGCGGCCTGAACCCGCACATTGAAGACATCGCGCGGCGGATCGCGCTCGACAACTTCATGGCGATCGCGCCCGATGCCTTGACACCGCTTGGCGGCTATCCTGGCGACGAAGAGAAGGCACGCGAGCTATTCCCGAAGCTGGATCAGCCCAAGGTGCGCGAGGATTTCATCGCCTGCGCCAACTACATCCGCACCCGGCCCGACAGCACCACCAAGATTGGCGCGGTCGGCTTCTGCTACGGCGGCGGCGTGGTCGGCATGCTGGCCCATCGGCTTGGCGCCGACCTGGCGGCGGGCGTGCCCTTCTACGGCGGCCAGCCCACCGCGGAAGACACGGCCAAGATCAAGGCCGCCATCCTGGTGCACTACGCGGGCACCGACGAGCGCATCAACGCCGGCTGGCCGGCGTGGGAGGCTGCGCTCAAGGCCAACAACGTGCGCTACGAGGGCTACATCTACGCCGGTACACAGCACGGGTTCAACAACGACACCACGCCCCGCTACGACGCGGCGGCGGCCAAGCTCGCCTGGGAACGCACCATCGCGCACTTCAACAAATACGTTCGATAAGGCGGGTCGGGCGGGTCAGGCAGGTGGGGCGGGTAAGAAAGAAGGGCCAGTCCTACCCGCCCTACCCGCCCCACCAGCCCTACCCGCTTTACTGCTTCGTCATGGTGAGGCCGGTGACGGTGGCCTCGGTGTTGTGCGCGAAGCGAATGCCGTAGACGCCGTCGGTCGACTTCAGCTTGCCCGCGGCCACGACGTCGGTCTTGGGATAGCTGCCGACCACCGTGCCGTTGACCGAACACTCGATCTTGTCGGCGGTCACGGTCATCGCGATGTCCTGCTTGACCGACGAACCCTTGCCGGCGGCCTTGTTAATGGCCGCGTTCGGCTCGGGCTTGCGCGCGCTCACCGCGAACGGCGCCGGGCCCATGCCGCGGACGATGAACGTGCCGCTGCCGTAGGCCGAGCAGTAGATGAAGCTCTGGTCGGCCGTGCCCATGGCGTTGCCGCCGATGACAATGCCGTAGGGGTGCGGGTGATCGTTCAGGCCCATGTAGTTCGACTCGGTGAAGGTCGCCTTCACGGTGTAGTTGCCGGTCGCCATGTTGGCGGGGTTCCAGTAAGTGGTGGCGGGACCGGTGCGCACGTCGAGCACGCCGTTCTTCTCGGCGAGCCGCGCGTTGTTCAGCACCTGGCCGGCCTTCTCTTCCTGGGCGTCGATCTTGCCCATCCAGCCCTTGACGAAAATGCCGCCGTCCTTCACCGCCACCGCGCCATCCGGCTGGGCCGCGGGGGCCTGGGCGCGAACGACCGACGGGGTACACAGTGCAACTGCAAGCGCGAAACCGTAAACGAGACGCATGGGATGTCCTCTCAAAGATTGTGGGGCCGTTACAAAGGCCGCTCGACGGGTGCCGAACCGACATCATACCCGGTTCTGATGGCTCCTGGCAGCAGGCCCGACAGCGGCGTCGAATCGGTGCAACTCGGTGGCCTAGCGACCCGCGGCACAGGTGGGCTACGCTACTGAAATGACCCGCCGCCATTTACTCCCGTTGGCCTTCTGTGCGTTCATCCCAGCCTGTTCCAGCCCCGAACCCACCCCAGCCGTTGCGCCGGCCGCTGCCACCTCGGCGCCGGCCGACCGCAAGTACCTGCTCGAGCGGGTCGACGATGCGTCGGTGGTGCAGTTGTATGCCGACGGGTTCTCGGCGCTGCCCGTCAAGCAGAAGACGCTGGTCTGGCACCTCTACCAGGCGGCGCTCGCCGGCCGCGACATCTTCATCGACCAGAAGCACAAGGACGCGCTCGAGATGCGCGGCATCCTCGAGCGGATCGTCGCCAATCCCCAGGGCGTGGACCCGGCCACTCTCGCCGAAGTGCAGCGCTACACGAAACTGTTCTGGATCAACAACGGTCCGTACAACAACCTGACCGCGCGCAAGTTCGTGCTGAAGTGCACGCCCGACGCGTTTGCCGCCGCCGCGAAGGCCGCCGGCGCCGACGCCGCCGCGGTCGCGCGGCTGCAGCCCATGTTCTTCGACCCCGCCGTCGATCCCATCGTCACCAACAAGACGCCGGGCGCGGGCAAGGACATCCTGCTGTCGAGCGCCAACAACTTGTACTCCGGCGTGGCGATGGCCGACTTCAAGGGCTTCAACGAGAAGTACGGCCTGAACTCGCGGCTGGTCAAGCAGAACGGCACGCTGGTCGAAGAGGTCTACAAGATCGACGGCCGCTACGGAAAGTACCTCACCGAGATCGTGAAGCACCTGGAGGCCGCCAAGCCGTTTGCCGAACCGCCGATGGTGAAGGCGCTCGATGCGCTGATGGCCTTCTATCGCACGGGGGAGGTGGAGGACCGCGAGGCCTACGACATCGCGTGGGTGCAAGACAAGGACTCGCCGGTGGACACCATCAACGGCTTCATCGAGGTCTATCTCGACCCGCGCGGGGTCAAGGGGGCGTGGGAAGGCCTGGTGTTCTACGTCAACCCGGAGAAGACCGAGCGCATCAAGAAGCTGGCGGCCAACGCGCAGTGGTTCGAAGACCGCATGCCGTGGGACGCCAAGTATCGCAAGGCCACGGTGCAGGGCATCGTCGCCAACGCGATCGACGTCGTGGTGGAGACCGGCGACTCGGGCCCGGTGACGCCGGTCGGCATCAACCTGCCGAACGACCAGGCGATTCGCGAGAAGTTCGGCAGCAAGTCGGTGGCGCTGTCGAACGTGACCGACGCCTACGCCCGCTCGGCCCCCGGCAACATGCGCAGCGAGTTCACGTGGGACGCGGCCGAGGCCGAGCGCGCCGCGAAGTACGCCGAAGAAGCCGGCAGCCTGACCACCGACATGCACGAAGTGATCGGCCACGCCTCGGGCCAGCAGGCGCCCGGCAAGGGCAACCCGCAGGCCCTGATCAAAGAGGATTTCTCGGCGCTCGAAGAAGGCCGCGCCGACCTGGTCGGGCTGTACTTCATCGCCGACCCCAAGTTGGTGGAACTGGGCATCATCCCGGCCGCCGACCACGAGAACATGGTCCGGGCCGAGTACGAGGCGTACACGCGTAACGCGATCGTGCAGCTGCGCCGCATGCGCGAGGGCACCCAGATCGAAGAAGACCACATGCGCAACCGGCAGATGATCGTGCGCTGGCTGATGGCCAACACCACGGCCATCGAGGAGCGGACGCGCGACGGCAAGACCTACCTGGTGATGGTGGATGCGAAAGCGTTCCGCGACGGGGTCGGCCGGCTGCTGGCCGACGTGCAGCGGATCAAATCGGAAGGCGACTACGCCGCGGCGAAGAAGCTGTTCGCCACCTACGGCGTGCACTTCGACCCGAAGCTGCGCGACCAGGTCGTGGCCCGCGTTGACCAGCTCAACCTGCCGTCGTACTCAGGCTTCGTCATGCCGAAGCTGACACCGGTGATGACCAACGGTCAGATCACCGACGTCACGATCTCGTACCCGATGGACCTGACGCAGCAGATGCTGGAATATTCAGGCGTCCGTAAGTAGATCACTATTGCCAGAAGGCCGGCACTTTGGTGCCGGCTCTTCTATGCTGTTCGGCTGCCAGGGCTGCAGAGGTGGAGCAAACACCAATCAGTGGCCAATCGCGCTACCTCCTCGAGCGCACCGGGTTCCTCAAACAGGTGCGTGACCCCGGGAATGATGGCGAGTTGCACGTGAGCGCGCATGCGCCTCAGGGCCGCGCGATTGAGGTCGATGACTTGCTCGTCGTGGCCGCCCACAATCAGCAGGGTCGGGGCCTGCACCAGCGGCAGCGCGTCGCCGGCGAGGTCTGGCCGTCCGCCACGCGAGATCACCGCGCGCACGACGTCCGGCCGCCCGGCCGCGGCAATCAGGGCCGCGGCCGCGCCCGTGCTGGCGCCGAAGCACGCGATCGGCAGCGCCGCGACGCCGGGTTCGGTCTGCGCCCTATCGAGGGCCGCAGTCACGCGGCGACCCAGCAGCTCGATGTCGAACCGGTATTGACGCGTCCGAGCGTCGGCGGCGTCCTCCTCCCGCGTCAGCAGGTCCATCATGAGGGTCGCGAAGCCACCATGCTGCAGCACTTGCGCGACCGCGCGGTTGCGACTGCTGAACCGGCTGCTGCCGCTGCCATGCGCGAACACGACCAGGCCGGCCGCGTCCGGCGGCGTCGCCAGGTCGCCGTCGATGAGGTCGGCGCCGACGCGGATCTCGACGGGTAACGTTCTCGCCATGGGTCACACTCCAGTCGGGTAGGTTTCGGGCAGGTCCGCCTCGTGGCGAGCCCACGTTTCGAGCGGCTCGAGCGCGCGGGTGCTGTCCACGTGAACCACCACATCAAACTGGTCTGGCAGCCGTGCCAGGAAATAATGGCTCCCCCGCTCGGTCTCGGGCTTGTAGAGCACCCCAATGGCCCGTTCGAGGCGCGGGCGGCCGAGCGCCGTCACGAGCGGCCGCTCACGCAACCGCAGCAGGAACATGGGCAGGCCAGTGTCATGGAATATCCGCTCGTACGAGCCGGGAAGCGACGGACGCACGGAGCGGTGCTCGGCGGGCTGCCCCCATTCACGTGCCGCGGTCACCGCCCCGCGATGCGTCGTCATGCCAATCAGGCACGCCGCCTCGCCGAAGCGTTCGCGCACCAGCTGGCCCAGGTTCAGCTCGCCACCAGCGGCCATGCTGGTCGCCCTCGCATCGCCCAGGTGCGAGTTGTGCGCCCAGACCACCGCTTTCGCTGGCCCGCCGGCGGCCGGCTCGTGGGCCAACAGGGCTTCGAGCGTCGTCATCATGTGCGCGTCGCGCAGGTTCCACGACTCGGCGCGACCACGGAACATCGACCGGTAATACGCCTCCGCGTCGCGCACCACGCGCGCGTTCTGCTCGGCTGAGAACAGGGCCTCCGCCGCCGGGCGCCCGTCCCGGCCCAGGTACTCGTCCCGGTGCCGGCGCAGGTCCAGCAGTTGCCTCACGGCCTCGTCCTCGCAGGACCGGCTGACATTGATCGTCGCGGCATACCCGTAGGCCTGGGGATCGTCGCCGTATCGATCGAAACACGCATACTGGTCGCGCGCCCGCTGCGCCGCGGCCGGGTCGACCGCGTCCAAGTACTCGATCACGAGCGCCATCGACCGGTGCAGGCTGTACAGATCGAGGCCATAGAATCCCGCTCGCGCGCCGGGTTCACGCCCGGCATTGGCGTCGCGCAGCCAGCGGAGAAACCGCACCACTTCGCGGTTACGCCACATCCAGCGCGGGAACCGGGTGAAATCGGCAAGGGCCGATTCGGCGGTATCGTCGCTGCCCAGGCCGCGGACCCAGCGATTGGCACGGTAGGCGTCGGGCCAGTCGGCCTCGACCGCCACGACCGTGAACCCGCGCTGCTCGATGAGCGCGCGCGTGAGGTCGGCGCGAATGCGATAGAACTCGCGCGTCCCGTGCGTCGCTTCGCCAATCAACACCAGCGACTGGTCGTGGCCGATCGCCTCGAGCAGACCGGCCACCGCGGTTTCCGAGTCGAGCGGCTGCGCGTGCCGCCGGACCACTTCCGCAAGCGTGTTCGACATTACGCCCGCCGTTCGAGGCGCTGCTTGCCGGTTGGCATCGCCAATAGCGCGCGCACCTCTTCGTCCGTGGTTGGTGAGAAGTCGCCGTACCAGAGGCCGACCGCGGCGAACGGCTCCGGCATAAACGGGCAGATCACGGATTCGGCCACGCGCGCCAGCGCGCGGCAGGTCCCGGGGGCGCCGACCGGCGCCGCCACGACAATGCGAGCGGGGCGAAGGCCGCGGACCGCCTGAATCGCCGCACGCATGGTCGATCCGGTGGCGAGGCCATCGTCCACCAGAATGACCAGGCGCCCTGCGAGGTTGATCAGCGCGCGGCCTTCACGGTACAGCCGCTCGCGGCGTTCCAGTTCGGAGCGTTCGCGCCGGCAGATCGCCTCGACCGCCGGTTCAGGGAGCTGGTAGCGATGAATGAGACCCTCGTCCAGTATCCGGGTGCCGCCACTGGCAATGGCCCCAATCGCGAACTCCTCGTGCCCGGGCATGCCGATCTTGCGGACGACAAACACGTCCAGCGGCGCCCCCAGCGATTTGGCAACTTCGTGGGCCACCGGCACCCCCCCACGCGGCAATCCCAGCACGACGACGTCGTCGCGGCCCGCGAACTGCTGCAGGGCATCGGCCAGCTCCTGGCCGGCTGACCGGCGGTCCGAATACCTCGGTTTCTGGGACTGTGGGTAGCTCCTCATGACGCCCCCTCACTGCGGCGGGCTGCCGTCGCGGCCGCCCACGGTCTTCTTGCAGCAATCCTCGTGCCCCGGACGATGGCAGAGGTTTGGCTGGGCTTTGGCACACTTCGCAGTCCGGGTCTGCGGACTATTCCCCTGACCCCCGGTATACTCCACGCCACCGAGGGACCAAGCATGATCAAGACCACGCTCACTGCCGCCGCTTCACTCGCACTGCTCACTGCGCTCATCTCGGCTCAGGCGCCGCAGCGCCCGCCCGATCCGCGATCGATGGGCGGCGGCGATTGCCGCGACAACGCCTACAACTGCGCCGACGCGCCCAATCCCCTGCCGGCGCCGAATACGGTGTGGATCGAGGAAATGACGTGGATGGACGTGCGCGACGCCCTCAAGGCCGGCACCACGACGGCCATCATCGCCACCGGCGGCATGGAACCAAACGGTCCGTGGCTCGTCACCGGCAAGCACAACTACGTGCTCAAGACGAACTGCGAGGCGATTGCCCGCAAGCTTGGCAACGCGCTGTGCGCGCCGATCGTGGCGTTTGTCCCTGAAGGCCGCATCGATCCGCCGAGCGGCCACATGCGCAGCCCTGGCACCATCAGCATGCGCCAGGAGACCTTCGAGGCCCTGTTGACCGACATCGCGCACAGCCTGAAGATGCACGGCTTCAAGAACATCATCATGATCGGCGACAGCGGGGGCAACCAGAACGGCCAGAAAGCGGTCGCCGACAAGCTCACGGCCCAGTTCGCCGGCGCCGCGTTCGTCGCCACCATCCCCGGCTACTACACCGCCCCGCCGGGCACCCCGAATGTGCTTCGCCAGCTTGGTGTCACCAAGGACGGCATGCCCGATGACGGCCTGCACGACAGCCCGGGCATCACGCTGAACATGATGCTGACCGATCCCAACTCGGTGCGGTGGGCCGCGCGGGTCAAGGCCAACAAGGCCACCATCAACGGCGTGGATATCTCGGACCTGAACCGCTCGCGCGAATGGGCCCGCGCCATTGTCGAGGCCCGCGCCACGCGGACCGTCAACCTGATCCAGCAGGCGATCGCCGAGAAGAAACCAAGCTAGCGGGCTTGCCCGCCGGAGCCTGGCGAAGGTGGGCCGCCCTCGATGCGGGTGCGCAGCGTCCGCAGCACGGTGGCCGCGTCGCCCTTGAGCCGGCCGTTGATGATGCCGCGCACGATGCCGCCAAACAAGCCGCCCAGCACGTCGAGCTGGACGCGATTGGTGTAGGTCATGTAGCCCTGGCCGCTCGGCGGATCGCGGCTGAGCGTAATGTGCGTCAGCATGCCGTTCATGTAACGCGAGGCGAAGATCTGCTTGCCCGCGACCGCGACCTGCGGCCCCGCGCCACCCGTCGCGGCCCGGGTGACACCGACGTGTGCCAGGACGATCACCGCCTTGCCCGACGAGTAGTATTCCTTGGACCAGTAGTAGAACGACTCCACCTCCGGGCCGCCGGCCTCCGCAAGAGGCTGTTCGAGCCACGACGCCAATCGCTGGTCCGAGCGCAGGATGTAAGGGGAATTGGCGCGCAGCGCTGCGAACACCTCGGTCGGCTGGATCAGGTTCCGGCTGAAGGCCGGAAGGGGCATGGCGGCGAGACCACCTGACCTGTACACCATGAGCCGGTCAAGCAACAGGCGTCGAAACACCTCCTGGATCGCCCCATCGGACCCGCGATCGGCCACGCGCCTCAAGGCTTCGATCTCGGCCGCTGACAACTTCAGGTCACAGTCTCCTGGACGGCACTGCCGAATCGAGTCCAGATCCCGTTGGTCGAGTTCGAGGCCATCGAGGTCGCTGAGCGAGGGCGGCTCCGAGAACCGACGAGAGACAGGCACCGCCTTGCTGCGCTTGAGCTCCGCGACCTGACGAATCCACGAGACGAACACGTCCGGAGTCGCATTCAGTTCGGTGATGGTGAAGACGCCGAGCTGGCCGCTTTTCGAGGGCAGAGGCTTCACGACCACTTCGCCTCGGTCGAGACGCAGCAGGTCGTTCCGAGACAGCGAGACGTCTGGCTCGAACCAGGCGAGCGGTGCGGGACCGCCGCCTTGGGCTCGAGCCAACGCGCCAAGCGCGGCCATGCCGAACACGACCAGCCACAATCGTTTGAGCGTGGACGCCTCCCTGGCTGATTCTACGCCGCCCGCGCCACGGCCCGGCGGGCGCGGTCGAGCACGGCCTGGGCTTTGACGGCCCAGCCCTGGGTTCGAGCCGCGTCGGTTCGGGACGCGGCTTCGGGGCAATCGTGAAACCCTCGAGCGCCTCGAAGCCGGTCCGCTTGAGCGGCCGGGTCAGCCGGTCGGCACTGGGGAGGATGTCGAGCGTCTCGCGCGGTCTGGGTGGCACACTTCACGGCCGCCTTGTGCGTGGCCTCGGCGCCCCGCATGTCGGGCGACTTCCCCGCCAGCTGATCGCGATAAGCCGCCCGCAGTTGCCGTGACGCCTCGATCAGTTCGTCGTAGACGGGCCGCTCGAGCCAGAACAGCTGGTTCGCCGCCCACGCCGCGGCGTGGGGTTTCTCGAGCGCCTTGATCTCCGCGGCTCGCGGCCCGGCGCTCTTGGCTAAGGCGTTGCGAGCGGGAGTGAACTGGTCGAGCGGCAGCTGGTAGAGATGAGCGATCGCGTCATCCACGATGCCTCAGTCGTACCGCACCGTAGGCACCTTAGGCACCCGAGGCACCCGAGTTTGAGGTACCGTCGTATGTCTGGCTACTCATTCTTCACAACCGGCCTGGGCCGTCGGCGCCTATCTCACCCACCGCTTCAATCCCGAACTGGGGATTGGCCGCATTGCGGAGATCGATGGCCGCGCCATCGTGGTGGAGTTCCCGCGTTCGGGAACCACGTTGCGCCTGGCCGCGCAGACCGACGCGCTGGTGCCGGTTGATCTCAGTCCGGGACGGCCGGTCCGCATCACCGCCACGCACGAAGAGACCACCATCACGGCACGGCTGGCCGACGGACGGCTGACGCTGGTGAACGGTCGCACCGAACCCGCGTACGCGCTGTGGCCGCTCGAACTCGAGGGCGCGCTGCTCGAGAAGCTGGTCGTCGGCGACCTCGATGACGTGGACGACTTCATCACGCGGATGAACATCCTGCACCTGCTGGCCATTCGCGAGGCCGATGGCCTGGGGTCGTTCCTGGGCGGACGGGTGCGCCTGTTCCCCCACCAGCTTCACGTCGCCGAGCGCGCCAGCGCCACCGATCCCGTGCGTTGGCTCCTGGCCGACGAAGTCGGCCTCGGCAAGACCATCGAGGCGTCGCTCATCCTCAATCGCCTGGTTCACGCCGGCAAGGTCCGGCGCTGCATGGTCGTCGCGCCAGACACGCTGACGGTGCAGTGGCTGGGCGAGCTGTGGCGAAAATACCATCAGGTGTTCACGCTGCTCGATTCGGATCGGCTGGGTGACGTGGCCAAGGATTTCGGCGACGACTTTAATCCCTTCGAGCTGCACCAGCGCACCGTCATCTCGCTGGAGATGCTGATCGCGCGGCCTCACCTGACCGCGCAAGCGGTCAAGGCCGGCATCGACCTGCTCGTCGTGGACGAAGCCCAACGCCTGCGGCGGCCACCAGGCCACCCCGGCGAACCGGCGTGGCGGGCTGTCGCGCCGATTGCCGCGCTCGGTCGTCACGTCCTGCTGCTGAGCGCCACGCCGCTGGAGGACGATGCGCATGGGTTCTTCCGGCTGTTGCAGCTGTTGCGGCCGGACGAATTTCCGGAGGGCATGAGTTTCGAGACCCGCCTGGCCGAGGGCACGCCGCTGCCGCCCTGCACCAGCTCCACGCGCCGCTCCGACATCGGCGGTCTGCCGCCGCGCGTCGGCTTCCCGATCGACTTGCTCAATCCCAAGAGCGCCAGGCATCGCGACGCGGTGGAGGCTGCGGTGCGAAGCGCGCCGGCCGCGAATGCCGTGCTCCGGCGGGACAAGGTCGACCGCGTGCGCCGCGCGCTGGCCTCGGGCGCCGCGCTCACTGCGGTGCTGGGCGCGGACGACCCGCTGCGCCAGCCGGCGCAGGCCATGGACGGGTTCGACGCCCGCATCGAGTGGTTGGCCACCAACGCCCCGAAGTGGCGGGCTGCGAAGGAGAAGACGCTGGTCTTCGTGGCGGACCGCGAGACGCTCGAGATGCTGCGGACGGCGCTGAGCCATCGCGCGCAGCTGGCCACCGGCATGTTTCACGAAGCGCTGACGCCGGCCAAGCGCGACACCGAAGTGGCGCGGTTTCGCGAGAGTGACGGCCCGAGCCTGCTGGTCTCCACCGAGTGCGGCGGCGAAGGCCGCAACTTCGAGTTCTGCCGTCGTCTCGTGCTGTTCGATCTGCCGTGGCAGCCGTCGGTGGTCGAGCAACGCATCGGCCGCCTCGATCGCATTGGCCGCCGCCTCCCGGTGGAGGTCGTCTACTTTCGTCCGCCCGCCGGCATTGGCCGAGACGTCGTGCGCCTGTTCGAGGGGCTCGGCTTGTTCCGCGAGCCGCTCGCGGGACTCGACACGCAATTGGCGCATGTCGAGGGCGCGCTGGAAGAGATCGCACTCGATCCGGCTGCGTCGCTGTCGGACGAACGTTTCGACGCGCTGCTTGCCGAGACCCACGCGGCCCGCTCGCGCATTCGCGAGGCGGCCTATCAGCAGCTGCATCGTGAGCCCTACCGGGCCGCGATGGGACCCGCGATCCTGGCCCGCATCCCGAAAGAACTGGACGAGCTCAACCAGGAAGTCGTCGTCACGGCATCCATTGGCCTGGGATTCACCATCGCGCATCCCAAGGGCCACCGCGTCTTCTCGATCGAGATCGGCAACGGCGCGCTGGTGGACGGCTTGCCGGGCGTCCCCGGCGGCTCGGGCTACGTCGGCACGTTCGACCGCGAGGAGGCCGTGGAGAACGAAGGCATCGATTTTTTCGCCTCGGGCCACCCACTGGTCGAAGGCATCTTCGCCTGCTACGAGGAAAGCGCCCTGGGCCGCGCGGTGCGGTTCGAGATGAACATTGGCCACCAGGCCGGCGAAGGCTTGGTGGCGATCTACAAGGACGGCCCCGCGTTCGAGGTGGTGGCCCTCGATGCCGAGGGCAACACGCGCCTCGACTGGGCCGAGGCCGTCTTGCAGCGGCCAATCAAGGCGCGGCCGATTGGCGGCAAGGCCGCCGAAAGCCACGAGTGGCGCGGCATGGTGCGCCGCCTTGGCGCGCAGCTGGATCCGGCGCGCCGCCTGCACGCGCTGGCCGCGCTGGTGGTGCGGCCTTACTTGGACAAGGTTTCGCCGGCCAAGGCCGGCGCGTGAACTGGACGCCGCCGGGCGCGCGTTGCCTGCTCGAAGCTGTAGCCCAACCCCAGCAACTTGCCCTCGCTGAAGGCCGGCCCCAGGAACGAGAGTCCCACCGGCAGGCCGTCGGCCGTGAACCCCGCGGGCACGATCAGATCAGGAAATCCGGTGAGGTTGGCAATGTTGGTCGCTGACGCGGCGCCGCCTCCCGGGGGTTCTGGCGGGGCGGCGACCAGGTCGGGCCGCCGCGCGGCCGTGGGATAGACGATCGCATCCAGGGACTGCGCGGCAAACGCGCCTTCGGTGACCTGCCGGATCAGCGGCAGGCCGTGATCACGCACCGCGGTGTAGCGAACATCGTCCATCGAACCGCTCGCCAGTTCGCGTGCGAACATCGACCAGCGGGTGGCGTTCGGACCGGCGCCGTCGGGCCGTGGCGACGTCACCAGTTGCGCGCGGTCAATGACTTGCTGCAGCGTCTTCGGATAGCTTGCGCCCAGCGTCGTCAGATACGCCGCCAGCTGCGCGGGAAACTCCGGATACCTGATCGCCGTGTAGAACTCGCCTTTCACGTCGAGCATCCACTTGGGAAATCGCACCTCGACCACGGTCGCGCCGGCCTTCGTCATGGCAGCGACCGCCGCCTCCATCAGCCAGTCCACGTCGCCGTCGGCGCCCATGAAATCGCGGGCGATCCCGATACGCGCGCCGTTCAGCGCATCGGCTTTCAGGTACTTCGTGTAGTCGGAGGCGAATCGGCCCTCGCTCCGCTTCGTCGCCTCGTCGGCGGGGTCCACGCCGGTCATCACGCCGAGCGCCACCGCCAGGTCATGGACGCTGCGCGCCATCGGGCCGCCGGTATCGAAGCTGAGTGCCAGGGGAATGATGCCGTCGCGGCTCAGCAAGCCCAGGGTCGGCTTGAGCGCCGCAATGCCGTTCGCGGTGGCGGGCCCGCGGATCGATCCGCCGGTGTCAGTGCCCAGTCCAATCGTGGCGTAGCCGGCCGCAATGGCCACGCCGGTGCCGCCGGACGAACCCGAGGGCGAGCGCCGCGGGTCGTGCGGGTTCAGTGACGGGCCGATGATCGAACTGCGCGCGCCGCCCGACGCGAACTCCGACATGTTCACCTTGGCCAGGATGATCGCGCCCGCGTCGCGCAGCTTCTTCACCACGAACGCATCGTCGGGCGGAACCGACCCTTCGAGCAGCACCGAGCCGCCGGTCGTCGGCAAGTCAAACGTGTCGAAGTTGTCTTTGAGCACGATGGGGATGCCGTGGAGGGGCGAGCGCTTCCCCTGCCCCGTCGCCTTGCGCTCCGCATCGAGGGCCCGGGCGGTTTCGAGCGCCCTTGGATTGAGCGTAATGACGGCACGCAGCGCCGGTCCCTTGCGATCGTATGCGTCGATGCGAGCCAGGCTCAGTCGCACCAGCTTCTCGGACGTGAGTGTGCCGTTGTCGAAGGCCGCGTTCAGGTCGGCGACGGTCGCCGAGTCGAGGTCAAGCGCCTGCGCGCCGGCAATGCCGGGCAGGCCGGCAATCAACGCGGCCGTCAGGACCAGGTGGGCGGCAAAGTGCGTGCGTGGCGTCATGGTGTGGCGATCCTCTCACAGTCGGTTACGATGGCGCACCATGACTAGCCACCTCCGCGGCCCCCTCGTCCTTGCCCTGCTCGTGCTTGCCGGAGGCGGGCCGTCGCGGCTCGCCGCGCAGCCGGGTGCGGGCCATCTCGACGCCATCGCGTCGTGGGTCGCCGTGGACACCGCGACCGGTTACGAAGGACGCACCTCTCCGGCGCTGGCTGCCGCGCTCGGCTGGCGCGCCGACCCATGGGGCAATGTGGTCACGACCGTGGGTTCGGGCGCGCCCCATCACGTGGTGGCCTGCGCCCTCGACCGCCCCAGCTACGCCGTGACCCAGGTTCGAGACGATGGCTACCTGCGGCTGCACCGCATTGGGCGCGGCTCGCGGCATCCGCTGTGGGACCAGCAGTTCGAAGCGCAGCAGGTTCGCGTGCTCACCGCCAGCGGCCCGGTCGCCGGTGTCATCGCCCGCTCGAACGGCCACTTCGCGCAGCAGCATCGCCGCGAAACGGCGGTCGTGACCGCCGACGACCTGTGGCTCGACGTGGGCGCCGAGTCAAAGGCCGATGTCGAGGCCCTGGGCATTGCCCTGCTCGACCCGGTTGGCCGTCATCTGCCGCCGTGGCCCATGGCTGGTGGCGTGGCCGGGCCTGACGCGGGGCGCCGCACCGGCTGCGCCGCCGTCGCGACGTTGGCCGCGGCGGCCCGCGGGCGCACAGGCCCGGGGCGCACGACGTTCGTGCTGAGCGCGCAGGAGGCCACCGGCTGGGTCGGTCTGTCGTCGCTCGTCGCGCGCGCCGACCGCGTGGATCAGATCACCATCCTGGCGCCGGGCGAAGAGACGCGCGCCGACAGCGCACGGGCCGCGGATTCGCTGTCGAACTTCGGCGGCGTCCTCCAGGCGGCCGGCCTCACGACCGTGAAGTGGCTGGCGCCGGCGGCGGGCCAGGCGGGTTCGCACATGGAACTAGTGCGCGAGACCGAGGCGCGGTGGCTGCTGGCGACCGCGGCGGCGGCGGCGGGCGTGGTCGTGTCAGCCGACACGGCCTGGGTCGGCGCCCCGGCCGCGGCGCCGCTTAGAACGGGTCATGCCGATCCCGCGCTGGCCGAAGCCGCGACGGCCCTCACCGCCCTCGTCGAACGTTACGGCGTGTCCGGACACGAATGGCCGGTACGCCGGGCCGTGCTCGAGGCCCTTCCGGCGTGGGCGCGCGAACGCGCGGTCGTGGATGACATCGGCGACATCACGGTCGAGGCCGGCCCGCCTGGCCCGGCCACGGTCTTCATGGCGCACATCGACGAAGTCGGCTACGTGATCGAGGCGATCGCCGGCGACGGCACGGTGTCGTTGGGCGCGCAGGGCGGCGCGGTGGCTTCGGCGTGGGAAGGCCAGACGGCGCTCGTGCACTTCGATCCGCCGGGCGCGCCGAGCACGATGACCGGCAGCGGCAGCGACCTCGATCCGCGCTGGAAGGCGCAATCACTCACCGCGTCAGCACCGCCGCCGCTGCGCGGCGTGTTTCGCATCCGCGAGAAGGCCGACCGCAAGGACCCAGGCCCGTTACAGGCGTGGTTCGGCCTGGATGCAGCGGGCCTGGCCGCGAGTGGCGTGAAGGTGGGGATGCAGGTGACCAACTACAAGGAGGGCGCGCGAATGGGGCGCACGCGCTACGTGGCCCGCGCGCTCGATGATCGCGCCGGCACGACGGCGCTCGTTCGCGCCGTCAATCGGCTCGATCCCACCCAGCTCAACAGCCGCGTGATCTTTGCATGGTCGGTGCACGAAGAAGGTGGATTGCGAGGGGCCAACGCCATGGCGCGCCGTTTCGGCAAGACGACCGCGCGCATCTACTCGCTCGATACGTTTGTCTCGTCGGATACGCCCCTCGAGTCGCCGCACTTTGCCCATGCCCCGCTGGGCAAGGGGCCGGTGTTGCGGGCGATTGAGAACTCCAGCGTGTCGCCGGAAAGCGAACGGGCGCGCGTCGTTCGCGCGGCCCAGGCCGCAGGCATCCCGCTGCAGATTGGCTTGACGCAGGGCGGCACCGACGGCTCGGCCTTCACCTACTGGGGCGCGCCGAACCAGGGCCTGTCCTGGCCCGGCCGCTATAGTCACTCGCCCGGCGAGGTCCTGGACTTGCGCGACCTCGACAACCTGGTTCGCCTGGTCGTCGCGGTCGCGTCCAGTGGTGATCGCTAGTCGGTCATAACCGCTTTCCGGCGACGAGCATCACGATTAGGATCAACAGGATGATCCCGCCCAGGCTGCCGCCGACGGCCGCGTAATAGTGTTGCAACGTCAAGCCCGGCGAGGGCGTCACGGGGGCCGCGAGCTTGGCGGCAGGGCGCGCCGGTGTCCACAGCGGTGACTCGGGCCGTGGCCACGTGCCGATTCCGTGGATATCAAACCGCGACTGGCTTTGCCGGTTTGGCAGAGATGTCGATGAGACGGTGCCCCCAAACACAGTGGCCACCAGGCACAAGCCCAACAATACTTGCCGACACTGGCCGCCGAAAAGGGCTGCGAAGCTCGCGGGGCGACAGCGATTCGTATTCGCTTCCCCGAGTCGCAGACTACGGGTATCCACGCGCTAAGCGTAGTTTTGGGCCTCACCAGTTGTATTGCGTCAAATCAGTCGTTTCGGCGAC
>JBEGVQ010000012.1:0-3436 GCA_041178345.1 Acidobacteriota bacterium | reverse complement strand
GTCTCGGACCTCATCAAGGACGCGCTGAACGGGCTGGTTCGGGTCGTCGGTCCCGGCAAGAACCGCTGGGCGTGTGTTTACGACCACGACCTGGGCGACCTCTACGTGAAGGTGCTCGAGTCGCCGCTGGCCACGGGGATCTTCCACGCCACCGACGAAGCCGACGAGAGGGTCAGCGATATCGTCGAGGCCATTGCCGGGCAGGTGCCACAGCGGCCCGACATCCGTTACATGCCGATGGCCGAAGCGCGCAAGAAGTTCGGCGCCTATGCCGATTGCCTGGCGCTCGATCAGAAGGTGCGCAGTCCGAAGGCGCGGGCGCTTGGCTGGTCACCGAGCCAGTCGGGTGTCGCCAACAGCGTGGCGCGCCTGGTCGAGGAATATCGAAACGCGCAGCGCGAGAAGAACAACGACTAACAAGGTGCGAGAGTGAACAAGTTACTGACTGCTGCCGCCGTCCTTGTCTTAACCACCGCCTGCACTCAGCCGGCCCCGCCACCACCACCACCGCCCACCCCGGCTGAGGACCAGATCACGGTCGATGCGCTGACGGCCCACATCAAGGTGCTGGCGTCGGACGAGTTCGAAGGCCGCGCGCCGGCGACTCCCGGCGGCGAGAAGACGGCCGACTACCTGGTCAAGCAATTGACCGCGATCGGCATTGACCCCGGCGCACCTGATGGCACCTACCTTCAGCAGGTGCCCATCGTGGAAGCGGTGACCGACCGCAACTTCGTGCTCAGCGTGCCGGGCAATACCTATCGCTATAGCACCGACGTGATCGCGAACGCGGGTGTCGAGCGGCCGCGCGTGCAGGTCCAGGGCGAGGTGGTGTTCGTCGGCTACGGCATCAACGCGCCCGAGCTGAAGTGGAACGACTACGAAGGCGTCAACGTGCGCGGCAAGTGGGTGCTGATCATGGTGAATGATCCGCCGGCGCCCGCCGACGAGCCGACGCTGTTTGGCGGACCGGCGCTGACCTACTACGGCCGCTGGACCTACAAGTACGAAGAGGCGGCGCGCCAGGGCGCGGCCGGCGCGCTGCTGATCCATACCGACGAATCGGCCACCTATCCGTGGCAGGTGGTGCAGTCGTCGTGGAGCGGGACCCAGTATGCCTTGCCGCCGCAGCCGGGCGAACCGGCGCTCAACATCAAGGGCTGGATTACCGACAGGGCGGCGAAGGACCTGGTGCGCCGCGGAGGCCGCAACCTCGACACCCTGCGCGACGCCGCGAGCAAGCGCGGCTTCAAGGCCGTCACCCTCAACACGCGCGCGGCCGCGACGTTGACCCAGCGCTCGGCCCGCAAGACCTCGCCGAACGTGATTGGCGTCCTCAAGGGGACCAACCCGGCCGAGGCCGTGATCTACAGCGCGCACTGGGACCACTTCGGCACGCGCGAGGCGCTGCCGACCGACGCGCCCGGCGCGGATCGCATTTACAACGGCGCCTACGACAATGCCTCTGGCGTGGCGGGCGTGCTCGAGATCGCCAAGGCCTTCAAGAACTCGCCGCAGCCGCCGGCGCGGTCGATCTACTTCGCGTTCGTGACCGCCGAGGAATCGGGCCTGCTCGGTTCGTCATTCATGGCGGCCAACCCGCCGCGCCCCATGGACAAGGTTGCCGCCAACATCAATGTGGACGGCGTCAATTACCTCGGGCCGACCAACGACATGGTGCAACTGGGCTCGGACCGCTCGACCTTGGGGCCCATGGTCGAGGCGCTGCTCAAGGAGCGGGGTCGCACGCTCGGGATCGACGCCCATCCGGAGCGCGGCTATTTCTTCCGCTCGGACCACTTCCCGTTCGCGAAGGCCGGCGTGCCGGCGCTGTCGCTGAGCGAGCCGAAGCAGTTCACCGGCCCGAACGCGGCGGCACTCCTCAAGAAACAGGAAGAGTACAACGGCAAGGACTACCACCAGCCGACGGACCAGTACGACCCCTCGTGGGATTTCAGTGGTGGCGTCGAAGACCTGAAGCTGCTGGCGCAGCTCGGCTGGCGGATCGCCGCGCAGCCCGCGCTGCCCAAGTACAACGACGGTGATCAGTTCGCCCAGGTGCGAAAACCCTGATGGAACCATTCGTGACGCTCGACGAGATCCGCGCCGCCCGCGCGCGCATTGAGCACGCCGCCGTCTACACGCCGCTGCTCGACGTCGGCGGGCTGCTGCTGAAGTGCGAGAACCTGCAGCCGATGGGCGCGTTCAAGATTCGCGGTGCGTTCAACATGATCGCGCAGTTGTCGCCGGAACAGCTGACGCGTGGCGTAATCACGTACTCGTCCGGCAATCATGGCCAGGCCGTCGCGCTCGCCGCCAGGACCCTGGGGGCGCCGGCCGTGATCGTCATGCCCACCACCGCGCCGTCGGTCAAGGTCGAGGGCTGCAAGAGCTACGGCGCCGAAGTCATCATGGAAGGCACCACGTCGCTCGACCGCCAGGCGCGGGCCGAGAAAGAAGCGCGCGAGCGGGGGCTGACCATGGTGCCGCCGTTCGATCACCGCCTGATCGTGATCGGGCAGGGGACCACCGGGCTCGAGATCCTCGAGCAGTGCCCCGACGTCGGTACCGTGTTCGTGCCGGCCGGCGGCGGTGGACTGGTCTCGGGCGTCTCGGCGGCGATCAAGCTGTCGAATCCCTCGGTGCGCATCGTCGCGGTTGAACCAGCCGGCGCGCCGAAGATGTCACGTTCGCTCGAAGCCGGCCATCCGGTCACGCTCGATTCCTCCGCCAGCATTGCCGACGGCCTGATGAACCTGCGCCCCGGCGACCTCACGTTCGCGCACCTCCAGAAGTACGTGGATGAAGTGGTCACGGTCGGCGAGGCCGACATCGCCGCGGCGGTCGGCTGGTTGTTCAAGCACGCCCGCATCGTGGCTGAGCCGAGCGGCGCCATTACCACCGCCGCCGTCCACCTGGGACTTGGTCACGCTGCCGGCAAGGTCGTGGCGATCGTCACCGGCGGCAACGTCGCCCCCGACAAGTTCGCTAAATACATCGCGGCCTGACCCTGATTTGACAATCCCGCCCCTGGGGAATCGATGCCCGCGGGCCGGCGCTTCAGTTCGACCGCGTCGAACCGCCGTCGGTGGCCGAGGCCGAGGCGGCCGGGCGTGACGTGGTCGACGCGCTCGAGCAACCGGCCACCCGGCGCGACGGGCGTGTCATGGTGATTTTCGGCGAACCCGCGGGCCTGATCGGCTGGTAGGATGAACACGGCGCCCCGCCGGCGGGATTGCTGATGCGCGTTCGGCATTGCGGGCAGCACGACTAGTGATTCGCACTGGCGCGCGCCGAGCCCGTGGGCGACGCGCGGCTTGAGCCCGATTCATGGTGGGAAACCACCCAACGAAGTTGGGTGGTGCGCCCAGCATGATTCGAACATGCGACCTCCTGGTTCGTAGCCAGACGCTCTATCCAGCTGAGCTATGGGCGC
>JBEGVQ010000011.1:0-23046 GCA_041178345.1 Acidobacteriota bacterium | reverse complement strand
GAGATCGTCAATTTCATCGACGGCACGCGCACCATCAGCGACATTAGAGACGCCGTGATGGCCGAGTTCGGGCCGGTGCCATTGCCGGCCGTGGTTGCCTACCTCGAAGCACTGGCAAAGGCCGGGGGCATTTCCTTCAAATAACAGAAGACCAGGAGTTCAGGAGGATAGTTTCTCTTGAACTCCTGCCCTCCTGTCTAATTCCCGGCGTCGAGCAGCATCTCCAGGTCGGCAATCAGCTTCTCGATATCGTGAGGCAGCGTGGCGTTATAGACGCCGCGCAGGCACCCGTCCCGGTCCACCAGCAGCGCCTTCTCGGTGTGCAGGAACTGCTCCGTCGCCGCTTTCCCCGCCTCCAGCCGCCCGTCGTCCGCAACATACGAGGTCCGCGCCAGGGCGTAGATTTGTTCGGGGTCGCCGGTCACGAGCCTCCATCGGCCGGGATCGATGCCCCGCAGTTTGCCGAAGGCCGCCAGCGTCTCCGGAGTGTCGTCCTGCGGCGTCACCGAGTACGACACGAGCATGGCGTCCCGGCCGTCGATCGCCTTCTGGACCTTTGACAATTGCGTGACCATGGCGGGACAGATGCCCGCGCAGCGGGTGTAGATGAAGGACGCCACGTGAACCTTGCCCATTACGTCGTTTCGCGTAAGGGCTACGCCGGTCTGCGTCACCAGCGAGAAGTCAGCGATCCGGTGGCGCGACGACGGCGTCCACCGCGGGGTGAGGTCGGCGCTGTCGTAGAACGGCAGCGCCGGTGTGGACTTGACGGCCTCGCTGACCAGGCCGGAACCGCCAGCCGCACGGTCTTCAGATTCGGCTGATGTTGCCCGCGGCGGCGTGAAGAGTTACTCGGGCTCGCCGACGATTTCCAGCTCGTCGCCGTTCTCGGCGGGGCCGGGATCCGGGTCGGCGCCCGCGGCCGAGGCCTTCTTGCGCCGCGGCCGGATGTCGTACCGCTTGATCATCTCGTTGAGGGTCGTCGGCTTGATCCGCAGCAGTTCGGCGGCCCGCTTTTGGACGCCGCCGGCGGCCTCGAGCGCCGATTCGATCCACTGCCGCTCGTAGGCGACCGTCACTTCCTTCAGTGAGACGCCTTCAATCGGCATCACCACGTGCGGGATCTGGAACGACGGGCTCTTGCGCACCTGGTCGGGGATGAGTTCGGTGCCGATGCGCTGTCCCGTCGCCAGCACCACCGCGCGTTCGATCACGTTCTCGAGTTCGCGGACGTTGCCCGGCCAGTCGTACTCCATCAACAGGTCGAGCGCCTCTGGCGCCACCTCGATGTTCTTGCGGCCGTTCTCTTCGCCGTACTTGTCGAGGAAGTGCTGGACCAGCAGCGGAATGTCGTCGCGGCGCTCGCGCAGCGCCGGCAGGTGAATGCTGATCACGTGCAGGCGATAGTAGAGGTCCTCGCGGAAGTGGCCCTCTTCCATCTCGTGCTTCAGGTCGACGTTGGTGGCGGCGACGATGCGGACGTCGACCTTGATGGTTTCCATGCCGCCCAGGCGCATGAACTCGCGTTCCTGCATCACCCGCAGCAGCTTCGCCTGCGTCTCGATCGGCACGTTGCCGATCTCGTCGAAGAAGATCGTGCCCTTGTCGGCCAGGTCGAACATGCCCTTCTTGGGATACACTGCGCCGGTAAACGCGCCCTTGACGTGGCCGAAGAGGGTGGACTCCAGCAGGTCGGGCGGCAGGTTGCCCGAGTTGACCGCGACGAACGAACGTTCGCTGCGCGCCGAATTCTGGTGGATGGCGCGAGCGACCAGCTCCTTGCCGGTGCCGCTTTCGCCGGTGATCAGGATGGTCGATCGGCTCGGCGCCGCCTGGATGATCAGGTCGAACACCTGCTTCATCCGGCTGCTCTTGCCGATGATGCCAGAGAATTTGTGGTAGCGCGCCTGCAGGTTCTGCTTGAGCGCGACGTTCTCGGCGACCAGCTGGCGGCGCTCGACGGCGTTGCGCAGCACCACCAGCACTTCGTCGTTCTTGAACGGCTTGGTGATGTAGTCGAACGCGCCCTTCTTCATGGCCGCGATCGCGCTTTCCATTGAGGCGTAGGCGGTCACCATCAACACCGGCAGGTCATCGTCCAGCTTCTTCAGCTCGTCGAGCACCTGCATGCCGTCGATGCCGGGCATCATGACGTCGACGATCACGGCATCGAACGGCAGCGACCGGGCCAGCTCGAGGCCCTCGTGGCCGCCCGCGGCCAGCCGCACGCGGTAGCCCTCGCGTTCGAGCAGCGTGCCCAGGATGTCGCGCATCACCTCTTCGTCGTCGATGACGAGCACTGATGCATTCCGTCGCATGGTTAGTGTCCCCTTCGACTTGCACGCGCGGATGGATCATCCGCGCGTGCTTGCTCCGGGCACGCTGCGAATCGGATCTCAAAACGTGTGCCGGTGCCGGGCGTGCTGTCGCACTGGATGGTCGCCTCGTGCTCGCGCACGATGCCGTAAGTAATCGACAAGCCAAGCCCGGTACCCTGGCCAATCGGCTTGGTCGTGAAGAACGGGTCGTAAATGCGGGCCAGGTGCTCGGCGGCAATGCCACTGCCGGTGTCGGCGACCTCGGCCACCACCTCCCGGCCGTCGGCGCGGGTCGAAATGGTCAGCCAGCCGCCGCTGGTCATGGCGTCGCGGGCGTTGAGGAAGAGGTTGAGGAACACCTGCTGCAGCTTGAACTCGAAGCCGATCACGCGGACCGGCTCGGCCTGAAGCTCGCGGCGCACCTTGATGCTGCCCTTCTCGAACTGGTGCTCGAGCAGCGCCAGCACGTCGGCAATGACCACATTGAGATCGACGACCGTCCGCTCGGATTGTTCCGCGGCGCTCGGCCGCGACAGGTTGAGCAGGCCGTTCACGATGCGGGCGGCGCGGAAGGTCTGCTTTTCGATCTTCTCCAGCACCGGCGTGCGCGGATCCGCCGGGTCGGCGCCCTCGAGCAGCATCTGGGTGTAACTGGAAATGCCGGTCAGCGGCGTGTTGACCTCGTGGGCCACACCGGCCGCCAGCAGGCCGAGCGACGCCATCTTCTCCGAGATGCGCAGCTGCTCTTCCATCTGCGAACGCTCGGTGATGTCCTCGAAGATCACGATGGTGCCGGGCTGCGAGCCGCCGGCCAGGGTCTGCAGCGGCACCGTGGTCACGTTGACCAGCAGGCGGGCGCCGTCCACGCCGTTCCGGGCCAGCAAGGGCACGCGGAAGATGGTGGTGCCGTCGGGCTGGTCGCGGCGTGCCGCATTGAGCAGTTCGATGACGTGCGCGTCGAAGAGGCGGTCGAGCGGCTGGCCGAGCACGGCCGCGCGCCGCGGACCATACAGGCGCTCGAGCGCCGCGTTCCAGCGCACCACCTGGTCGCCCGGCCCCATCACCAGCAGGCCGTCGTCGAGCGACTCGAGGATGTTCTCGTTGAAGGCGTGGAGGCGGTCAAGTTCCGACGCCTTGAGGTGCAATTGCCGATACAGACGGCCGTTCTCGATGGCGGTCGCGGCCTGCGCGGCGACGGCCGTCACGAGCGCGGTGTCCTCGCTGCTGAGCGGCTCGCCGCTGGCGCGGCGGCCGAGCGCGAGCACGGCAATCGCGGCGTCCTTGGTGATGCAGGGGACGAAGTAGAAGATGCCGGCATCACGCCAGAACTCCACCTCCTCGGCGGTAAAGCGGGTCGCCGCCAGCGGGTCGTCGAGGCGGACGGTGTGCGCGCTGTTCAGGCGCGTGCCGACCCCGGACGCGCCCGACACCCGCGGCGGCGCCAACTCGAAGCCGGCGTGGCTGATCACGTCGAAGTCGCCGGCGTCGTTGGCCAGCAGGAACGCCATGCGATCCAGCTCAATGGTCTCGCGCACGCGCGTGACCAGGCGCTCGGCCAGGCGGTTGAGGTCGAGGTCGCTGTTCAACTCGCCGGCGAAGCTCACCAGCGCCTGGCGGTAGTCGTAGCGGTCGCGGTAGAAGGCGCGATCGATCGCCCGCTGCAACCCCTCCTTCACCGGCCTGGCCAGCAGGATCACGACCACGGTGGCCAGGAAGGCAATCACCCAGCGGTGCTGCGACTCGCCGTCGAGCAGGTCGTTGCCAGACGTGCGCAGGATCAGCACGTAAATGGCGACGATCGCCGCGACCGCGGAGGTGTAGACCAGCAGGCGCTTGAGGATGATCTCCACGTCCATCAGGCGATAACGGATGATGGCCGAGGCAAACGCCAACGGGATGAAGCCCAGCGGAACCGCCGACAGCTCCATCGGGATCGAGGGGTCGGCGCCGAGCGCGAACGGCACCGCGTAGCCCAAGGCGAACGGCACGGCGCCGAGGGCCGTGCCCCACACGATCCAGCGCAACTGGCGCTTGACCGTGACCGAGCGCGCGCGCGACAACGCGCGCAGCAACACCGCGAGCCCGGCCCCGCCAAACCCGACCAGGTAGACGTACTCGAGCCGATCGAGCAGCGTGACCACCCTGATGAAGTACTCGGGATCAACCTCCGACCGCAGCACCGCCAGCGTGCGCGTGGCACCCAGCACCGCGCCCGGCAGGTAAATGGCCGGCAGCCAGCGCGCCAGCGTCGCCGAGTAG
Organism: Acidobacteriota bacterium; assembly: GCA_041178345.1. Taxonomy (GTDB): domain Bacteria; phylum Acidobacteriota; class Vicinamibacteria; order Vicinamibacterales; family UBA2999; genus 12-FULL-67-14b. The sequence continues at coordinate 18,469 of JBEGVQ010000011.1, read as the reverse complement.
CCGGGCATGTGCGGACGCTCGGGGAACACCAGCGTGAAGTGCAGGAAGAGCGGCGGCAGCACGCTGAGCGCAATCACGTCGCCCCAGTAGAAGATCCAGTCCACCCGATCGAGCCGGCCGCTGAACGAGAACGTGAACACGCCGAAGAATGCCACCGACAGCCAGAAGAAGTGCAGCGTGGCCTGATCGGTCGGCCGGCGCGCGCGGACCGCCGCACCCACCAGCAAGGTGAAGATGCCGACCGCGGCCAGCACGTAGTAGAACAGGCCGGTGCCGCTTGGCATGGGCGCCAGCGACACGGTCGCAATCTGATGGGAACCCAGCCTGAGCAGCGTGTAAGAGTGCCGCTCGCCCGCGCGGGCGCCGTGCTGCAACGCCAGCACATCCTGGCGGCCATCCACCGGCTGGTTATTGATTGCCAAGAGGACGTCGCCGGGGCGAACGCCGGCGCGGCTGGCCGCGGACGGCGACGCCACTTCGGCGGCAACCACACCGACCGCGCGCTCGACCCACAGTACGCCATCCTCAACTTCGGTCGAGGTCGCGCGCGAGACGACGTTGGCCAACCCGAGCACCAACAGGCCGAGCGTCACCGCAACGGGCAACGCGGTTTGCCGCCACTCACGCCACCAGGATTCCGGGTCGGAAACGGGCATGCCTGTCGTTGGTTCAGTGTTACCTAACAAGGCAAGACTATCCGGCGAATTGACAGCAAACCCCATACCACGAGCTGGGCCGCGAGCAGGGGGCTAAACAGTTGATAAATAAGTCTCTTCCCAGCCAGATGGCGATGTCGGCAGCCTGGTGATCCAACCAGCTGGCAGTTCGATCCAAAACTTAGTATGCGATGAATTTGCCCGAAAATGCTGAACTCTCGTTCAGCGAGCCAGGCTGGTAGGATTCGCCCATGTTCCTTCTCTACGGCGCCACCGGGTTCGTCGGGGAAGCCATTGCCCGTCTCGCCGTCGCCACCGGCCTGCGGCCCGTCCTTGCCGGCCGTAACGCCCAGCACCTCGGCGCACTGGCTACCGAACTGGCTCTCGAACACCGCGTGTTCGAACTTGGCCCCGGCAGCGATCGGTTTCTCGACGATGTGAAGGTAGTGCTGCACTGCGCCGGACCGTACATCCACACCTTCGAGCCGATGGTCGAGGCATGCCTTCGCACCCGCACGCACTACCTCGATCTCACCGGCGAGATCCCCGTGTACGAGGGCATCGCCGCCCTCGATGGCGACGCGTCGCGCCAGGGCGTGATGCTGCTGCCGGGCGTCGGCTTCGACGTGGTGCCCACCGATTGCCTCGCGCTCCACCTGAAGCAGCGCCTGCCTTCGGCCACGCGCTTGACGCTCGCCTTCCGCACGCAGGGGCCCGGCGGGCTCCCGCCGGGAACGCAGCGCACCATGATCGAGTTGCTTCCGTACGGCAACCGCGTGCGGCGCCACGGACGGCTCGAGGTCCCCGAACGCGGCGTGAAGACCCGCATGATCGACTTTGGCGACGGCCCCGTAGAGGCGACGCGGCTGACATGGGGCGATGTCTTCATGGCGTACCACAGCACCGGCATTCCCAATATCGAGGACTACGTCGTGCTGCCTGAGGCGGCGCGGCGGCAAATGGCGAAACTGGACTACTTGCGGCCGCTCTTCAGGCTCCCGATGCTGCGCGCGCTGTTGAAGCGAGGCGTCCGTCCGGGGCCGACCGTGAACCAGCGCGCGCGGACGGTCACGCACGTCTGGGGTGAAGTGGAAGACGACCAGGGCGCGCGTGCCACCGCCCGGCTTCACGGTCCCGAAGCCGGCGTCGAGTGGACCGGGCGCGCCGCGCTCGCTGCGGTGCGCAAGGTCCTGGGCGGCCATGCGCCCGCAGGTTTCCAAACACCGTCGAAGGCCTACGGCGCGGATTTCGTGTTGGAGTGCGAGGGGGTTACCCGAGAAGACGTCGCGGAGCCGTGAGCCCGAGGCCCGTCTCTAGAACCTGACGGTGAGGCCGCCGACGACGCGCTTGGGCGGACGCACGACGAGAATTTCGTCGTAGACCGAGGCGCCGGCGAGTGATTCGTGGAACAGGTTGCGAACGCCGACCAGCATCTCCCACTGCGAGGCGCGGAAATTCATGAAGGGCAGCGCCTGGTTGACCTGCAGGTCGAAGCGCGCGTCGAAGCCCGGCCCCTCGGTCAGCGAACCCGACGCAAACGCCGTGTTCAGCTTGTAGAGCACGACCACGCGCGTGGCGGTCATGGGAATCTCGGTCTGCAGCGAGGTGGTGACGTCGTGAATGCGCTCGTGACTGCGCACGGCCGACGGCACCCAGCGCGTGAGCACGGCGTACTCGACCGGCGCCGACGGCGACTGCCAGCTGGCGTTGGCCAGCGAGTAATCGATCGAACCACGGAAGTTTTCGAACAGCGCGTGCGTGAAGGTCGCGCCGACCCCGCGGACGCTGGCATTGCCGGCGGCGCCGACGTAGTAGTGACCGAGCGAGGCTTCGGCGCTCTGGCCGTGGCTCAAGCCGAACACGGTGACGGTCTGGTCGTTGATGCGCTGCTCGAACGCGCGCACGCCAAACGTGGCGCCGTTGAAGACGCGCTCGACACCGGCCTCGTAATTCTGCAGTTCCTGCGGGCGTATGGCCGCGGACGAGAAGGTCGAGAACGTGCGTTGGGGCGGCAGGTAGGCAGCGCTCGTCGGCGGCAGGAACTCTTCCGCGCCCGGGGCGCTCAGCTCACGCGCCGCGGAGAAGCGCACCCGCACGTTGCGCGTGGGCGACAGCGTCGCCGACAGGCGCGGGCTGAACAGCGACGGCGCGGCGCCCAGGTAATCGTAGTTGGCGTAGGTGGCGCCGTAACTGAGCGACAGATACCGCGACACTTCCCACTCGTCGTAGGCGAACACCGAGCCGACGTTGCGCGCCGTGTCGGTGAGGGCCAGCAACGCAGCGGTGTTGCCGCCTTCGTAGCGCTGCAGGCTGTAGGACATCCCCACCTGGTAGCGGTGCGCCACCGGCGCGGTGACGACGTAGCTGCCGGCCAGCATCCACGAGCTCAGGTCGTTCTGGTTCATGGCCGCGCGCACCGACCAGTCGCCGTGCGTGCCGACCGGCGCGCCGACCGAGAAGAAGGCGACGCTGCTCGTGCGGTCGAGTTGCAGCAACTGCAGGGGATTGTCGAAGGCGCCCGTCGTCAACAAGTTGACCTGGCCGCCGAGCGACAGGTCCGAGAACATCGCCGTCGCGGCCTTCGCCGACGAGCCGACTGCGCGGCCGATGAACTGGAACGAGTCGGTGATGAACCAGTCGTCATCTTGCGGACTGTCCGGCGGGATGCCGGCCATGGCCTGGCCGTCGCGCAACACGCCGCGCTTCAAGTGGCGCAACCGCCAGGCGAAGTCGCCTTCGTTGCGGTCGTCCTTCGCGGAGGCGCCGGCCGGCGCGCCAATCGCGGCGGTGCCGGCGCCGGCCATGCTCGGGGCGGTGGCGGTGCCCTCGCGCCGCAGGGTGAAGGATGAAGGGCTGCTCACGGCGGGCCGCACGTTGACCATGGTGCTGCGCGGCGCGTGAAAGCCTTGCAAGTGTGCGCGGAGCAGGTAGGGTCCCGGGGGCAGCTGGCGCAGCGTGAACTGGCCGTCCTTGTCGGACACTGCAAATGCGGTGGTGTTGCCGAGGGCCGAAATCACCGCGCCGTCGAGCGGCTGGCCGGCTTCGTCCACGACCGAGCCGGCGATGTGGCCCGTGCTGGCGGCAGCGAGATTGATAATGCGTTCGATCTGGGGTTGTGCCGAGGCAAGGGTCGAGTGCAATGCCAAGAGGCACAGCATCGAAACCGGGGCGAGCAGCCGACGGGGGGTGCCCATCTTGACGTTGGCCGCCCACCCCCGGTGGAGGGGGTGGGCAGTCTGCCTAGTCTACGCCTTTCGTCCGCCGTCGCCAAGGCGACGGCAGACAAAGGCATGGGGTTCGTCCCTATCCTTTGACAGTGAACTTGACGTCGCGAGTAATCGTCTTACTGGCCGCTTTATCGATGATCTTGATGGCCAGCCGGTAGTCGCCCTCGCCGAATGACGCCAGCGGGACGGTAATGCCGCCGGGGACCGGGAACTTGGCCGGGTCGAATTGCGGCGGCAGCATCGAGGCGTTGACCACCTGCGGGTTGGTCTTGTTGAAGAACTTCTCGGCGCCAGCCTCGGTCTTGTGGAACTCGTACTCGAGCGACAGGTCCGGCTTGCCGCCCGCATCAAGGCCTGAGTTGTAGACCTGGAAGAAGACCGACAGCTCTTCCGCCTTCTTGAATTCCATGTCGGCCGCCGGGAGCAGTTCCTGCGCGCCAAACACGAACGGGCGCTCGCGCGCCTCCTCCGGGCCAAGGGCCGCCGTCAGCATGTTGACCGTGTCGGCGACCAGGATGGTGCTGGTGTTCAGCTCGGCGTTGTAGAAGTCGGGCACGGTGATCTGGGTCTTGAGCACGCCGATCTTGGCGACGGTGTTCTTTGGCGCCTTCTCGGCCAGGCGCTCCTTGAAGGCGATGTACACGTCGTAGGTGCCGGCGACGGCCATGAACACGCGGTTCAGCTTGGGCGCATCACCGGCGATCTGCGCGGCGGGCACGAAGTGGATGTCGTCCCACGGGTACTCGATCTTCTTGGCCTTCGGGTCGGGCACGGCTGCCGGGTTGACCACGCGGATGTAGAGCGAGGAATTCGCCTTGGGCGCGTTGTTGAGGCTCAGCACGAAGGGCACGAACGTGCGAGTCTCCTGCGACTTCATGAAGAAGGGCTGGACCGACATCGTGATGTCGGCGGGCGCAGGCTGGCCGGCCATGACGCCGTCCACGGTCTTCACAAGCAGTTCGATCTCTGCCTGTTCCTGCTTGCTGCGCTTCTTCTCGTCCTTCTTCGGAGCCTGCTGAGCAGCTACTCCAGATGCGGCAAAGGCGGCCGACACCACCAGCGCCACTGCCACGGCCATTGCACGCCGAAATACCATCATCAGTTCCCCCTCAAAGAGGGCGCGCTAAGACACGCCCTTACCCTTCCGATCACCCGATCATAGGGGGCCGCCGCGATCAAGTCAACAAACGCTAAATCGTTATTTCAGTAGAGGTTTACCATTAAAACGAGAGACATCCAGTGATATTTTGCTGAGGGGCCCCTCCATGTTGCGTGACGACGTCCTTGTAATTGTGCTGGCGGGCGGAGCCGGCGAACGACTCGCCCCGCTGACGAGAGATCGCGCCAAACCCGCCGTGTACTTCGGCGGGCCGTACCGGATCATCGACTTCGTCCTCAGCAACTGCATCAACTCGGGACTGCGGCACGTCTTCATCGCCACCCAGTACAAGTCGCTCTCGCTCAACCGCCACATCCGCCAGGGCTGGACCGTCGTCTCGGAAGAGCTGGGCGAGTTCATCGAGATCCTGCCGCCGCAGAAGCGGGTCGGCGAGCACTGGTACCAGGGCACGGCCGACGCGGTCTATCAAAACCTCTACTCCATCATTCGCGAAGCGCCGAAGTACGTCGTGGTACTCGCCGGCGACCACGTCTACAAGATGGATTACCAGAAGATGCTCCGCTTCCACATCGACAAGGCGGCCGAGGTCACGCTCGCCGCGATCGAGGTGCCCCTCGAGGACGGCCCACGCTTCGGCATCGTCGCGGTCGACGAACACGACCAGGTCACGGGGTTCCTGGAGAAGCCGAAGGAACCGCCGTCGATGCCGGGCCATCCCGGAATGGCGCTGGCCTCGATGGGGATCTACGTGTTCACCAGCGACGTGCTGATCCGCGCCCTCGAAGAGGACGCCGCGCGGCCGCACAGCCACCATGATTTCGGCAAGGACATCATCCCGGCGCTGATCGGCGAGGGCAAGACCTTTGCCTACGCGTTTTACGACGAGAACAAGAAGGCCGCCAAGTACTGGCGCGACGTCGGGACCATCGACGCCTACTACGAAGCGCAGATGGACCTGTGCCACGTCAACCCCGAGTTCAACATGTACGACCCGGAGTGGCCGCTGCGCACCTACATGCCGCAGGCGCCGCCGGCCAAGTTCGTGTTCGCCGAAGACTGGCGGCGTGGCGAGGCGCAAGACTCCCTGATCTCACAGGGCTGCATCGTCTCGGGCAGCCGCATTCACGGCAGCATCCTGTGCCCGAACGTGCGCGTGCACAGCTTCTGCAGCATCGAGCAGGCGATCCTGATGCCCGGCGTGCGGGTGGGCCGGCACGCGCGCATCCGCAAGGCGATCATCGACCGCGACGTCGACATCCCGCGCGGCGCGATGATCGGGTTCAACGCCGAGGAGGACCGCCGGCGCCACACGGTATCGGAGGCCGGCGTCGTGGTGGTGGCGACCGGCGAAGAGCCGTACGTGGCGCCGATTTCGGAAGAGGCGCTCAGGCTGGAAGCAGAAGCCGACCGTCGCGGATAGAATCTGAAGTCATGAGAATCGCCGAGGTCCGTGGCCGCGAGATCCTTGACTCCCGCGGCAATCCGACGGTCGAAGTGGATGTCACGCTGGACGGCGGCGGGCGGGGACGTGCCGGGGTGCCGTCGGGCGCCTCGACCGGCGAACGCGAGGCGCTCGAGCTGCGCGACGGCGACAAGGCGCGCTATCTCGGCAAGGGCGTGCGCAACGCGGTGGCGAACGTCAACTCCGCGATTCGCCCAGCCATCATCGGCCGGGACTTCACCCAGCGCTCGCTGGACGAGGCGATGATCGCCCTCGACGGCACCGCGACCAAGAGCCGGCTCGGCGCCAACGCGCTGCTTGGCGTGTCGATGGCCGCGCTCAAGGCCGAGGCGGCGCGCGCCGGCAAGCCGCTTTATGCGCACATTGCCGACCTGGCCGGCACCAAGGGCGGATACACGCTGCCGGTGCCGATGATGAACATCCTGAACGGCGGCGCGCACGCCGACTCGAACGTGGACTTCCAGGAGTTCATGGTTATGCCCCTCGGGTTCCCGTCGTTTAGCGAGGGACTGCGGGTCGGCACGGAGATCTTCCACGCGCTGCGGTCGATCCTGAAGGGCCGCGGCCTGGCGACCGGCGTCGGCGACGAGGGCGGGTTCGCGCCGAGCCTCAAGTCGAACCGCGAAGCGCTGGAACTGGTGCTCGAGGCCGTCGGCAAGGCCGGCGCCAAGGCCGGCGACAACGTCTACCTGGCGCTGGACGTCGCCGCGAGCGAGTTCTGGAACCCGTCGAACTCCCTGCTGACGAGCGGCGGGCACTACGAGTTCAAGAAGTCGGGGGAGGCCGCGCGCGATTCGCAGGGCATGGTTGACCTTTACGTCGATTGGTGCCGGCAGTACCCCATCATCTCGATCGAAGACGGCTGCGCCGAGCAGGACTGGCACGGCTGGAAGCTCCTGACCAAGACGCTTGGCGGCAAGATTCAGATCGTCGGAGACGATGTGTTCGTGACCAACCCGGCCATCCTGAAGAAGGGCATTGAAGAAGGCGTCGGCAACGCGCTGCTAGTCAAGGTCAACCAGATCGGCACTGTTACCGAAACGCTCGACGCCATGGCCATGGCCGCGGCCGCCGGGTACCGCTGCGTCGCCTCGCATCGCTCCGGCGAAACCGAGGACTCGACGATTGCCGATCTCGCGGTCGGCACCGCCGCGGGCCAGATCAAGACCGGTTCCGCGTCGCGCAGCGACCGCGTCGCCAAGTACAACCAGCTGCTCCGCATTGAAGAGGAGCTGGGCAGCGCGGCCAAGTACGCCGGGCGGTCCGCCATCAAGCAACTCCATGCATAAGCTCGTTCTCATTCGTCACGGCGAATCGACCTGGAACAAGGAAGGCCGCTTCACCGGCTGGACCGACGTCGACCTGAGCGACAAGGGCCGCGAGGAAGCGCGCGCGGCCGGGCAGTTGCTGAAGCACGAGGGCTACGGCTTCGACCTGGTGTTCACCTCGCTGCTGAAGCGCGCCATTCGCACCGCCAATATCGTGCTCGACGAGCTCGACCTGCTGTGGCTGCCGGTGCAGCGCAGCTGGCGGTTGAACGAGCGGCACTACGGGGCGCTGCAGGGCTTGAACAAGGCGGAGACCGCGGCCAGGCACGGCGACGCCCAGGTCAAGATCTGGCGCCGGGCCTACGACATTCCGCCACCGCCGCTCACCGCCGACGACCCGCGGCACCCGTCGCGCGATCCGCGCTACAAGAACCTGGCGTCGTCAGACCTGCCGCTCGCCGAATCACTGAAGGACACGGTCACGCGCTTCCTGCCCTACTGGAACGAGGCGATTGCGCCCGCGGTGCTGGCCGGCCAGAAAGTCATTGTGGTCGCCCACGGCAACTCCCTGCGCGCGCTCGTGAAGTATCTCGACCATGTCTCCGACCACGACATCGTCGAACTGAACATCCCGACCGGGATCCCGCTGGTTTATGAACTGGATGCGGCCCTGAAGCCGATCAAGAGTTACTACCTGGGGGACGCGGAGGCCGCAAAGCAGGCGGCTGCCGCGGTCGCCAATCAGGCGTCGCGGCAGCCGTAGCCCGTTCGACTCGCGTTGCTCGCTCAGGGCGAGCACCTAGTTCGTTTCTTCGACCTTGAGCTCTTCCGCCGCGATCCGCAGGGACCGGAGGAAGCGGCGATCGTTCACGGTCATGTCGAACGGCTTGCGCGGCACGAGCGCCTTCGAGGTCGCCACCTTGGCCTGGACCGCGGCACCCACGTCCTGCGGCTGGCCACGATTCACGAACCCCACGACCGCCTCGAGGTTGACCTTCATCTCGTATCCGGCTGCGCGCGCGCGCGCACGGCACGCTTCAACTTCGGCACTTTCGGATACAGCAGCGGCAATGGAGTCGGCCAGCTCTCGCGCGAACCGGTTTACCACGTCATCCATAGGACGGCTCCCTTCCGTAGGGCAAACCTGCAGGTTCACCCGCATTTCGCCAATCGGCTGGGACCGTCGGCATGTGCCGATGCGTGACCCACCGGGCGGCGGGCGGACATCGGCGAAAAGTCGTCATCAGGTGGGACGTTCAGTAGGGAAAATCCCGATTATTCTATGAAGGGGTTGGGGTCGTGTCAAGGGCAGAGCGCTATAAGTTGTGTTTTTGCTGTGACTTGGGCGGATGACAGAGCCGCAGAAACCAATACAATTCCTTCCGTGAGCTTTTTCGCCACTTCGAGCGACCTGCCCGGCTTCGACCCCGACACCGAGCTCGCATTCCCCGGCGAGTTTCCGTTCACCCGCGGCATCCAGCCGACCATGTACCGCGGACGGCTGTGGACCATGCGGCAGTACGCGGGGTTTGGAACGGCGGCGGAGTCGAACCAACGCTATCGCTACCTGCTGTCGCAGGGCGTCAGCGGCCTGAGCGTGGCCTTCGACTTGCCCACCCAGATTGGCTACGACTCCGATCACCCGCTGGCCGCCGGTGAAGTCGGCCGGGTCGGCGTCGCGATCGACTCGATCGAGGACATGGCCACGCTGTTCGACGGCATCCCGCTCGACCAGGTGTCGACGTCCATGACGATCAACGCGACGTCGATCATCCTGCTGGCGCTCTACATCGCGGTCGGCAAGCGCCAGGGCGTGGCGCCGAAGCAGCTGTCGGGCACCATCCAGAACGACATCCTCAAGGAATACATCGCGCGCGGCACCTACATCTACCCCCCGCAGCAATCGTTGCGGATCGTCACGGACATCTTCGCGTTCTGCGAACGCGAAGTGCCGCAGTGGAACACCATCTCGATCAGCGGGTATCACATTCGCGAGGCGGGCGCGACGGCCGTGCAGGAGGTGGCGTTCACGTTTGCCAACGCCATCGCCTACGTGCAGGCCGCCATTGATGCCGGTCTCGACGTGAATTCGTTCGGCCAGCGGCTGTCGTTCTTCTTCAACGCGCACAACGACTTTCTCGAGGAGGTCGCGAAGTTCCGGGCGGCTCGCCGGCTGTGGGCGCGGATCATGAGGGACCGCTTCGGCGCCACCAACCCGCGGGCCCAGCAACTGCGCTTTCACACGCAGACCGCGGGCAGCACGCTGACCGGGCAACAACCCGACAACAACATCGTGCGCGTCGCCGTGCAGGCCTTGTCGGCGGTGCTCGGCGGCACCCAGTCGCTGCACACCAATGGCCGCGACGAGGCGCTGGCGCTGCCCACCGAAGGCGCCGCGCGCATCGCCCTGCGCACGCAGCAGATCATCGGCTTCGAGTCGGGCGTGGCCCATACCGTGGACCCGTTCGCCGGTTCGTACCACATCGAGAAGCTGACCAACGACATCGAGAGCGGCGCGCGCGAACTGATCGCGCGCATCGAAGGCGTGGGCGGCACGCTCGCCGCCATCGAGGCCGGCTACATCCAGCGCCAGGTCCAGGAATCGGCCTACCGGGCGCAGCTCGCCATCGACGCGGGCGAAGCCGTGGTGGTGGGCGTCAATCGCTTCCAGACCGAGGAGCACTCCACGATCGAAGTGTTCCAGGTGGATCCCGAGCTCGAGGCGCAACAGGTGGCGCGGACCCGCAAGGTGCGCCAGGCGCGCGACCAGGGCCGCGCGAAGGCCGCCCTGGACGAGGTCGCCCGTGCCGCCGGGACGTCCGACAACCTGGTGCCGACGGTCATCGCCGCCGTCGAGTCGCATGCCACCGTGGGCGAGATTGCCGATACACTGCGTGGCGTGTTTGGTGAATATCGCGAAGTCAGCCTTGACTGATTTACGTAACCTGTAAAAGTGGAGCAGGTCCCTTTACTCTCGGTCGAAAACCTCACGACGGTGTTCGACGTCGCGCCGCGGCCGGTCGTGGCCGTAAACGACGTGTCGTTCGAGATCCGCAAGGGCGAAACGCTTGGGCTCGTGGGCGAATCGGGCAGCGGCAAGTCGGTCACCGCCTTCTCGATCATCGGACTATTGCAGCCGCCCGGCCGCCTCGCCGGCGGCCGTGTCCTCTTCCAGGGCCGCGACCTGGCGAGCTTGCCAGAGCCGGAGATGCGCAAAGTGCGCGGCGCCGGCATCGGCTTCGTGTTCCAGGAACCCATGGCGGCGCTCAATCCCGTGATGCGCGTCGGCGCCCACATCGCCGAGGCGCTCGTCGTCCACGGGCTGGCTTCTCGGACCGAAGCCCGCGACCGCGCCCTCGAGTTGCTGCGCGCGGTGAAGATCACCGATCCCGAAAAGCGCGTGGATGACTACCCGCATCAATTGTCCGGCGGCATGCGCCAGCGCGTGATGATGGCGGTCGCCCTCGCCTGCCGGCCGCCGCTGCTGATCGCCGACGAGCCGACGACCGCGCTCGATGTCACCGTGCAGGCGCAGGTGCTGGACCTGCTGCGCGACATGAAACAGCAGTTCGACCTGTCGCTGCTGCTCATCACCCACGACCTGGGCGTGATTGCCGAAACCGCGGACCGGGTCGCCGTGATGTACGCCGGCCGCATTGTCGAGCAGGGCACCGTGCGCGAGATCTTCCATCAACCCCAGCACCCGTACACGCGCGGGCTGCTCGCCTCCATTCCGGGCGGCCTCGCCGGCTCGCGGCTGCAGGCCATTGACGGTACCGTCCCCAACCTGGCGGCGTTGCCGCCGGGCTGCTCGTTTGCCCCGCGCTGCCGCGATCGCATGGACGTGTGCGCGACATCGTTCCCTCCGCGCGTGGGCGCGGAGCATTCCGTGCGCTGTTACCTTCACGGAGGCCGGCCATGACGCCGCTGGTCGAGGTCAGGAACCTCGTCAAGCACTTCGATCGCGGCGGCGGCCTGTTCCGCGCCAGGACCATCGTCAAGGCGGTGGACGATGTGAGCTTCGTGGTGAACGAGGGCGAGACGTTCGCGCTGGTGGGCGAATCGGGGAGCGGCAAAAGCACGACCGGCCGGTGCATGCTGCGGCTGATCGAGCCGACGTCGGGCGAGGTGTTGTTCCGCGGCAAGAACGTGCTGGGCTATTCCGGGGCCGGGATGCGCGCGGCCCGTCGCGACATGCAGATGGTCTTCCAGGACCCCTACTCGTCGCTCAACCCCCGCATGCGCGCCTTCACCATCGTGGAAGAGCCGCTGGTGATTCACTCGATTGGCTCAAAGGCGGAGCGGCGAGAGCGCGTGGCCGACCTGTTCAAGCTGGTCGGTCTCGATCCGGCGCACCTCGATCGCTACCCGCACGAGTTCAGCGGCGGCCAGCGGCAGCGCATCGGCCTGGCGCGGGCGCTGGCGCTCAACCCGTCGTTCATCATTGCCGACGAACCGGTGTCGGCGCTGGATGTCTCGATCCAGGCGCAGGTGATCAACCTCCTGATGGACCTGCAGGACCAGCTGAAGCTGACCTACTTGTTCATTGCGCACGACCTGCGGTTGGTGCGCCACATTTCGACCCGGGTAGCCGTAATGTATCTGGGACGGATCGTGGAGATGGGCAACACGCCGGAGATTTTCGCGAACGCGCAGCACGCCTATACCAAGGCGCTGCTGTCGGCGGTCCCGGCGACCGATCCCGACGCGCCCCGCGCCCGGATCGAACTGGATCCAGCGCTGGTCTCTCACGACGCGCCGCTCCGGCAGGTTTCCGAAGGGCATTTCGCCGCAGTCTAGTCAGCAGCGCGAATCCTGCCGCCGTGATGTGGCGTCCGGCTTCCCTGTCCGCTGGAGCCTTGGCGAAGGTGGAAGCCGGACCGGTGCCCGCTAGACGGGCGCCGCGACATGGGCGTGCGGTTCCTGCTTGATGTCCTTGGCCACTTCACCGTCGCGAATCGCGATCACGCGATGCGCGTAGGCAGCGATGTCGGCCTCGTGCGTGACGAGGATGATGGTGTTGCCCGCCTGGTGCAGGCGCGCGAACAGCGCCATGATTTCCACGCCGGTCTTCGAGTCGAGGTTGCCCGTGGGCTCGTCGGCCAGCAGGATCGACGGGTTGTTGACGAGGGCGCGGGCAATGGCCACACGCTGGCGCTGACCACCCGACAGCTCGTTCGGCTTGTGGCTCATGCGGTGCGTGAGCTCGACCTTTTCAATCGCCGCCTTGGCCTGCTCGAGCCGGGCGGTCTTCGACATGCCGGCGTAGACCAGCGGCAGTTCCACGTTGTGCAGGGCCGAGGCGCGCGGCAGCAGGTTGAAGGTCTGGAACACGAACCCGATTTCCTCGTTGCGGATGCGGGCCAGCTCGTTGTCGTTCATCTCGCTGACCATCTTGCCGTTCAGCAGGTAGGTGCCCTTGCTGGGCGTGTCGAGGCAGCCGATCAGGTTCATCAGCGTCGACTTACCCGAGCCCGAGGGCCCCATGATGGCGACGTACTCGCCACGTTCGATCGAGATGGACACCCCGCGCAGGGCATGAATTTCCTCATCGCCCATCACATAGGTCTTCCAGAGGTCCCGGGTTTCAATCAGCGGCATATATGTAGGAAGTCTACCAAGCTAGACGTCAGAAGGGGCTCCCGGGTTTCCGGAACCCCGGTTTTACTCGCAAATCCGGTCGATGAGCTTGCGGACGGTGGCCGGCAGGACATCCTGAGTATGGCAGGTCCAGTCGCCGATGTTGACGACCACGATGACCATCTCGCGGGGGCCATCGGGCGCCTGGCGCTGGCGAGCCGTGCCGTCCAGGGCCTCTCGCAGCTCCCGCGCCGGCGCCAGTTGCCCGCCGCACAGCAGGACCACTACCGGCGACTTGCCGGCATGCACCTTCGATCGCGAGGCCGCGCTCCACGCCTCGGCGATTGCCGAGGCATCCGCGGCCTCGCACATTTTCAGGAGCACGCGCGGCGGGTGACTGCCCAGGAAGCGCGGCTTGGCCACGGGCACGAACGCCGTGTCGAACCCGCGAACATCGGGCGACTCGACTGGGCCGAACAGGGACTCGACAATGCCGCGAACGCGGGCGGTGATGGCGCGGCGCACAATCACATCGCGGCCGGCGCGCTCGGTCTCGAAGCGCCGCTTGCCCGGAGGCGGCGGCTCGTGCGCCTCGGGTGTGGGGGGCGGTGGCGGCGGCGCCGACTCTGCCCCGGCACCGGGCGGCGGCGCGAACCCAACGGCACCCGCGTCGTACTGCGCGCGGAGCACCGGGTCGCTCAGCGTCTTGTACGCCACCGTGAGCTCGGCCGCGCGAGTCGCCGCCATTTCCTGAAACTCAGGTCCCAGGTGGACGACTTTGTCAGGATGGTAGCGGGCAATCTCCCGGCGAAACGCCTTCTTGATGGTGTCGGCGTCGGCAGTGGGCTCAACGCTCAACAGGTCGTAGTGTGTTTTCAGGGCATGCCCTTCCTGAACTCGGTGACGTTGGTCATGCCCGCCGCCGGCAGTTCGCGCGAGACCTTGCGTTCGCGCAGGCGGCGCTCGCTGCGTCCCTCGGTGCCGCGGGCGCAGTAGGGACAGAAGGTCCATCCCGGTTGCAGGCTGCGGGAACACCCCGGGCAGGCGCCGCTCAGCCGCCGGCCGCAGTGCGGACACGCCACGAAGTCGAGCGCCACCGGCCCGCTGCAGCCCGGACAGATGCTGCGCATCTCGCGCACTTCGCTGACCACGCGCAGCAGCTCTTCGGCGGTGGTGACGCCGGCCTTGACCTTGGCCAGCGCATCGTCGCCAAGAGCGAGCATGCCGGTGGACTGCGCCACTTCGCGGATCGTGTCTTCCGACGCCCGTTGCGCAATCATGCGGCGGATGCGGTCGGTGATCTTCATCACCTCGTAGATGCCGATGCGGCCCTTGTAGCCGGTGTGGTGACAGGCGTCGCAGCCGACCGGGCGATAGAACGGGATGTTGGCGGCCTCGGCCTCGGAGATGTTGAGCGCGCGCAGCGTGTCGGGCGGCGGCGTGTACTGGCGCCGGCACGTGGCGCACAGGCGGCGGACCAGCCGCTGGGCGACCACCCCGATCGTCGCCGAGGCGATCACGTACGGCTCGACGCCGATGTCGGTGAGGCGGGTCACCGCCGAGGGCGCGTCGTCGGTATGCAGCGTGGTCAGCACGAGGTGGCCGGTCTGCGCGGCCTGCATGGCAATGCGAGCCGTCTCGTTATCGCGAATCTCGCCGACCAGGATCACGTCGGGGTCCTGGCGCAGGATCGAGCGCAGGGCGCTGGCGAAGGTCAGCTTGATCTTCTCGTTGACCTGCGTCTGGTTGATGCCCGGGAGCTGGTACTCGATCGGGTCCTCGATGGTGATGACGTTGGTCCGCTCCGACTGCACCGCCATCAGCGCCGAGCACAGCGTGGTGGTCTTGCCGCTGCCGGTCGGGCCGACCACCAGGATCATGCCGTGCTGGAACTTGAGGAAGCCGCGCAGGTCGAGCAGCGCCGTCGACGAGAAGCCCAGCTCCTCGAGCGGCGGCACGCCGCGGTTCTGGTCGAGCACGCGCAGCACCATCTTCTCACCGTGCAGCGTGCGCAGGGTCGAGGCGCGGAAGTCGACGTCCTTGCCTTCTTCAGTGGCGACGCGGACGCGGCCGTCCTGCGGCAGCCGCTTCTCGGCGATATCCATGCCCGCCATGATCTTGAGGCGGGCGATCAGGCCTTCGTGGACCCACTTGGGCAGGTCCATCACTTCCTTCAGCAGGCCGTCGAGACGGTGGCGGATGAGGACGCCCTTTTCCATGGGCTCGACATGCACGTCGCTGGCCCCGGCCTTAATCGCGCTCTTCACCACCAGGTCGACCAGGTCGATGATCGGCGCCGCCTCACTGCGCTCCTTCAGCCCGGCAATGGGCTCGTGGCTGTCGTCAGCGGGCCGCCGGATCAGGGCCGAGTCGCCGCCGCCCGGCGCTTCCGGTGCGGCGGTGCGTGACGCCAGCACGCCGGCCTGCGTGCCGCCGATGCGCATCAGCGCCTTGTCGGGATAGCCGGCGGCAATCGCCTCGAGGATGTCGGCGCGGGTCGCCACCACCTGCTTGATGCGGTAGCCGGTCTGAAACTCGAGGTCCTGCACGAGGCTGAACAACAGCGGGTCCGCCATCGCGACGGTCAGCAAGTTCTTGTCGAGACGCACGGCCACGCACGAACGCTTGAGCGCGACCTCTTTCGCGATCAGCGTGACGGTAGGAGTGTCGGGCGGGTTCTCAGCGAGGTTGAGGTACGGGAAGCCAAGCTGATACGCGAGGGCCTTGGCAATCTGGCGCTCGGTGGCGAGGTTCAGGCGGACGAGTACCGCACCGAGGCGTTCGCCCGTGCGCTTGTGCTCGGCCAGAGCCGCCTGCAGGTCCTCTTCGGTGATGAGCCCGGCCTGAATCAGGCACTCACCCAGCTTCTTGCGCATCGTTCCCTTCTTTATCCGGCGGAGACCAATCCGTCAGCGCAAGTGGTCATCATGGAAAGGGCAAATGACCGACGCAACCTCGTCCGCCATGCCATTGCAAGCTGGACTGTGCAGTTACGCGCACACCGCTGGTGCCGATTCAGCATCCCCTAACTCTTTCGGTCCAGAGAGGTTGCTGCCATAGGGCCTACAGGGGTTACGCTGTGCGGCAGATAAACGTGGATATGAACCGCGAAGAGGCCGGCTTCGACCAGGGCATCGACGTCGATCTGCGCCGTCACGTTGCCCAACTCCTGGCCGATCGGCGCGACGTCATCGTCGCCGACACGGTGGCCACCTTCCCGCTGACGAGCGGGTCGCGGCGCCTCGACGCCGACTATTGCATCCGTCTCGGCAACCTGGTCACGCGGTTGCTCGGCGATGCCATTCTCGAAAGCCGGCTTGATTCGCGGGGCACCGGCATCAGCGAGCTGGCCGTCGTCGTCGCGGAACGCGAGGTGTCACCGGAACAGCTGTTCACGTTCGTGCACATCGCGATGGGCACCGGCATCGACGAGCTGTCACTCGACCCTCGCGTCGGCGCCAACACCGAGCCCTGGCCGCAAACCGCGCAGATCGTGCGGCGCGCCGCCTTCGATCTGCTCGCGGCGTGGACGACCCGCTCGGTGCACATGCCGTTGCGTTCGTCGATCGAGGATTCGCTGACGACGCTGCATACCCGCCCGGTGCTCGAGGCCGTGCTGCCGAAGGAATGCTGCCGCGCCGAGCGCTTCGAGCACTGGCTGTCGATGATGCTGATCGACGTCGACGACCTGTCGGGGATCAACAGCAGGCATGGCTACGGCGTCGGCGACCGCATCCTGGAACGGATGGGCATCCTGCTGCGCACCTACTTCCGCCAGCACGACTGGGTCGTGCGCTATGCCGAGGATACCATCGCGGTGCTGCTGCCCGAGACGACCCCCGCCGACGCCCTGACCCTGGCGGACCGCACGCGGGTGATGGTCGAGGATCGACTCACGTTCCGCGATTACCACACCGACCAGCGGGCGGCGGTGACGGTGACGGTGGCGGTGACGAGCGCCCGGGCGCTCGAAGGCGAACCGATCGACCACGAGCGGTTCGTGTTCGAAGCCGAGGCCGCGCTGGTCCGCGCGAAGGGCGGCGGCCGCAATCGCGTCGAGCAGGTGGAATTGCTGCCGCGGCTGATCTCCATCGAAGAAGCGACCGAACGCCTTGGCACCACGCTCGAGGGGATCGAGACCCTGGTGGCCGAAGGCAGGCTCGAGCCGATCAAGGCCGGCCGCCACGTGCGGCTCGAACGGGCGGTGGTCGAAGCGATGGCGCGCGCCGCCGAACCCGATGGCGGCGGGCGAGGGCTTTAGCCCTCGCCAGCCTGCTCCGGCCAGTCCTCGCGCTTCTGGCTAAGCTAATGCGCCCCGGGCGGCCGGCGGTCGAGCGACTTCATTTCGACGGTGAAGCTGAACGGTACCCGCGCCGGGTTGTAGCACAGCTTGTCATCGCACGCCTGATAGTCGAGCGCGCCGGTAATGGTCACCGATGGCATGGCCGCCAGTTGCTTCTGCGCGGCTGGCGTCGCCAGCAGCGTCAGGTCGCGTCGCAGCCGGAACGGCTTCATGAATACTTCCACCCGCTCGTCGAGCGGCTTGAAGTGATAGATCTCAGACGCCGGATAGACCGTGTCGTGCGTTCTCAACCACGGCTGGGGGTCGATCGTGACCTGCACCACGCGGTAGGTGTGTTTCCCTGGCGCGTACAAATGCATGCCAGGCTTGGGCGAGACGTCGACCACGAGCGACAGGCGCTCGCCCGGCGCCGCGGTGGTATCGCTGATGGTCGCCGTCAGCGTGAGGTGCGCCGTGTCGGCAGTCACCGTGCCGCTGCCGATCCCAGCCCCGAGCGACGACAGGATGGTCGCCGTCGTGTACCGCTCCTGGTAGGCGTCCTCGAAGAACCGCGAGACGACCACGCCCTGGCGATCGACGATGAACGTGCCCGGGTGCGGTATGCCAAACGTGGGCGACTTCGGATCGACGGTCTGGTTGAGCAAGCCGTACTGCCTGATGATGGCCGAGCCCGGGTCGGAGACGATTGGGAACGTGATGCTGCGCGACGCCGAGAACCGCTGGTGCGTGTCGGCGCTGTCGTAGCTGATCGCAATGAGGCCCAGCCCCTGCCGGGTGATGTCAGCGTAGCGGCTTTGCAGCTCCACGAGCTGCGTTTTGCAGTACGGTCACCAATCGGCGGAGCGGAAGAACA
>JBEGVQ010000010.1:0-16512 GCA_041178345.1 Acidobacteriota bacterium | reverse complement strand
TCGCTCCGACCTCGATTTAGACCTGCTCCCAGGCCGCTTTCTGATAACGATAGGCTGGCTTGAACGCCTGGTCGCGAAACGGCTCTTGATAGAGCGCGGTGGCGGATGACGAGAAGGGCGGAACCAGCCACATCCATTTACCGTACGGTTCGCGGCCAGCCGTCTGCTCGTTCCGGCAAAACTCCATGAATTCGTGGCACACCATGTGATGGTCCGCGATCTTCGCGCCCGCTCGATCATAAGAGTGCAACACCGCCTCGTGCAGCATCAACATTGCCTTGTCGCGCCACAAGCTGCGTTCGCTGGAGATATCCAGCCCCATTCGCTCCGCCAATTCGGGCAGCAGGTTATAGCGATTGCCATCGGTGAAATTACGGGCGGCGATTTCGGTTTCCAAATACCAGCCGTTAAAGGGTACGAACCGGTACATCACGCCGCCGGCATCCAACGCCATGTCGGCGACCGCCGGGATGGCGTACCACTTCAGTCCGCGTGGCGCGAGCCACGGGTGATGAGGATGGGCGATCGGAATTTCGCGGCGGCAGTCCTCGGGCAACTCGTATAACCGCGGCCCGTGGCGCGGCGTGTCGATGACCAACGGCAACAAATCGAAGTCGGTGCCGGCCGGTTGCCAGCCAAGCGCCATGATTCGTTCGGTGATCCCGTTTTGGGCCGGGTCGCCAATCTGTCGGCCGGACCGCAGCCGCAGGCCCGCGTACCGCAGCAATTGAGGATTCCAGATTCGCGGTCCCGGGTGATCCCGTGTGCCTGGGTCGAACACGGTGACCGCGGGACGCAAATCCCCGCCATTCCACGCGAACCGCAGATGCTCGAACAATGCCGCCGCCATCGCGTCGGGGTTGTCGAGCTGCCGGCAATCGCGGAGATGCAACCCCTTCCAATACAAACGCCCCACGCACCGTTCCGCGTTGCGCCACGCGACCCGCGCTGCAAACCCCAGCTCCTCGGGCGTCTTCTGCCACACTCCGGTCCGTGCGAGCTCCTCTTGAGCTTGCTCAATCCGCGATCGCGGATCGCCACCGCCCGGCCGCTCCGCGTAATACTCGCGAATGAACTGCGCCGACTGCGCGGTCGCTGGCAAATCGGTTTTCACCGGGATCGGCGGACCTGCCGGCTGTGTCGGCTGGAATGGCTTCTTGCGCCACGCTCCTGGCGCCAGTCGTGCGCCTTCACCGCGTTGCGGATGGTCGAAACTGTCGGCGGCGACGGTCACGGTCGGAACCGTTCGCAGCGTGTCCAGAAACATGCGATTGAAACCGCCCGGTCCACAAACAATCACCTCGCATGGGCCAAGCGCCGCAAGTCGCTGGGCGACATCGGCCGGTTCGAGCCGCCCGCGTTCCGCCGTGCAGTGCTCTTCGAGCGTCACGCGGCCGGCGGCGGCCAGCGCCCGCAGCTCTTCCAAATAGGCGGCCCCTTCGGGCTCGCGGTAACTATAGACAATCCGCACGGCACGCTGGTCCGACAGATCACGGGCGGCGGCGACCGCCGGCGTGACGCCGATGCCAGCGACGACGTACACCAGCGGCCGCACGTCTCCGGCCGCCGGACAAATGTCTCCCTGTGGCGGCAAGACCCGCAGCAAGGTTCCGTTGGGCGCGCAGTGCAGCCAATTGGAAAAGAAGCCGTCCGGCTCCAGCTTGACGCCGAGCTCGTACCGCCGCGGCGCGGCCGCCGTCAACGTGTACGGCCGCCCAACCCACCGCCCGTCGATCAACGCCTCGACGCTGACATATTGGCCGACTTTCGCCGGCGGCAGATTTTCGGTGTCGATCGGTTCCAGCGACGCGCGAAGCGCTCCTCCCGCCAGCGGCTCGACACTCAGCCGGCAGAGCGTCACTTCGAGCTCGCCAAGGAACACCGGCAACCGCGCCCGGCAGCCGCCACACACGCCGCCAGCCCCGGTGTGCTGGGTGAGGTCCTCGACGGTGGTCGCTCGCTTGGCCGCCAGTCGCAACGCGGCGGCGGTAGCGTTCGTGCAAGCACAGACAATTTCGGAACCCGCCGGGGCCCGTTCGGCGGCACTCTCCACCAACAGGTCGCCTGTCGACTGGAACGCTTGCCGTTGCAGTTCGTCCAGCGAGCCGCCGCGAAGCAACACGCTCATCGCCTCTGGCAACTGCTGCCAAACGCCCGTGACCGTGAGCCCGATGAGCAGCCCATCCGGGGCGAGCATCAGGGTGCGGTTACTGCCTGGCCCGCTGATGGTTGTCGCGGGCGTTGAAATGATCGCCTGCCGGGCCGCTTCGAGCCGCGGTCCGTGCGGAAAGTACCGCACCCGCAGGCGTAACCCCGACGGCTGGCTGTAGTCGCTGACAATGCACGGCTGGTCGTCGACATGCGCCAAATACCGACATACCGTGCCCAGTCGCGGGAGGTCGTGGGCGGAAGCCAGAGCGGTCAGGATCGTACCCAACGCGCCGCCCTCTTTGCTGCACGATTCCAGCACTGACACGTCGATCGCCATCACCTCCGACGACGTGGTGGCCACGGCGTCGTCACGGCGCGGAACTCCGGCACGCACCTCGGATTCGCCAAACAGCAACCCCGATCGCAGGGTCTCGTGCGGGACCGGGCAGCCGGCATGGAACAGCGCGATCTCACCCGAGAGCAGAAAGTAGGCCTGGTCGGCCCGGTCGCCCGCCCGATAGAGTGCCGTGCCAGCCGAGACCTGCCGCACCGCGCTGGCGGGCGAGATGCCGCGATTCGCCAACTCCGCCAGTTCCGCGGCCAGCGCCTGCAACTTGCTGCGGGCATACTGCAACGAGCGGGCCGCCATCCGATCACGGGCTGCGGCGTCCGACTTGAGTAACTCGCGGAACCGATCGCCCGCCAACACCGCGACCGCCGCCGATCCCAACGCCAACACCGACGCGTTGCGGAACTGGCGATTGTCGAGCAACGCTTGCTCGCCCATGATCGAACCGGGCCTGTCGATCGTCGCGACCAGCCGCAGTCGCTGCTCGGCGTCCTGGGTGTAGACACCACAGCGTCCGGCTGCGAGCACGTACAGTTCGGATGCCCCCTCCCCCTCCGTCATCAGGATTTCACCCGGCTCCAGCGGGCGCCAGTTGAGCGACCCGACCGCGTCGTCGAGTGCGCTGGCCGACGTGTCGGTGAACAGGTCGGCGAGGCTGCTCCGCGCAATCGCCGACCAGTCAGCCAAGTCCGCCTTCCAGTCCGTGTCTGTTCGCGCGCCGGCCACTGGCGCCTCCGCGGCTGGCGAGCCGACTGCCGCTGTTCCGGAAGGTGGCGAGTGTGAAGATGGAGCAGTTGGAGACGGGCGGCCACCGGGAGTCGGATGCGAGAGCGGACATTTCATCGATGGGTTCCTTGGCTACATTCTGAAGGGCCGCGCCCGAAATGAGAAGTGGATGCCCGCTACGGGCGACGGGTCGCGGACGTTGTAGCCGGCTTGCTATACTCGTTCGGTGCCGCCGATCGACATCGACGCGACCGTGATCGCCAACGCCCGATTGTCGAGCGAATACTCCGTGCTGAGCCTGGCCGCGCCGGAAGTGGGCGCCCGGACCTTGCCCGGCCAGTTCGTGATGGTCAAGCCCGCCGGCGTCACCGACCCGCTGCTGCGACGGCCGTTCTCGGTGTTCGAAGTGCTGCGCGATGCCCGGGGCACCATCACCGGCGTCAGCATCCTCAACAAGCGCGCCGGCCGCAGCACGCGGCGGCTCTACGACCTCGAGGTGGGTGACGTCGTGTCGTGCCTCGGTCCGCTCGGGCAGCCGTTCAAGCCGGTGTCGGCCCCCGTCAAGGCCTGGATGGTCGCCGGCGGCGTCGGCCTGGCGCCGTTTGCGACCCTCGCCGAGGCCCTGGCCCAGCACAAGACCGCGACGACCCTGTTCTACGGTGCCCGCACCGCCGAGGAGTTGTTCTACCTGGATTTCTTCGAACGCCTGGGCGTCAAGCTGGTGTTGACGACCGAGAACGGCGCCCGCGGCGAAAAGGGCCGGGTCACCGTGCCGCTCGAAGCAGCCCTGAAGGCACTGGGCTCCGCCGACGCCGCCATGGTGTACGCGTGCGGTCCGGAGCCGATGCTCGAGGCCGTGGCGAAGCTGGCCGCGGCTTACCACCAGCCCTCACAGGTTTCGGTCGAGCGCGTCATGGGATGCGGACTTGGCGGCTGCTACAGCTGCGTCGTCCCCGTGAAGCACGGCACCGAAGAAGCCAACCTGGTGCGCTCGTGCATCAGCGGTCCCGTGTTCGACGGGGCGGAATTGGTGTGGGATTAGTGGCGGCTGATCTTTCGGTTGCCATCGGATCGCTGACGCTGCCGAACCCGCTGATCGCGGCCAGCGGCTGCTTCGGTTACGGCCTCGAGTATGACCAGGTCGTGGACCTGTCGCTGCTCGGTGGCATCGTCTCGAAGGGGCTCTTCATGAACGAGCGCCAGGGCCATCCCCCGCCCCGTATTGTCGAGACGCCGGCCGGGATGATCAACGCCATCGGCCTACAGGGCATTGGCGTGCACCGGTTCGTCAAGGAGAAGCTGCCGCTGCTGCGCGAGCGCGGCGCCCGGACCTTCGTCAACGTGTGCGGCACCACGCTGGACGAGTACGTCGAAGTCTGCAAGGTGTTGTCGGATGCGGAAGGGATCGCGGCCATCGAGCTGAACATCTCCTGCCCCAACATCAAGGAGGGCGGCATCCAGTTCGGCTGCAGCCTGCACGGCACGTTCGACGTGGTCAGCGCGGTGCGCAAGGCCACGACGCTGCCGGTGATTCCGAAGCTGACGCCCAACGTGACCGACGTGGCATCGTTCGCCAAGGCGGCGGAAGACGCCGGCGCCGACGCCGTGTCGCTCGTCAACACGTTCCTGGCGATGGCGATCGACGTCGAGACGCGGCGCCCGAAGATCAGCAATGTCCTGGGCGGCCTGAGCGGCCCGGCCATCCGGCCGATCGCGGTCCGGATGGTCTGGGAGTGCTACCAGCTGGTGAAGATTCCCGTGATCGGCATGGGCGGCATCACCGACGCGCGCGACGTGCTGGAGTTCATGCTGGCCGGCGCCACGGCGGTGCAAATCGGCACGCAGAATTTCGTCGACCCGTTCATGTGGACCAAGGTGCTCGCCGGCCTCGAGGACTACATGACCCGCCACCAGGTCGCCCGCTTGAGTGACCTGATCGGCGCCTTTGACCCGACGCCCCCGAAGGCCACGCACGCATGAACCCCATTCTCGTCGCCCTGGATGTCGACTCGGCCGTCAAGGCCATGGCCCTCGCCGATACCCTGCGCGGTTCGGTGGGTGGCTACAAGATCGGCAAGCAGTTGTTCACGGCCGCCGGACCGGCGATGGTGCACGAGTTGACCAGCCGCGGCGACCGGGTGTTTCTCGACCTCAAGTTCCACGACATTCCCAACACCGTCGCCGGCGCGGTGCAGTCGGCAGTGGCCACCGGGGCCTGGATGATGAACGTGCACGCCTCGGGTGGGAGCGCCATGATGAGAGCCGCCGCCGCCGCGGCGACCAAGGCCGCCGCGGCGCTGGGCCGGCCGCGGCCGCTCGTGATCGGCGTAACCGTGCTGACCAGCATGACGGCCGAGGTGCTGGCGGAAGTCGGCGTGACGCGCCCGGTGATCGACCAGGTGGTACACCTGGCGAAGCTCGCGAAGCAGAGCGGACTGGACGGCGTGGTCGCCTCGCCGCAGGAGACCGCCGCGATCCGCGCGGCTTGCGGTCCCGATTTCCAGATTGTGACGCCGGGGATTCGGCCGGTGGAGCAACAGGGCAAGGACGATCAGGCGAGAACGCTGACGCCGGCGGAAGCCATGCAGGCGGGATCGACGTACCTGGTAATTGGGCGCCCCATTACTGAAGCGCCCAATCCTCGCGAAGCGGCCGAGCAGATCGCCGCGTCGCTGTAATCGCAGGGCAGCCTCCAGCGAGAGCCGGAGGCTGCACCGTACCCGCTATTTCGCCGTGATGATGAAGTGGCCGCGGCGGTTCTGCTGCCAGCACGCTTCATTCGACTCCGTGCAGAAGGGTGTTTCCTTGCCCTTGCTGACAATCGTCACGCGATCGGCCGGCACGCCCAGCTCCACGAGATAGGCCTTCACGGCCGACGCGCGGCGCTCGCCAAGGCCGAGGTTGTACTCCGCAGTGCCGCGCTCGTCGCAGTGGCCTTCCACGCTGATCCGCGTGTTGGTCCAGCGCTTGAGCCAGTCGGCGTTGGTCGCCATCGCCGCCTTGGCCTCCGTACGAATGGCCGAGGAATCGAGGTCGAAGTAGGCGTCGGCCAGAGGCCGCTCAGAGTTGAGCTGGCTCAAGCTCTTCTGTGCGAACAGCTCCTCTTCAGTCAGCGGCCGAGGGGCCGGGGCCGCCGGCGGCGGCGGGGGTGGCGGCGGCGGCGGGGGGGGCGCGGCCGGAGCAGCCGGAGGCGGCGGTGGTGGCGGCGCCGGAGCCGGCGCCTTCTTCGCGCAGGCCGCCGCACCCAGACCCAATACCACGCAGATGGTGGCCACACTTGCCGTTCGTCGAAGCGCACTGATCGTCATTCGCTCTCCTAGATCTGCTGTTTCTGTCTGGGGGGGTAACAGAATTGGTAGCCGCAGATTAACGGGGGACTTCTGTTGGTGTCAACGAGTTAGCGACGCGGATGGCCATAATTCGCAATCCCAAGCGCCGATTGTCGGCGCCACCGTCCCGCTCGGCGGGCACAAAAGTCCTGTCGGTTTCGATGGTGAGCAGCCCGCCTGACGCGGCGAGCGCGTCGCCGGGCACGTCGACCGACCAGGTATGCGTGTCGCCGAGCGCGGTGCTCGCGATTTCACGCCCGCCCGCGCTCACCCGAACGCGCGCCGGCGCCACGAAATACCGAAGGGGCGACTCCACGACCAGCGACACACGAATGTCACGGGATCCCATCACCCGCAGCACCGAACGGTCACTGGTCCAGCGCCACACGCCAAGCGTGGTGTTGTACTCGGCCTCATTCCACCCTGCCGCGTAGCCCCACATCAGGGCACCTGCATCCTGCAGGTCGAACTGCTCGATCGCGGTCTGGATGACGGCAGAGCCGGACGCCGCCGTTGACTGGATCGCCAGGTTGGCAAACGGTCCGTCGCCACTCAGGCGGCCCGCGGGCACGTCGAACACATGCAGGAAGAACCCGGGGGGCGCGTCCCACTGCTGCAGCACCGCGCCGTCGATCGACAAGGTGAACCGGGCGGCGGGTTCGTTTGGCCCGGCCAGGTTACGGCCCCCCACCATCACCGTCGCCGCGCCCGGGCGGCGACGCACCCGTGCCACGATCGGGCCGAGGTGAGGGCCGCGCCCCATCAGGCCCGCCATGCCCGACGTCTCGGGCGTCAGCGACCACCCTTCTTCAGCAAACCAGCCAGGGGGCGGCAGGCGATACCAGCGCACCGCCGACGGCCGCATCCCGCCAAACGCCGGGCGGGCGACCAGCGGCCAGCGAAATTCGGTGGACGCGTCCAGGCTGGCGGGATCGATCAGGGCGAGGTCGCTGCGCGCGGGATCGGCCAGGAACCACACCGGCTCGGTGCGGCCATCGCGCCAGAACTTCGCCAGCTCGAGCCACTCAAGCCGCGGCGGCGATGGCAACACCGTGTCAAACGGCACGACCTCGGCTTCGAGAGGACGCGTGAAGGTCTGGTGCATGGCAAGCGCGACCGGCGCACCCGGCTGCGACTCGGCGGCCATGGCCGCGAGCACCCGTACGGTTGGGCTGGGTTCGGCGCCATACGCCGCCAGCACCGGGCTGGCAATCACCACCGACCCAATCGAGATGGCGACCGCCGCGACCGCCACTCCCTGCTGGGCCGCCAGGGCGGCGCCGCGCATGGCCAGGAAGGCGACGGCCGGGACGATCGGCAGCGCGTAGCGCACGAAGGAGGTGTCCTGGAATGCCAGGTGAAATAACAGGTAGGGCGCGCTCATGGCGAATACCGCGACCAGGGTGCGCCGATCGCGCAGCAACAGGTGCACCACGCCGGCCGCAGCGAGCGCGATCACGGTGGTGCCCAGCACCACCGAATCCCATGGGTCGAGGAACGTGCGCATCAGCGCAAACGCCGCGGTCCTCGCCGACGGGTTCGTGTACAACATCTCGCCGCCGGCAAAGTCTTCACCGGCCTGCGTTCCGAGCGCCGCCAGGTACGGACCAGGTCCGCCACTCACGACCAGCAGCGGGATTCCCCAGGCCAGGCCACCGACGATGAACATGATGCCGCCGCCGATCATCGCGCCCGCGACGCCGCGCCCGACGCGGTCGAACAGCACCACCATCAGCAGCGGCAGCGTGAACCACACGGTCTGCGAGCGCATGCCGATGCTGAGCGCCGCCAGTAGCGAGCCGATGACGATCATGCGGCCCGACGCCGCCGTCAGGGCCGGCGACAGGCGCCGATCGCCGTCAGGACCGGGCGACTGCCGCCACCACGCAAGCAGGAGGCAAGCCTGGGAGGCCAGGGCCAAGGCCAGGCCCGGCAGGTCGCTCATCGGACGCGCGGCGAGATACCAGAACAGTGGACACGACACGGCAACTACGGTGGCCGCCAGGGCTTCAAGATTGAGCGGGCTACAGGGTGTCGTCGCGGCGGACCTGCGCGGGGCCAGGCTCGCGAACACGGCGTAGAGCCCGGCGATGGCCGCGAGGCCCGCGAGCAACGACAGGATCGCCAGTGCGCGCGCCTCCACCATCGCCGCAGGTGCGCCGCCGAGGACCGTGCCGGTGATGGCCGCCATCACCTTGCCCATCGCGATGTACAGGGGGTAGCCAGGCGGGTGCGGACGGTGCTCGGCGACATCGAAGTCGCGCACGCCCAGCGCGAAGTTCACCGAGTCGATGTCTTCGAGGGAGCTGGCGAGAAACGGAACGTGGGCAAGCGCGAAGACGAGCGCGAGCGCGGCGAGCGCCCGCCGCGGCGTCACGATACCGGGCGCAGGCGCAGCGCCTCGTTCAAGCTGCCCAGCCGGTAGCCCTGCAGGTCGAGGCTCACATACTGATAGCCGAGTGCCTTGAGGCCAGCGACGAGCTGGGCGTTGATCGCCGTCTCGAGGGCGCGCGGCATCTCGGAGCGGGCGATTTCGAGGCGGGCGACCTGGTCGTGGTGACGCACGCGGAAGATGCGGAACCCGAGATCGCGCACGACCTGCTCGGCCCGCTCGATTTGCCGCAGGGCGGCGTCGGTGACTTCGCTGCCGTAGGGAATGCGCGACGACAGGCACGCCGAGGCCGGCTCGTCCCAGCTGTCGAGACCGGCCGCGCGCGACAACTCGCGAATCTCGTCCTTGGTGAGGTTGGCCTCGTCCAGGGGGCTGCGGACGTCGTGTTCGCGGGCCGCCTGCCGGCCGGGCCGATAGTCGCCACGGTCGTCGGCGTTGTTGCCGTCGACGATCACGGC
Organism: Acidobacteriota bacterium; assembly: GCA_041178345.1. Lineage (GTDB taxonomy): Bacteria > Acidobacteriota > Vicinamibacteria > Vicinamibacterales > UBA2999 > 12-FULL-67-14b. Next base: position 7,107 of record JBEGVQ010000010.1, on the reverse strand, counting down.
CAGGCCGCGCGCGCGCGCCACGGCGCTCAGCTGGGAATAGAGCTCGTCCTTGCAGAAGTAGCAGCGGTTCGCCGGGTTGGCGCGATACTCGGGCCGGTCCAGTTCGGCGGTGTGAATCACTTCGTGGGCGAGGTTGAAATCGCGCGCGATCGCCAGGGCGAGTTGCCGATGGGTATCGGGGTAGCTCGGGCTGTCAGCGGTCACCGCCAGGGCCTTTGGCCCCAGCGCCTGCGCGGCAGCGATGGCGAGGTAGGCGCTGTCGACGCCGCCGCTGAAGGCGACCAGGACTGATTCGTAGCCGGACAGGATCTCGCGCAGGCGCGCCGCCTTGCCGGCGACTTCGCTACTCGTCGTCGTCCTTGTCGTCGTCTTCGTCCTCGTCGTCGGCATCCTCGTCTTCGCCGTCCTTCTCTTCTTCGTCGTCGTCTTCGTCGTCGAGATCGTCGTCATCGGCGAGCTCGAATTCGAGCGGAGAATCGCTGGCGACCCGCAGGAACGACCCGCATTCCGAGCAGGTGAGCTCGTCGCCGATGTCGACGTCGAACTCATCAACATCAATTGGCGAATCGCACTCGGGACAAATCGCGGACATGCTCGGCGCTCCTTGGCGGCGTCTGGTGGCGAACGGTTCCGCAAATTATAGCGAGAACCTGATACAGTCTGCAACGAATTGGCCTCGCGCCGCGCGCGATATGACGGTTTCCACCTCACAACGCAAGACCGTGCTCGTCGCCGCCGACACGCCGTTTGTGCGCGATCGGTTCAAGGCCGCACTCGATGCCTCCGGCCACCGCGCCGTGGTGGTGAAGAGCGTTGCCCAATTGCTGGCGCGGGTGCACGCCGACCTCGACGAGCTCGACCTGATCGTCCTCGACCTGCGCATGCCCCACGCGTCGGGGGCCGAACTGGTGCGGCGCATTCGAAAGCTCGATCAGGGCCGCCTGCCGATCCTGGTGTTCAGCGGGTCGGTGACGAGCGCCGAGGAGGTCCGCGAGCTGGCGGGCCTGGGCGTGGGCGGCTACCTCAATGAGTACAGCGCGGTCGAACACATTCTGCCGTCGATCGCGCCGCACTTGTTTCCTGATAACTTCAACCGGCGCGCCGGCCCACGGGTGGTGATGGGAATTCCGGTGTCCTATCGCGCCGGCGGCACGATCGCAGCGGCCTTGTCGCTCAACCTGAGCCGCGGCGGCATCGCGATTCGCACCTCCGGTCCGCTACCGCGCGAGACCGAGCTCAAGCTGCGCTTCGCGCTCCCGGGCTCGAAGCGGGAGATGGAAGCCGCGGCGGTGGTGTGCTGGAGCGACCAGCGTGCCGGCATGGGTATCCGCTTCACCAGCGTGAAGCCCGCCGACCAGGCCGCGATCGACGAGTTCGTCAACGCGCACTTCTTCCGGTCGGTGAAAACGTAGGACAGGTCCGGCTGAAGCCGGACGCCACGGAATGGTAGTGTCCGCCTGGAGGCGGACCATCACTTGAACCGGCGCAGGCGCACCGCGTTGGCAACCACGAGCGCCGAGGCGCCGGTGTCGGCCAGCACGGCCATCCACAGCGTGGCCACGCCGGCGACGGCGAGGGCCAGGAAGATCGCCTTGAGCACGATCGACAGGGCGACGTTGACGCGAATATTGACGAGGGTGGCGCGGCTCAGTCGAATGGCGTAGCGCAGCTTTGACAAGTCGTCGCTCATTAGGGCGATGTCGGCGGCTTCGATCGCCACGGCGCTGCCCATCGCCCCCATCGCAATGCCGACATCGGCCGCGGCCAGGGCCGGCGCGTCGTTGACACCGTCGCCGACCATGGCGACGGCCCCCGACCCGCGGCGCAGCGACTGGACCGCCGTGACCTTGTCCTGCGGCAACTGCTGCGACAGCACGGTCGCGATGTTGAGATCGCGGGCGATGGCGCGGGCGGGTTCGTGGTGGTCGCCGGTGATCATTGCGACGCGAAGGCCCTCGCGCCGGCTGAGCTCGTCGACGATCCGCGGCGCATCGGCCTTCGGCCGGTCGCGCAATCCGAGCACGCCGATCGCCAGCCCGTCGCGCGACACCAGCACCGGTGACAGGCCGGCGGCGGCGACCGTGGCGGCGGTCTCGTCAAGCGCGGGCGTCATCCAGCCGCGCTCGGCGAACAGCCGCGGGGCACCGCAGACGATGGCCGAACCCGCGACCGTGCCTTCGACGCCGAGTCCGGGCAGCGCGCGGACTTGCGACGGCAACTCGAGCGCCCAGCCGGCGGCCACCGCGTGCGCGACGATGGCCGCGGCGATCGGGTGCTCGGACTGCGCTTCAACGGCAGCGGAGTAGCGGATCAGATCATCAGGCGACGTGCCGGCCAGCGGAATCACCCGATCGAGGCTGAACGTGCCGGTCGTGAGGGTGCCGGTCTTGTCGAAGGCGACCACGCGCACGCCGGCCAGGCGTTCGAGGTGCACGCCGCCCTTGACGAGCACGCCGTGGCCGGCCGCACCGGCCAGCGCCGACACCACCGACACCGGCGTGGAAATGACGAGCGCGCACGGACAGGCCACGACCAGCAGCACGAGCGCGCGATACAGCCACACGTCGAACGGCTGTCCCGCCAGCAGCACCGGCAACGCGGCGACCAGCACGGCGAGCGCCACGACCGCCGGCGTGTACCACGCCGCGAAACGGTCGATGAACTGCTGTACCGGCGCGCGTTGCGCTTGCGCGGTCTCGACGAGACGGACAATGCGCGCAAGCGTGGTGTCGGCCCGGCGGCGCGTGACCGCGACCGTCAGCACGCCGTGGCCGTTGACGGTGCCGGCAAAAACCTCGTCGCCCTCGGCTTTCTCGACCGGCAGCGACTCGCCGGTGATCGGCGCCTGGTTCACGTCGGACCGGCCGCTTTCGACGAACCCGTCGAGGGCGAACTTGTCACCGGGCCGCACGATCATCAGCGCGCCGATCGGCACGGCGTCGATCGCGACCCGGCGTTCGCCGGCCTGATCGCGGATCAGGACGTCGGCAGGAGCGGCGTCAAGCAGCCGGCCGATGGCCTTGCGGGCACGATCAAGGCTTTGGGCCTCGAGCCACTGGGCAGCGGCAAAGAGCGACACCACCATCGCCGCCTCCTCGAACTCGCCAATCGCCATCGCGCCGCCGACGGCGATCACCATTAACGCGTTGATGTCGAGCGAGCCGCGACCTAGCGAGTGGATGGCGCGCTGCGCCGGGAAGATGCTGCCGGTCAGGGCCGCGGCGACGAAGAGGACATTGCCCCACGACGGGAAGACGGCGAAGAACCCCAGGGCGCTGGCGACGAGCACGAGGGCCGCCGCGGTCGCGGTGACCCAGCCGCGGATGCGCGCGCCAGTGGGCCCCGGGGCATCCTCTTCACAATGCGAGCAGCCGATCGCGTGGCTCTGCGGCGCGGTGGTGGCGGTGCTCACCGGCCCGCCTTCGCGGCCGGCGGCTGCGCCGACTCCCGGCTCCCGACGCCCGGCTCCCGAGCTTCTTCCACGTGCTGAAGCGTCTGCCTGAAAATCGCCATGATGTGCTGGTCGTCGAGCGAGTAGAAGACGACCCGGCCGTCGCGGCGTGGGCGCACGAGTCGCAGCCCGCGCAGCAGGCGCAGCTGGTGCGAGACCCCGGATTGGCTCAGCTTGAGGACGGCAGCCAGGTCGCACACGCAGAGTTCGCCGTGCGAGAGCGCGTCGAGAATGCGGACGCGGGTCGGATCGCCGAGCGCGCTGAACGTGTCGGCCAGCGCCTGGACCGAGCCGGGCGCGGTCAGCGCCGTGCGAATCGCGCGCACGCGAGCCAGGTCGATTTGGACGAGATCGCAGACGTCATCATGCCTGAACATATGAGCAGTTGTTCATATATTACCGCCGGCCACGCAGGTCGTCAATTCAGAGCTCGTCAATTCGGTGGATGACTGGATGATTGGATGATTGGGGACAGGCCCCCAGATTCACCATTTCCTTAGGAAATTCCGCTGCTCGACCGGCCACAACCTGCACCGGGCCCATCGTTCGAACCTCAAAATGGTGAATTTGGGGGCCTGTCCCCAATCATCCCCAATCATCCCGTTTACGGAGCCAGCAGCAGGCGGTGGCGGGAGGCGGATTGGACCGCGGCGCGCGAAAAGGGTTGCGGGCGGTAGCCGCCATCGCGCCAGATTTCGTTCTGGTCGAAGTAATGAGGGCTGAGCGGGTGGCCCGACTGTCCCGCCGGCAGCGACACCCGCGACTCGTCCCATTGTCCGGCGTGCAGAATCTGCCGCCACGACGGATACTCCCAGGCCGCGAACGGCCGGCGGCGGTTCCAGCTGACCCGCATGACCGTGGTGCCGTCGCCGGCCACGGGCACCGGGCCGCGGTTGAACAGCCACGCCAGGGGAAACGCCGCCCCGCCGAGCGGATGCTCGAAGCGCGCCGCGTGCACCTGATCCCAGGCGCGGCCGGCGCCGCCGCCGTAATCGGCCTGGAGCCGCTCCTCCGCATCCCGCGCCGCCAGCAGCATGATCTCGTCACGCGTCTCACGGCGATCGACGGTCGTGATGTCGTCGAACCAGCGCGACTGCCGCGCGCCCACGACCACGTGCAGGCCGGCAAAGCGCTCGGCGCCCGCCCACTCGTAGAACGCCATGAACAGCGGCTCGCCCATCTCGTCCATGAACGTCCGGCGCCACATCGCGTCCTCGAACGCCTCGTACAGCGACACCACCGGCCGCGCGTCCACCACGCGGTCCCACTGCGCCAGCAGGTCGAGCACGGCCACGGCGGAGGCGTCGGCGCCGCGCGCGCGCCCGGCGGTCAGCGCGCTCTCGAGGCCGGCCAGCACCGCATCGGCCGCCAGGCTGCGCCGGTCGTTCTGCAGCGCGAGCATGGCATCGAGGTCGACGCTCCCGGGCTGCGACAGCCGCTCGACCAGGCGCGTCGCCCGGAACGGCGCCGCCCAGTCGCTCGTGACCAGGCCGGGAAACTGGCGATCGATCTCGTTGTTCGCCGAGGCGATGAATCCAGCCGGCGGATTGATCACGCGCGGCAGCGCGGCCGCGGCCACCGTGCCACTCCAGGCCCCGGCGCCACTGCCCCCATCAACCGGGAAGCTGCCGTCGCCGCCGGCCCGCACCGGCAAACGACCTGACATCGCGTAACCGATGTTGCCGTCCACGTCGATATAGACGATGTTGGATGACGGCAGCGCGAACGACTCGACCGCGGCCGTGAACGACGCCCAGTCCGTGGCTCGATTGAGCGCCTCGAACGACACTGCGAGATCACCGCCGGCGTCCCAACGAATCGAGTACGCGGCGTGTTCCTCCGCCGGCCGGCTATCGGGCGACAGCCACGCGGGTGGCGCCTCCCACTCGAGGCCGACCTCGGCGAAGATGGGACCGTTCCTGGTCTTCCACACTTCGAATGGAAACGGCCGCGAGTGGCCGCGAATGGGAATGTCGGCCGGCGTCACCTCAACCGGTAGCCACTCACCACGATGAAACGCCCGCTTGTTCCCCACCTGGATTCGCTCCCGGAACAGGTCCTGCACGTCGGCGCCGGTATTGGTGATGCCCCATCCCACGCGCGCGTTGTGCCCAAGCACGACGAACGGCACGCCGGGCACGGTGACGCCGGTGACATCCAGACCCGCCGCCACGAGATGAAGCTCGTACCACGCCGAGGGAAACTCGATCGGCAGATGCGGGTCGTTGGCCAGGATGGCGCGTCCGCTCGTGGTGCGGCGGCCGGCGACCACCCAGTTGTTGCTGTTGCCCCGTTTCACGCCAGGCCTCAGCCACTCGAGGCCCGGGGGCCAGGCCTCGGCCCTTCCACCTCCGCGCAGAGCGCCACGGCGGACAAGCCGGGCCTCGGTGGGGCGGGCCCCTACGGGGCCCATGGGGCTCGCGCCTTCCACCTCCGCGCCTGGCGCTACGGTGGAGGACAAGCCGGCGCTCGCGGGGGCGGGTGAAAGGGGGGCGACACCGTCCAGAATCGCCGGGCCATCAGCTGGATACCGACCGCCCAGTTCGCGCGCGGCTGTTTCGCCCAGCTTCGCCGCCAGCGCGCCCCGCACCAATTCCGCCTGATGGTTTTCGGCCAGCCGCCACGCCAGCAAGCGGCCAACCGCCAGCGAATCCTCGGGAGTCCACGGCGCCCACGCGATCCCCAGGACCTGAAACTCAATCGGCCGCTGACGGCCGGTCAGCGGCGAGGCAATCGCATTCACGCCTGCGGCATAGCGCTCGAGCGCGGTCCGCACCGCCGGGGTCGCGCGCGCCCACTCCTCGGCCGCGGCCTGCCGCAAGCCGAGGGTCAGGAAGCGCTGGTCGATCGCCAGCGTCGCCTCCCCCATCACTTGCGAGAGCCGGCCGCGAGTGACGCGGCGGTACAACTCCATCTGCCACAGCCGGTCACGCGCATGCAGCGCTCCTGCCGCCAACCACGCATCCTCGACATCGCGGGCGTAGGCCGTCGGCACGCCGTAGCCGTCGATCAACACCTCGACCGGGGCGCCCAGACCAGGAAGGGCCAGTTGGCCGTCCAAAGCAGGCAGGGAGGCGCGCGCCCACCACCAACCGGAGCCCGCGGCGACCAGCAAAAAAACGACCGTTGCGAACAGTATTCGCTTCACGTGGTTCCTGAATGCGATACCCCGTCTGAGGCGGCTTGCCGCGGTCAGGCGGTTCGAATAGGATGAAGGGCTGGACGTGCCTAATTCGCGGCCGGTCTAGAGCTTACACTGTTTTCAACCATCGGAGACCTCTCGTGATCGAGGTTCAGCATCTATCGAAGCGCTACGGCGCATTCACGGCCGTGGACGATGTGAGTTTCCGCGCGGAGTCGGGAGAAATCCTCGGGTTCCTGGGGCCGAACGGCGCGGGTAAGACCACCACCATGCGCATCATCACGGGCTACATGCCGGCCAGCGAAGGCACGGCAACGGTGGCCGGGCATGACGTCTTCGCGCAGCCAATCGAGGCCAAGCGCAAGACCGGCTACCTGCCCGAGACGCCGCCCCTCTATCCGGACATGACCGTCCGCGAATACCGGACCTTTGTCGCCAAGATCAAGGGCCTGCGCAAGGACATCAGGGGCCGCGTCGACGCGGTGATGAAGCGGACCTGGGTCGCCGACATGGC
>JBEGVQ010000009.1:0-35561 GCA_041178345.1 Acidobacteriota bacterium | reverse complement strand
CTCGGCGCCGACCAGCGTGTTGGCGGGCTGAATCCGGCCAAAGCGCTCGCCGTGGGCGCGCGCCACCACCTCCCAGTCGCGGACGTGCCTGACGTAGACCCGCGTCCGCACCACGTCGGTGAGCGCGGCGCCAAGCGACTGCAGCGCCCCTTCGATCTTGTCGATCGCAAAGTGCGTCTGCGACGCGGCGTCCTGCCCGCCGATGGCCCGGTCGCCAAGCGTGGCGGTGGTGCCCGACACGGCGATGTGCTGTCCGTGGCGAATGGCACGGGCAAAACCGGCGGCGGTCTCCCACACCGTGCCGCTCAGGCAGCGGCTTCGGCCATCGTCGCCGGCGCGGGTCCCGTAGGGGGCCGGCATGCCCTGCAGGTGATGGCTGAGATCGCCCGAAGCCGTCAGGAACGGCGGCTTGCGGTACTCGTCGCCGCAGTCACCGGGAATGGGCTGCAGGGTGTCGAGGGCGGCGCGAATCTCGGCGCGATCGGTGTCGGAGAGCGAGAACGAAAACAACCGCAACGTATCGTCGATGTGGGCCCGCTCGCCCAGCCGCGCGCCGACGATCACGCCGGCGACGCCGGGTTGTTCGAGGATGTAGCGGGTCGCGATGTTGGCGATCGACACCCCGTGCCTGGCCGCGATCACCCGGGCCGCCGCCAGCACGCGTTGCAGGGCCTCCCACCCGCCCGCGACTCGCAGGAAGCGTCCGTATTTCATCATCGACCACGTGCCGGTGCGTTCCCAGTCGGGCTCCGGCTGGCCGAGCCACTTCTCGGTCAACCATCCGCCGGCCACGGTCCCGTAAGCCAGCAGCCCAACGCCACTGACCGCGCAGTACGGCGCCAGCCCGGCGGCCGCGCGCTGATCGAGCAGCGAGAACGAGACCTGGTTCGACACCACCTCGATCCCGCTGTTCCTGACCATCCGCAGGTGCGCGGTGTCGACATTGGTCAGCCCGAGCTGGCGAATCAGGCCCTCCCGCTTCAACTCCTGCAGGTCGTAGAGGGTCTCGAGCCAACTGGGGTCGGCGTAGTTCCACGCGTGGTATTGCAGCAGGTCGATCGACTCCGCCTGCAACCGGCCGAGCGCCCGCTCGACGGCGAGGCGCACATCGGTTTTCGAGACGTGGCCCGGCTGGGGCACCCATTTCGTGAGGCACTGCACCCGGCCGGTGCCACGCGACCGGAACCTCCCCGCCACCAGTTCCGCTGAGCCGTAGTGATCGGCCATGTCGAACGTGGTCAGCCCCGCCTCGACATAGGGCTGCATGGCCGTCGCGGTACTTTCGAGATCGATTGACCGGCCGTCTCGTTCCATGTCGGCGAGTTGCCACAAGCCGGTGAGCACACGCGCAATGGAAAGGCCCGGCGCGAGATCGGTTCTGGGAACGTGGAGCGACTGTGCCACCTGCGGCTTACTCCGGCGGCAATGCCGCAAAACGAGCCGGCAGGTCCACGCCGGCGGCCTTGAGCTTGGCGACTTCGCGCCAGTAGATGATGGTGCCGGCCGCCATCACGGCGGCCCACAACCAGGTCGACCGGAAATACCACGCCGCGGCCGGCGCGGTCAGGTCCTTGATGGTGTGAATCGCGAGGAAGCCTCCGATCACGGCCACCGCGACGACCGCGAGCGGCACGCGATGCGCCGGGTTGGGCAGCACCGTCACCGCGCGCGCGAGCACCGGGTTCTGCCGCGGCAGCGTCAGCACCGACACGGCCATCAACAGGAAGTTGACCAGCATCGCCGTGACGAGAATGTCCACGCCGAGGAAGAAGTCACCGGCCAGGTGGCTGCCGAGAATGCCGAGCGTCGCCATCACGCCGCTGGCGATCACGGCGACGTGCGGCGTGCGATGCCGCCGATGCACGGCCGCCACGGCCTTGGGAAAAATGCCGTCCTCGGCCCACGCGAACATCAGGCGCGAGGTCGCCAGCAGCATGGCCGGCAGGTCCTTGGCCAGCGCCACGGCCGCTGCCGACACGATCACCACCGTCCAGAACGGCGGCAGCAAGTAGCCGAGCAGGCCCGGCGCCGTCACATCGCGCCGCAGCGCCTCGTCGGCCACGTACTGCCAGGGCACCGCGTGGTAGACGGCCGCGGTGAACAGCAGATAGAAGAGCGCGACCGAACCGACCGCGAAGCCAATGGCCAGGGGCAGGTTGCGGCCAGGGTTCCGGGCCTCGCCGCCCGCCTGCGCAATCGCATCGAAGCCGATGAACGAGGCGAACAGCACCGCCGACGCCGACAGGAACGGCCACAGCTCGAAGCGGCTCGGCAGCTCGGGAATCGCGCGGCCCTCGCCCGCCATCAGCGCGGTGGCGAAGTCGGTGGCACCAAACCAGAAGCCCGCCACGACCACCACGCCGCCAAGAGCAAAAGTCAGGAACATCAGCGGCACTACCAGCCGCTGATAGAACGCGATGCCGCGCAGGTTGGCGGCCACTGCCGCCCACAACACGCCCAGGGAGATCGTCAGCCGCACCGGACCGGTCTCGAGCGCCGCGGCCACGGCTGGCCACGCCGCGGCCACCGCGATGTCGCGAATGAAGGGCACCAGGACATACGACACCACGCCGATGGCGACGCACAACGCGAACCACTGCGAGAACGACGCCACGAAGCCCAGGTAGGGGCTCAACCCGCGGCTTGCATAGACGTAGCTGCCGCCGGCGCGCGGCATGGCCGACGCCAGGATCGCGTAGGCCAGGCCGGCCAGGATGGCCGGCAGTGCCGCGAACAGGAACGCCGGCAGCACGTACGGGCCAATGCCCGGCACGTTGCGCTGGATCATGAACGGGATGATGTTGATGCCGGCGCCGACCATGGCGCAGACGCCGGTCGCGGTCAGTCCCAGCACACCCATCTCACGGGCGAGCGTGGCCCGACCGGTTGGTTCCGACATGGAACGGCCAGTATAGCCGTTGTACTATCCGTCGATGCCGATTGCCCCACGCCGCGTGCTGTTCGCGATCCTCTTTGGGCTGCTCGCCGGACCTGCCGCCGCCCAGCCAGTCGCACCGCTGACGCTCGAGCAAGTCACCTCGCGACCGAGCGTGATCGGCACGCCGCCCGCCGCGCCCGCGTGGTCACCCGACAGCCGGCGCCTGGTCTTTGCGTGGAACGATCGCGGCCTGCCATTCCGCGACCTGTGGATCGTCGCGGCTGACGGCAGCGGATTGCGCCGGCTCACCGACCTAGATCGCACCCATCCCTCGCCGCCGCCACCGGACGGGCGATCAACCGCTGCTCTCGCCGCGCAGGCTGCGGCTCGCGCCCGCAGCGGCGTGGGCGAATACCTGTGGCTGCGCGACAGCCGCACGGTGCTCTTCACGTCAGCAGGCGCCATCTATCGCGTCGATGCCGAGGCCGGCATCCCGGTGCGGCTCGACCTCCAGGGCGCCGCGTCAAACCTGGCGGTGTCGCCCGATGGCACGCGGCTGGCCTTCCTGCGCGCCGGCGACCTGTGGCTGTGGCCGCTCGATGCCAGCGCCCCTCCGTCGCGGCTGACCGAGATCGCGGTGCCTGGCATCGCGCGCGTGCCGCTCGGCACCTACAACCGTGCCGACGTCGAGATCGGCACCGGCATCTGGGGCGCGAGCTGGCGGCCGTTCGCGTGGGCGCCGGACGGCCAGTCGATCGTGGTGCACCAGGTCGATCGCCGCCACATCCGCCGCGTGCCGTTCCCCTCGTACCTGGGCGACGAGACCATCGCCAGCGAGTTGCGCCGCGGCTATCCCGGCGACGAGAACGAACGCCGCACCTTGCACGTCCTCGATCTCGCGACTCGCGCCATGCGGCCGATCGCGCTCGAGGCGCCCGGCTCCCGCGCGGTCAGCGATTTCGCATGGGCCCCCGACGGCCGGCTGCTGATCGATCGGGTCTCTGACACCGGCACCGAGCGGTGGCTGTCGGTGCTTGACGCCGGTGCGGCCACGCCCCGATTGCTGTGGCACGACCAGCGCGACACGCGCATCTATCCCTCCTACGCCGCCCGCTGGCACCCCGACGGCCGTCGCATCGTCGTCCTGGCTGATCTCTCGGAACGCGATCACCTGTACGCCATTGATGCGACTGGGCCCGCCGCGACCCCGATCGCCCTGACGTCGGGTGCGTGGGATGTCACCTCGCTCGTCGACATCACCGCCGATGGCGCGCTGATCTTCACCAGCACGCAGAAGAACGCCTATGAACGACAGGTCTATCGCGCGGCGCCGGGTGCCCTGCCCGCACTGGCGACCGGGCCGGTCGCCATCACGACACTGGCCGGCACGCACGCGCCGGTGATGTCACCAGACGGCCGCCACCTCGCGACGATCTGGACCGACGATGTGACGCCGCCGGAACTGATGGTCGGGGCGGCGGCTGCGGCCAACCCGCGCCGGGTCACCAACTCCCCGCTGCCGGAGTTCTCGCGGCACGTGTGGGCGCGGCCGCGCTACGCCACCTACACCAACGCCGTTGACGGCTTCGTCGTGCACGCGCGCATTCTCGAACCATCGGGCCTCGACAAGTCGCGCAAGCACCCGGTGATCTTCGGGCCGGTCTACTCGAACACCGTGCGCAATCGCTGGAACGGCCTGGCGGGCACCCTCCAGCAATTCCTCGTCCGGCAGGGCTACATCGTCGTGCAGGTGGATGTGCGGGGGAGCGTGGGCTACGGACGCGCGTTCCGCGAGGCGTTCCTGATGGACTACGGCGGCAAGGACCTCGACGACCTGCAGGCGGCGGTCGATGGCCTGAAGGCCGTGCCGTATGTGGACGGTGAACGCATCGGCATCTGGGGCAGCAGCTACGGCGGGTTGCTCTCGGTCTATGCGCTGCTGAAGCGGCCGGGCGTCTACGCCGCCGGTGTTGCCGGCGCGCCCGCCGTCGATCCCCATGCCTTCGGACCGGACGACATCGCGATCACCAGGACACCCGCATCGCATCCCGAGGCATTCGTGCGGGGATCGGCGCTGCACCTCGGCGACGAGTTGCGTGATCCCTTGTTGATCATCCACGGCCTGATGGACGACGTAGTCCCGTTCCGCACGACCATGGCGCTGGCGGAGCGGCTGATGCTGCTCGGCAAGGATTTTGACGTCGCGACCGCCCCCGGCGCGACCCACGCATGGACGGCGCGCGAGCACTACGCGAGGTATTTCTACCGCAAGCTCGTGCAGTTCTTCGACCGCCACCTGAAGGGGCAGGCCCGCTAATATCAAGGTTTTTGGGCATCTTTTTGCGCAATTTTGACCTCTGCCGGGATGGGGCTCTTGCCTGTTCACATTTAGAGGCGATTGGCCTTACAATCCCGGCTTGAGGTAGCCAGATGTCTCAGCCGTGCGTCCGTCTTTTCCAGGCCGGGGTTGTCGTTCTTTTCGGTGTCGTCCTTGTTTCCGCATCGGTCGCGAGGCCGTCGGCCCAGCCACTCGACGTCGCTCAGGGCGAGCAGGCCGCCACGCCGGCGGCGGTGACCTTCGCCAAGGACATCGCGCCAATTTTTCAGCGGAGCTGCCAGCAGTGCCATCAACCCGACTCGATCGGGCCGATGTCACTCAAGACCTACGCCGACGTCAGGCCGTGGGCGCGCTCGATCAAGCAGAAGGTGATGTTGGGCGAGATGCCGCCCTATCGCTACGACCGCAACGTCGGGATCCAGGACCTCAAGGACGACCTGCGGCTCAGCGAGAAGGAGATCCAGACCATTACCAGGTGGGTCGACAGCGGCGCGCCGCAAGGCAACCCGGCCGACATGCCGCCCCCGGTGACCTTCGCCAACCCGAATGAGTGGGCGTTCGAGAAGGAAATGGGACCGCCCGACCTGATCGTCAAGACCAAGCCCTTTACACTGGCGGCGCGTGGACAGGACGTGTGGTGGCGGCCGATCGTCCCCACCGGCCTCACCAAGGACCGCTGCATCAAGGCCGTGTCGGTGAAGCCGTCGCGCAAGGGCCGCGCCGCCGCGCACCACGCCAACACCGAGTTCGTGGAGTTCGACGAGAAGTCGGGCAACTACGTGGAAACCCAGCGCGTGTCTGAATACGCCCTCGGCAAGACCGGCGAGATCGTGCCGGCCGACGGCTGCCGCACGATGCCGGCCAACGCGCTGGTGCGCTGGGACGTGCACTACTACCCGACCGGCGAGGAGCTGACCAACGACGTCATCGAAATGGGCATCTGGCTCTATCCGGAAGATCACCAGGCCAAGTACAAGCAGGACCTGAGGCTCTACCTGATGACCATGAAAGGCGGCGATCTCGAGATTCCGCCCCACGGCACCACCATGACCCAGGGGTTCCACACCTTCAAGACGCCGGTGCGCATCGACAGCTTCCAGCCGCACGGGCATTTCCGCCTCGTAGCCAAGACGCTCGAGATCTTCTACCCTGAGACCGGCCGGCTCGAGATGGTGAGCTCGGTTTCCAACTGGACCAACAACTGGCACACCAGTCATATCTATGCCGACGATGCCGCACCGCTTCTGCCGGCGGGCGCCGTGCTGGTCATCACCGGCTATTACGACAACTCCTCGAACAACAAGGGCAATCCCGATCCCGACCAGTGGGTGGGCCCGGGCAGCCGGACTGCGGATGAGATGTCGCACGCGTGGATCGCGGTCACGCACCTCGATGACGAGGGCTACGCCCGGCTGAAGGCCGAGCGTGAGGCGAAGAAGAAAACCACGACCGACGTGGCTCCGCGGGACAGGCAGTAACCGTCGTGCGTGGACGCTCGTGGATACTGAGCGCTGTTCTTGTGACGGCGGCGATCGGAGTGGTCGGTGCGCAGGCGCCGAAGCAGTGGCCTCTCGCGCCGACCCCGCCTGACGGCCAGCGCGTGGTGCCGTTCTTCGACGGCTTCTACGAGAATGCCGATGGCAGCTTCTCGTTCTCGTTCGGTTATTCGAACCTCAATGCGACGGAGGTCGTCGAGATTCCTCTTGGCCCGAACAACTTCATCGAGCCCAAGGAGTTCGACGGCGGCCAACCCACGTCGTTTCCCCCGGTTTCCGGCGGCGGGCCGACCGGCGCGCGCCGCGATCGCGAGCGCGGCGTGTTCACCGTGACCGTGCCGCCGAAGTTCACCGGCGATGTGGTGTGGACCCTGCGCCACGCCGGGCAGACCCACAAGGTGCCGGGCCGCACGAAGACCGGCGCCTACGGCCTGAAGTGGCCCATGGCGATGGGCTCGATACCGCCGGCCCTGCGGTTTGCGGCCACGGGCCCAGAGGGCCGCGGCCCCATGGGCATTGAAGCGCCGGCGCTGCAGGCCACCGTCGGCACGCCGCTGCCGGTGACGATCTGGATCAACGACGACAGCAAGCGCGAGGCCGATACGATCCCGCTCAAGACGCGCGGCCCGGCTCGCCCCGCCGTCAACGTGGTTTGGTACAAGCATTCAGGGCCGGGGCCGGTGAAATTCGATCCCGCCCGGACGGGCATGGCCGAGTTGGCGGGCACTGCCGCCACGATGGCCACGTTCGCCCAGCCCGGCGCCTACACCCTGCGCGTGCGCGTCGACAACTTCGGCCGCCCCGACACCTCGGCTGGCAACCAATGTTGCTGGACCAACGGCTACGTCGCGGTGACAGTGAAGTAGTCAGGCTCTTCCGGGCTGCACGACCCGCAGCCCGTGTTCGCGCGCGGCCGCGGCCAGCCGGTCGTCGTAGGTGATGAAGTCGAGGTCGTCGTCGATCGCCAGCGCGGTCGCCAGGTGGATGGCGTCGAGCGATCGTAGCGTCGGCGCTTCGAGTGTCCCGGCCGCGGCGCAGATCGCCGGATCAAGCTCCAGCAGAAAAAAACCGCGCATGGGCTCGTTCGCTGGCGGCGCGGTCGCCCGGACCCGCTTGAGCGCGCGCGCCACCTCGACTCCGGCGACGATCGAGGTCGAGGCTTCGATTTCCGCGTCGGTGAGGTAGTCAATCAGCGCCAGCGACTCGCGTTCGAGCCGCTCGAGCTTCACGATCGCCGAAGAATCGAAATAGGCGACCATCACAGTCCCTCTTCAGAGCCGCTCTTCACGTAGCTCCGCAATGACGTCTTCACTCGCGGGAGCGTCAGGCCGTCCGGGGGTGGGTGGGGGCAGGTCGCGCAGCGAACGAGTGGGCGCCGTCGCCCGGCCCTCGGCAACCAGGCGTTCGAGCGTGGTGAGCCTGGCCGCCGGCAGGGGCGCCAGGATGGCCACCACCTGGCCATATTCGGTGACGCTGAGGGTTTCGCCGAGCTTCACCCGGTCCAGGTAGACCGACAGGTTCTGGCGGAGTTCTCGAACGCCGACGGTGTCGGGGCCACGCCGCGCGACTTCGATGTTCATCATGTAGCACAGAGTAGCACACTGGCCGGGCACCCGCAAGGATGCCCGGCCGGCGGTGATTTAGAAGCGGTACTTCACGCCGAGCTTGAACACCCGTGCCGCGATGATCTCGGTGGGCTGCAGGTAGGTCGAGCCCACGCGGTTGGTCTGCTCTCTGATGGTGTTGACGTTCATCGTGTTGAACAGGTCGAAGGTCGCCTCGAGCGACTGGTTGCCGAACGTCTTGAACCGCTTCGAGAGGCGATTGTCCCAGATGCTCGTCCACTCGTAGCGGCCGGCCTGGGGGTCAACCCGAATCGCCGTCAGGACGTTGTTGCCGTCGCGGATCTGCACTTCGCGGAAGTAGTAGTCGCCGGTTTGGCCCAACAGTGACGTGGAGTACATGATGCCCCACGGCAGGTTGTAGCTGCCGCTCACGCGCAACGAGTAATTCCACGACGGCCGGGCGAACTGGTAGCTCTGGCCGGCCAGGGTGCCTGGACCGTACAGCGCCTCGTTCGGGTTACGCGGAGCGCTATCCTTCAGGTTGCGATAGTCGGCGTCGAACCCCACCAGGAACGTGAAGTTGTTGGCCAGCTGCCGGTTCAGCGTCGTGCCAAACGCGTGGTAGCTGTTGCGGCCAGTGGTCTGGACAATGCGCTCGATGTTCTGCCCGAAGGTCGGGTAGGTGCGCGGCACCGAGTAGACGACCAGCGTCTTGTCATCGGCCGTTCCGGTCCGGTTGTCCGGTCCGGGATCGATGCCCGTCGTGGTCTGGGTGTACGCCTCGTAGGGCAGCGCCAGGTTGATCGACTGGTTGCGGTGGCTGTCGATTTTGTAGACGTAGTTGAACTGCACCGTCAATACCCGGCTCAGGCCCAGATCGAGGCCGGTGGTGAACTCGTCTACGGCCGGTCCCTTCAGGTCAAGGTCGATCGAGCGGTTCGCGCCGCCGCCGGTGGTTGAGGTCAGGTTGGCGGGGTTCGGCACGTACGGAATCACGCCGTTCCAGTTCGAGTAGGTCCGCGTGATGATCGCGTTCGGGTTGAGATCGGCGGCGCCGGGTCCCGGGTTGGCATTGGCGCCCGAACTGCCGCCGACGTAGCGGCCGTAGCTGGCGCGCACCGCCACGCGGCCCTCGCCGGTCAGGTCATACACCGCCGAAATGCGCGGCACCAGCGTCTGGTAGATCGGGTAGTTCTCTTCGCCCTTGGCCGCGAAGATGTTCTCGGTGGCAAACGGGCCGGTGCCCGGGTTGCCCTGCTCGGGCAGGAAGCTCGAGTAGCGGTCGTAGCGGACGCCCACGTTCAGCGTCAGCTTGCGGCTCAGGGTGATCTTGTCGTTGAAGTACAGCGAGTTGTACCACTCACCCGAACCGGTGGTGTTGGGGTAGTCGTAGACCAGTACCGAGTCGGGGCGCGTGAAGCAGCCCTCGTAATTGGCGGCTTCGTTGCAACCCGGGTCGCCGGTCACGCTGCGGTAGCGGTACTGCTGCTGGTTCGGATAGCCGAGGTTCTCGGTATCCGAGATGTTGCGCCAGCCAAGGTAGCCGCTCTTGAGCTCGTGGTTCCTTCCCCACAGGTTGGCGAAGTACGCGACCGTGGCGCCGTACTGCCAGCGGCGCGGCTCGCGATCGGTCTCGAGGAACGCGCCGCGCACGGCCGTCGTCGACAGGTCGCTCTTGCGCACGTCGGAGGTCCATGGCACGTCCGGCCACCAGTAGCCGCCGCGCTGCAGGCTGGCGTCAAAAGTGGCGCGCGAGGAGAGAATCGACAGCCACTTGAACGACGGCCCGACCAGCGACCACGAGTCCTGGTTCTGCGTCGATTCGAGCGGCACGAAGCGGCTGGCCGTGCGATACGGCTGCCACTTGCGGCCGACCTGGCCCATGGCCTCGAACTTGTTGTTCTTGGTCATCTGGTAGGTCATCTTCAGGGTCGGATCCTGGAGCTTGGTGTAGAACTCGACCTGCGACCGGTCCGACAACTGCACGAAGCCGGGAATGAGCTGACCCGACGAGGCATCGCGGTGGCTCGCGTAGAACCACAGGCGGTCCTTCAGGATCGGACCGCCGAGCTCGCCGTAGTAGTCCTTCTGGCTGGTGAACTTGTTCACGCCGGGCGCATAACCCTTGGCCAGCAGTTCGGGCGTGATGTTGTTGCTCTGGAAATCACCCGACTGGTAGTTCGCCGAGCCCAGGCCCTTGAACACGTTGCTGCCCGACTTGACCACCAGGTTCATGGTCACGCCCGGATTCATCGCATCCGCGCCCTTGGCGGCCGTCGTGATCTGCGCCTCTTCGTAGGTCCCGAAGTCGCCGTAGGTCTGATCCCAGATCATGCCGTCGTAGCTCACCACGCCGCCGCCCGCGCGGCCGAACGTGCGCGCCGCCGGACCCGAACCGGTGCCGAAGCTCGAGCCGCCCACGTCCAGGGACGTCGCGTAGAGACCGGGGATCATCGACACCAGCGCCGTGAGGCTGCGGCTCGATGGCAGATCGTCGAGCTTCTGCTGATCCCAGTTGACCGCGACGTTGGCCGACTCGAGGTCGATGGTGGGCGACTGGCTGGTGACCGTGACGCTTTCCTGCAGCGTGGCGACTTCCAGCTTGCCGTTGATCGTCGCGGTCGCGCCCGCGTTCAGGTTGACGCCCTCGATGTTCAGGGAGGCGAAACCCGGCAACTCGAATGACACCTTGTACTGGCCGCCCGTCAGCAGGGTGAAACGGTACACACCCTGTTCATCGGTAATCGTCGTGCGCGCGCCGCCGATCATGTTGGGGCTGGCAATCGACACCGTGACCCCAGGCAGGGCCCCTCCGCTGGCGTCGGTTGCCCGTCCGGTAATTGCGCCGGTCTGTTGCTGCGCCTCGGCCGAACCCACGAGCGCCACGGTCAGCGCCAGTGCGGTCAGCCACACCACACTCCAAGACTTCCAATTCATATCCGACTCCTTAGCGCGCACTGCCCTGGGACTGAAAAGACGGTCCCTGAGGCAGGCCGATTACCGAGCTTTATAACACTGATGTGGTCCCCGGATTTCTCGGCGTTGCACCTCTGAACGGTTGTTCAGCCCACGCCCCCGCTGGCGGGGCCCGGCAACCGCCCCAGCCGTCCCCGTATAATCAACGCCATGCGTTCGCCGGCCGCCTCACTCCTGTTGATTGTTGCCGTCCTGACCCTGTCGCCGTCTGCGCAAGGCCGGCCCGCGTGGCTCGATCCCTATCGCGACAACGCCGACAAGCTGATCCAGGCCGCCACCGCCGACCAGTTCGCGTGGAACCGGGTGGCCGAATTGACCGACACCTACGGGCAGCGCATCAGCGGGTCGGACAACCTGAACCGCGCCATCGCCTGGGCGGTCGAGACCATGACGAAGGACGGCCTCGAGAACGTCCACACCGAGCGCGTGATGGTGCCCACGTGGGTGCGCGGCGCCGAAAGCCTCGAGATCACCAACCCGCCGCATCACGTCGTGCCCATGCTGGGGCTCGGCGGCAGCATCGCCACGCCGCCGGCCGGCATCGAGGCCGAGGTCATGGTGGTCGGCAGCGGCGAGGAGCTGGCGAAGCGGGCGGCCGAGGCGAAGGGCAAGATCGTCCTGTTTAACGTCGCCTACACGAATTACGGCGAGACGGTGGCCTATCGATCGGGCGGCGCGCGCATGGCTGCGCAGCACGGCGCGGTCGCCGCACTGGTCCGCTCGGTCGGGCCGGTCGGCCTGCGCACGCCCCACACAGGCGGCATGAACTACGGCGACGACACCGTCACGAAGATCCCGACCGCCGCCATCGCCGTCGAGGACGCGCTGCGCATCGAGCGCCTCGCCAACCGCGGCCTCAAGGTCCGCGTCCGCCTCAAGATGGAGGCGCATTTTGAACCCGACGCCGAATCCTTCAACGTCGTCGGAGAAATTCGCGGCAGCGAGAAGCCGGACGAGATCGTGCTGGTTGGCTGCCACTTCGACTCGTGGGATCCCGGCACCGGCGCCTCGGACGATGGCGTGGGGTGCATCGTGACCTGGGAAGCCGCGCGGCTCATGAAGCAGCTGAACATCCGGCCGAAGCGCACGGTGCGCGTGGTCTTGTTCACCAACGAGGAGAACGGGATGCGCGGCGGCAACGGCTATCGCGATCAGCACGCGCAGCAGGCCGCCAAGCACATCCTGGCACTCGAGTCCGACTCGGGTGTCTTCGCCCCGGCGCGGCTCGGCTTCACCGGCTCCGAGGCGGCGCAGAAGATCATGGCCGACATTGCCACGCTGCTCGCGCCGCTTGGCTTGCAGAACATCGGGCCCGGCGGCGGCGGCGCCGACATCGGCCCCATCGCGACGCTCGGCAAGGTGCCGATGATGGCCTACCAGGGCGACTCGGATAAGTACTTCACCATTCACCACACCCCCGCCGACACGGTGGACCGGATCGCGCCCGCCGAGGTCTCGAAGGCCGCTGCCGCAATCGCCGCCGTGGTCTACGTCGTCGCCGACATGCCGCAGGCCCTGCCGAAATGATCGCGCACCTGGTCTCGGCGATCGCGGTCCTCGTATGGGCGCAACCGGCGACCACGGCCACCGACGCGACCATCGTTCGGTCGGGCGCGGCGGCGTCGGTCTACCTGACGCTGAACAACCCGTCGATGTACGACATCTACGTGATGTCGGCGACGAGCGATGCGGCGGGGACGGTGGAGCTCTACTCCGGCGGCAAGCCGGTCGAGAACCTGACCGTCGCCGCGTACGGCTCGTTGGAGTTGAAAGCGGGTGGGATGTTTCTGCGCCTGTCAGACTTGACGCGCGAGCTGAAGGCGGGCGAGTCGATCACCGTGACGATGCTGACCGACGGCGGCGCCACGATCGTGGCGGTTGCGGCGGTTAAGTAGGGCCCCCCTTTCAGGGGGCCCCCACCGCTATTAGCCCTTCTTGATCGTGAAGGCGCCGGGCGCGCCTTCGCGATACTTGGCGTGGCAGGTCTGGCAGGTCCCGCCCAGTTCCTTCATCGCGCCCATGATGCTTGGCGCGTCGGTGCCATTGGCCAGGGCTTCGGCGTGCTTCATGGCCGCGCCGGCCCATTCGGCGGCTTCGGCGTTGTTGCGCGCGGTCCAGAACGCCTGGGCCTCCTTGAACAGCGGCACCATCTTCGCGGCTTCGGCCGAGATGCCGGCCACGTTCTGTTCCTTGGCGGCGCCGCGCACGGCGCCCATGGCCGCGCCAACGGCCTTCATCAGCGTGTCGTAGTCTTCATCCGTCTTGGCCTGTGCCTGCGGAGTGACCGACATGGTGATCGCCAGTGCCAGGGCCATTCCGGCCGCTGTCAGGAAATGAGAAATGCGCATGTAAGAATCCTCCCGGGACGCTGAGGGCAGCGGAATGCGGCCCAGTGCGGCGGGAAGAATAGCATGAGGTTATAGTGTCCGGATGACGAAACGTCTCCTCGGCCTGACCCTGGTCCTCGCCGTCATGGCCCCGCTCGCGCCCGCCGGACAATCACGCCGCGCGCTGGTGCTGGACGACCATTCCCGCATCATCGGGGTCGGCGATCCGCAGCGGTCGCCCGATGGCCTGTGGGTGGCGTATACGGTCTCGACCATCGATGCCGAGAAGGACAAGCGCAATACCGACCTGTGGATGGTGAAGTGGGACGGCAGCGAGCAGGTCCAGCTCACCTCCTCGCCCGACGGCGAATCGTCGCCGCGCTGGAGCCCCGACAACAAGTACCTCGCGTTTGTCGCCTCGCGCGGCACCGAGGACGAGAAGAAGCAGGGCGGCCAGATCTGGTTGCTGCCCCGCGCCGGCGGCGAGGCGCAGCGCGTCAGCGACGTCAAGGGCGGGGTCTCCGACATCCAGTGGTCGCCCGACAGCACGCGCCTTGCCTTTGTGGCGAGCGACGAGGATCCCGCCGACGAGCCCGAGAAGATGGACGGCTGGAAGCGCAAGACCGCGCCGCCGATCGTGATCGATCGCTACCACTTCAAGCAGGATCGCGAAGGCTACCTCAAGGACCTGTACCGCCACATTGCCATCTTCGACCTCGCCACGAAAACCGCCACGGTGATCACCAAGGGCAACACCGACGATGTGAGCCCCTCGTGGTCGCCCGACGGCAAGCAGATCGCGTTCCTCAGCAAGCGGGGCGCCGTCGATCCCGATCGCACCTCGAACGAGGATGTGTGGGTGGTGGATGCCTCGCCGTTCGCTACGCCGAAGCAGTTGACGAAGACGCCCGCGGGTGAGGGCGGCCGTCCGGCGTGGAGCCCCGACGGCAGCCGCATTGCCGCGTTGACTGGCGACAACGATCAGAACACCGCCTACAGCATGAGCAAGCTGATCGTCGTGCCGGCCAATCCCCCGGCCTCGGCGGGACCCGCGACCAATCCGCCCGTCTACATGCCGGCGCTCGATCGCGCGGTGTCGAACGTGTCGTGGTCGGCCGACGGCCAGCAGCTCGCGTTCCTGCTGCAGGACGATCGCACCAATCACGTCGCCACGGTGCCGGCCGAGAATCCCGGCGGCACGCCGCAACGCAAGTCGAGCGGCCGCCGCGTGATCAGCGCGCTCAGCCCGGGCAGCGACGGCCACTTCGCCGTGCTCGCGACCTCGCCGACGCAGTTCACCGAGGTCTACGCGCTCGAAGGCGCGAACCTCCGGCAGCTGACGAAACACAACGATCCGCTGGCCGCGCAGCTGCAGCTGGCGACCACCGAGGACTTCACCTCCAAGAGCAAGGATGGCGCGGTCGTCAACGGGTTGATCGTCAAGCCGGCGGGTTTCAAGGCCGGGACCAAGTATCCGACGCTGCTGATCGTGCACGGCGGGCCGAACGGGCAGGACCAGCACGCCTTCAACTTCGATCGCGAGTTCCTCGCCGCCAACGGCTATGTCGTGCTCGCCATCAACTATCGCGGCAGCGCCGGGCGCGGCAATGCGTGGCAGAAGGTGATTCACGGCGATTGGGGCAACCTCGAAGTGATCGACCTGCTCGGTGCGGCGGATGAAGTGGTCAGGCAGGGGATTGCCGATCCCAACCGCCTCGGCATTGGCGGGTGGAGCTACGGCGGCATCTCGACCAACTACACCATTGCCACCGACACCCGTTTCAAGGCCGCCATCAGCGGCGCCGGCAGCTCCATGCAGTTCACGATGTACGGCATGGACCAGTACATCATCCAGTACGAGCAGGAGATGGGGCCGCCGTGGAAGGCGAAGGACAAGTGGATGAAGGTGTCCTACCCCTTCTTCAACGCCGACCGGATCAAGACGCCCACGCTGTTCATGGGCGGCGAGAAGGACTTCAACGTGCCGATCGCCGGCAGCGAGCAGATGTACCAGGCGCTCAAGAGCCTGGGCGTCGACACCCAGCTCGTGATCTACCCCGGCCAGTTTCACGGCCTGACAGTTCCGAGCTACGAGCGCGATCGGCTGCAGCGATACCTGAACTGGTTCAACAAGTACTTGCAGCCGGCGGCCACCGCGACGGCGCCACAGTAACGTTCGTCGCCATCAAGCGTACCCGAGAAACGCTTGACGGCCGAAATTGGCAAGTTAAGCCCGGCAGCGCCTGGGCAGTTGGGCCATAATTCGCCATCATGCGTCGTCCTTCCGTTCCCGCCCTCATCCTGATTGCCATGACCACCGCCTCGGCGCAGCAGCCGGCCGAACTGCGTACGCGAGCCGAGCTGACCAGCTACGAGGAGACGAGTTCGCACGCCGATGTGCATCGCGTGACGACCGGCCTCGCCAAGTCGAGCCCGCTCGTGCATCTCGAAAGCTTTGGCACGACCGAAGAGGGCCGCGAGTTGCCCCTGATGGTGATTTCCGATCCGAAGGTGACGACGCCTGCCGCGGCGCGCAAGCTGGGACGGCCGCTCGTGTTCGTGCAGGCTAACATCCACGCCGGCGAGGTCGAGGGCAAGGAGGCCGTGCTGGTGCTGGCCCGCCGCCTGGTCTCGGGGGACTTGAAGCCGCTGACGCGGGAGCTGGTCATCCTGATCGCGCCCAACTACAACGCCGACGGCAACGAGAAGGTCAACGTGCAGAACCGCGCGGCGCAGTACGGGCCGGTGGCCGGCGTCGGGACGCGCGAAAACGCCAAGGGCCTGGACCTGAACCGCGACTACATGAAGCTCGACTCGGCCGAGGCGCGATCGCTGGTCGGGCTGTTGAACAAGTGGGATCCCCACGTGCTGGTCGACCTGCACACCACCAACGGCTCGTATCACGCCAACCACCTGACCTACTCGCCCATCCTCAACCCGAACGCGGATGCGCGGCTGATCGCGTTCACGCGCGATCGCATGCTGGCGCCGATTCGCGCCGCCATGCTGAAGGACCACCACTGGCGCACCTACTACTACGGCAATTTCGCGCCCGAGGACGGCGCCAGCCGCGACAGTTCGCGCGTCGATCCCGCCAACCCGGGCAACGTTGCGTGGCGCACGTTTGACCATCGGCCGCGTTTCGGCAACAACTACGCGGGCCTGCGCAATCGCATCGCCATCCTGTCGGAGGCGTACAGCTACCTGGACTTCAAGGGCCGCGTCGATGTCACCGAAGATTTCGTGGCCGAGATCTGGAAGTCGGCCGCCGCCAATGCCAAGCAGATCCTCCAGCTCACCGCGCAGGCCGACCGGGAGTTCACCGCGCCGCCCACCGCCAAGCCGGTGGAACTCGGCCTCGACTTCGAGATTCTCGCGCTGCCCGAGCGGGTGGGAATCTTCGTCGGCGACGTGAAGAAGGTACTGAACCCGCGATCGGGCCGCGAGATGCTGGCCATGACCGACCTGGCCGTGCCGGTGTTGATGAAGGACTACGGGGTGTTCGCGGCCACGCGCTCGGCGGCCATGCCCAAGGGCTGGCTGATTCCCAGCGGCCCCCGCGTGGCGGCGGCGATCGAGCGCCTGCGCTGGCACGGGATTCGGGTGCAGCCGGTCACCACGACCGGGCAAGTGTCGGTGGCGCGCTTTACGATTGCTGGCTACACGCGCGCCGAGCGCGTGTCCCAGGGCCGCCGCGAGGCCCGGCTGAAGGGGACCTTCGAGAACGCGCAACTCACCGTCGAGCCCGGCGCCCTGTTCGTCCCCGCCGATCAGCCGCTGGCGCGGCTGGCGTTCTACCTGCTCGAACCGGAGAGCGATGACGGCTTCGTGACCTGGAACGTCATCGAAGAGGGATTGGCTGCCGGCGAGGCGTATCCGGTCTACCGCGTCATGAACACCACGGCGCTCCGGTTCAAGTAGAGTCCGGCTTCAGCCGGACCCGGCAGCGAGGACTACGGCACGGCAATCTGGTAGACGCGCGGCCACTTCTTGCCGGTCACGAAGATTCGGCGCGTGGCCCTGTCGTAGGCGATGCCGTTCATGACGTCGGCGGGCGGTTGGCGCTGGCTGAGGGGCCACAGCGTCGCGAGGTCCACCCAGGCCTTGACGTCGCCGGTGACCGGCGAAATCCTCGCAATGCGATCGGTCATCCACACGTTGGCCCAGATCTCGCCGTCGATCCACTCGAGCTCGTTCAGTTGTGACACCGGCCGCCCGGCATCGTGCACGCGCAGCGTCCGGAGCGATGCCTGCGTCTTTGGATTCAGGAAGGTCAGCGTGTCGCTGCCGTTGCTCATCACCAGTCCGCCGGTGGCGTCGTAGGCAATGCCCCAGCCCTCGCCCTGGTAGGCAAACGTCCGCCGTCGCGCGAACGTCTTGCGGTCGTAGACGAAGCCGCGCTGGTGCTGCCAGGTCAGCTGCAGCAGCTCGTCGCCGACGAGCGCGAGTCCCTCGGCGAAGTACTCCTCGGGGACCGTCACCTGCTGCAGCACCCTGCCGGACGCGATCTCCACCCGCCGGACCGTCGACTCGCCGTTCAGCCCCGTGCTCTCGTAGAGATGGCCATCGGCGAAGACGAGCCCCTGCGTGAACGCCGCCGGGTCGTGCGGATAGGTCGCGACCAGCTTGTACCCCTGCACCGGCGCCGGCTGCCGCTGGGCGATCGTCGATGACGCGCAGGCCGTGATGAGCATGATCGACAACGCGACGTACTTCACGGTTTGATCAAGTAGAACGTTTCCTGCCGTCCGTTGATCCAGTCCCACTTGCCGCCGGGCATGATCGCCGCATCTTCTTCAAGGGCGAAGCGCACCGGCTGGTTGCCCCACTCCGGGACGTTGTGCGTCACGTTCAGCTCGATCGAATGCCACGTGTTGGGACGGAACACGTACTCGCCGCGAACCGGCACGCCCTGCTGGTAGTCGGTCATGCCGATGGGCGGCCCGGCGCCGTGGCCGTGATAGCCGACCGGGTGGCAGTAGATCGACGGCACCATGCCTTCCTTCTTCGCCTGGGCCAGCGCATCGGCCAGCGCCTGGTTGCCGGTGCGTTCGAGCCGCGCGTACTGCATGGTCAGGTCCTGCAGGCGATTGGCCGCCTTGAGGCCGGCCTTGAGTCCTGCCGGCGCGTCGGTCTCTCCCGGCTTCAGCACGTAGGCGTTGTGCTGCGTGTCGGTGGAGAAGCCCATGTAGACGATCCCGAAGTCGGTGTGGAGCATGTCGCCCGGCAGAATCACGCCGCGCGGGCTGGTCTTCTCGCCCTGGCGGAAAATCGTTACCGACGGCTGGAACCACTTGCCCAGGCCGAGCTCGACGACGCGCTGGCGCATCCACCAGACCACGTCCTCGTTGGTGGTCTGACCGGGGGTGATGACCTTGTTCGAGAACGCCTCGCGAATCACCATGTGCGCCACCTTCATGGCGTGGCGATAGGCCTCGAGTTCTTCCGGCAGCTTCACTTCGAGCCAGCTGACGGCCAGCATCTCGGCCGACGTGATCTTGGCGGCGTGCGCGGGGCCCAGTGCCTCCACCAGCCGCCGCTTCTCGTTGGCGGTAATGCCGTCGGCGTGCTGCCACGCGTCCGATTCGTTGATGCCGATCACCCTGGGGTTCTTCTCGTCCACCAGCTTGCGCAGCGCCTCGTGCTGGCCGTCGTTGGTCGAGGCCACCATCGGGAAGATGCCGTCGTAGTCGAAGCGGCCAATCGAGAACCGCTCCGCGGGCTTGCCGCCGCCCGGGTTGTAGAACACGAGCAGCGTGCGGCGCCGCGACGCGTAGTAGGTGAGCGGCGCCATCGACGCGAACACCGGGTCCTCGTTGTATTCACGGGTGGGGATGATCCACATGTCGATGCCCTCGCGGGTCATCAGCGGACCGAGCAGCGTGTCGAAACGCTTCTTGATCCACGGCGTGACCAGCGCGTTCTGCTCGCGGTGGGTGAGCACCCGCTGGGTGGGATCGGGATACTGCACCGACTGCGCATCGCTCGACAGCGTGGCGATGGCAACCATGAGGCAAACGGCGGAAATCAGGCGGCGATTCATGCCGCTAAGTTTAGCTCACGAATGCCGGCCACCAGCGAACTTGCAGTCCGGCTCCGTGTCGCTGTGCCTCTGTGGCAGATAGAAAGTTACGGCGCCTTCGCCGCCAACTGCTTCGCCAGCGACTGGTAATACGCCAGCCGCGACGCCTGGTCTTTCGTCGGCGCGCCGGTCCAGCGGCCGATCGCGCCGTAGAGCCCCGAGATGCGCGACAGCAGCTCGCGCGACTGGCGCTTCAGGTCCACGACGTCGGCGCCGGTGCCGCCCAGCTTCTGGATGCGCTCGTTCACCGGCGCATACATCCGCGCCAGCGCCGTCACCTGCGTCAGCGCATCGGTCCACTGCTTGCGCTCCGCCGGCGTCACGTCGATGCGCGGATCCTCGCGCACCTCGACCTTCTGCTCCAGTGTGCGGCCGCCGGCAACCATGCGAATCACATACGTGCCCGGCGCGACGAGCGGACCCGGCATGCCGCCGGTCTGCGGAGCATCATCGTCGCCGCCGCCCCCGCCGCGCAGCGGCAGGTCGGTCTCGCGCAGGTTCCACACCACGCGGTTCACGCCCTTGCTGGCGGTTGCGCGCAGCGTGTTGATCAGCTGCCCACCGGCCGAGTGCACCGTGATCGCCGGCGCCGTGCCGGCGGCGCCCAACCAGTAGTCCACCAGCGCGCCGTTGACGGGGTTCTCTCCCCGGTACCACATGTCACCGGTATGCGCCTTCAGGTTGGTCTGCCGAATCTGGTACGCGGGCGCCACCGTGAACAGGTGCGCGGGTGACGCCAGCACCGCGGGCGTCATTTCCTGCAGCGCGTTGATCTTGTCGAGAATCCAGAGGCCGCGGCCGTGCGTGGCCAGCACCAGGTCGTTGTCGCGCGGGTGGATCACCAGGTCGTTATGCGGCAGCGTCGGCAGGTTGTTCTTCAGCTCGATCCAGTTGCTGCCGCCATTCGGCGAGAAGAACACGCCGATCTCGGTGCCCGCGAACAACAGGTTCGGGTTCTTCACGTCTTCGCGGATCGTGCGCACGACGCGGCCCGCGGGCAGGTCGCCGGCAATGGCGGCGAACGTCTTGCCGCCATCCACCGACTTGTAGATGTAGTTATTGAGGTCGTTGCTGCGATGGTTGTCGACGGCGACGTACACCGTGTTGGCGTTGTGCCTCGACACCTCGATGCCGCCGAACCACGACGACTTCGGCAGCCCCGGCAGGCGGTCCTGCAGGTCGGTCCACGACTTGCCGTCATCCGTCGACAGCCGCAACCGCCCATCGTCCGTGCCGACATACATCAGCCCGCGCGTCAGCGGCGACAGCGCAATCGAGACCAGCCCTGGGTAGAACGGCACGCCATCGTCCACCGACAGCACGCTTTCGTCGGGCAGGCGGCCCATCACCGGCAGCTTGCTGCGATCAACGCCGGTGGTCATGTCGCCCAGGTCTTCCCAGGTGTTGCCGCGGTCGCGCGAGCGGAACAGGTGCTTGCCGCCGGCGTAGATGGTGGCGGCATCAAACGGCGACAACGCGATCGGCGCATCCCAGTTGGCGTAGTGCCACTCGTTGCCCAGCACTTGCGGCGGCACGTCCTTGCCCCAGGTGTTCCAGTTGCGGCGATCGCCGATGGCGCCCTGTGGGTCGCCCGGCCGGATGTCCTGGGTCGTGAACGTGCGCGTGTCGTTGCGCTGCAGGCCCAGGAACTGGCTGGCCGAGAACACGATCCGCGAGTTGGCGGGATCGGGCACGGTGAAGAACCCGTCGCCGCCGCACAGCCGCGACCAGTGCTCGTTCAGGATGCCGCTGGTGGTCCAACTGGCGCTCGGGCCCTTCCAGCAGCCGTTATCCTGCAGCCCGCCGTAGATGTTGTAGGGCCGCTCGTTGTCGACGGCGACGCGGTAGTACTGCGACACCGGGAGGTTCTGCACATACAGGAACTTGAGGCCGCGGTCGTACGAGATGCCGATGCCGCCATCATCGAGCTTGACGACGTGGCGCGAGTCTTTGGGGTTGACCCACACGAACCGGTCGTCGCCGTGCAGCGTTTGGCTCGGCGTGGTGAACGACTCGCCGCCGTTGTCCGAGAACGAGTAGGAGTTCATCATGTAGACGCGGCGGTCGTCCTGCGGATCGATCAGCGGCTGGCTGGCATACATCGGCCGCGGGTTCCAGTTCGACATGAAGCGCCAGGTCTTGCCCGAGTCGTTGCTGCGGTAGATGCCGCCGCGGCGTTCGGTATACGCGGTGGAGGCGTTGTAGCGGAAACCCTGCTCGATGCTGACGATCAGGATGCGCGGGTCCTTGCGGTAGACCGAAATGCCAATGCGGCCGTACTCGCCGTCGGGCAGGCCGTTGCCGGTCAGCTTGGTCCAGGTCGCGCCGCCATCAGTGCTCTGCCACAACGCGCTGCCGGGGCCGCCGCCGTTGAAGCCAAACGCCGTGCGACGCCGCTGGTAGGTGGCGGCGTAGAGCACATTCGGATCGAGTGAGTCCATCGCGAGATCGGTCGCGCCGGTGTCGTCATCCACGTGCAACGTGCGCTGCCAGGTCTTGCCACCGTCCAGCGTGCGATAGACGCCTCGCTCGCCGCCCGGGCCCCACACCGAACCCTGCGCCGCCACGTGAACGATCGCCGGGTTCGACGGGTGGGTGACGATGCGGCCGATGTGCATGGAGGTCTTGAGGCCGACGTTGGTCCAGGTCTTCGCGCCGTCGGTGGACTTGTAGATGCCGTCGCCCCAGCCGACGCTCTGCCGGTTGGCGCGCTCGCCGGTGCCGACCCAGATGATGTTGGGGTCGGGCTGGTAGATCGCGACGTCGCCGATCGAGTGCGTGCCCTCGCGCTCGAACACCGGCGCCCAGGTGATGCCGTTGTCGAGCGTGCGGTACATGCCGCCCGTGGACGAGGCGACGTACATGATGAAGGGATTGCTTTCGACAACGTCCATGTCAACGAAGCGGCCCGACATGGTGGCGGGGCCGATGTTACGCAGGCGCAGGCCCGCGAGGTCCGACGGCTGGAGGGCGATGGCTTTAGCCGTCGCCGTTTGCCCCTGCGCATGAAGCAACTGTGCGTGGGGACGAAGCTCTAGGTTCGTCCAATCGGCACCGCCGGTAACGGCGATGGCGATCAAGAGCAGAGCGGAGACAAAGCGGCGTCGCGTCATGATGCCGATCCTACTACTGCCGCCCTTGCGGGGGGGGCCGCAGCGGACAAGGGCAAATCCTTGACAGAATCCTTGATGTCTGCCAGCCTCGGGTCATGGCCAAAGTGACGGGCAAATTCCAGGTCACCCTGCCGAAAGCCGCTGTGACCCAGGCCGGTATTGCCGTGGGCGACACGCTGGACATCCGGGTCCATGGTGGCATGCTGCTGGTCACCCGCCGGGGCGAAGGCGGCGTCGAACAGGACACCCGCGAGCGGCTGACGCACTTCGACCGCGCCACGAAGCGCCAGCGCCAGCGCCAGCCGGTTCCGGCCGGCGCCACCCGCGGCTGGACTCGCGAGGAACTGCACGCCCGTGGCCGCGCTGATTGACACCAACGTCCTGGTGTAGCGCTTCGACCCCCGCGATCCGGCGAAGCAGGCCAGGGCCACTGCGCTGCTGAAGGCCGGCATCGCCGGCAACTTCATCCGCGTGCCCCACCAGGTGAAGTAGTGCTGTCCGTTTCCATTTCAAGGAGAGTTTCCATGCGTTCGCTTCTGTCAGTCGCGGTGTTGTGTGGCGCCATGGGCGCCGCGGTGTTCGCCCAGGCCATTCCCGAGGTGAAGTTGGTGCCGTCGCCCCAGGGCCAGGCATCGATCCAGGTGGGCGGCCGGTGGGAGAAAACGGCCGAGGGCGGCCAGGCCTATCGCGACGGCAAGTGGATTGTCGTCGACTACGGCCGCCCGCTGCTGCGCGGCCGCGCCGACATCTTCGGCGCCGGCGCCGACTACGGCAAGACCGTCAACGCGGGCGCGCCCGTGTGGCGGGCCGGTGCCAACAACACCACGCGCCTGACGACGCAGGTGCCGTTGCAGATTGGCGACAAGACCCTGGCGCCGGGCGTTTACAACGTGTTCGTGGACCTCAAGCCCGGCAACTGGACCCTGGTGATGAGCAACCAGCCCGTGCAGGAGAAGTTCGACCCGAACGACAAGGTCCGCCTGTCGGGCGCCAGCAACTACGATCCGAAGTTCGACCTGCTGCGCGTGCCCATGACCGTGCGCACGGGCGACGCCTCGGTCGAGCAGTTCACCATCAACTTCACCAACGTCACCGCGGCCGGCGCCACCATGACCATGGCGTGGGACAAGACCGTGGCGGCGATCGACCTCAAGGTGGCGGCAGGAACGAAATAGCAGAACGGGGTCGGCGCGCTTATAGTTGCCACGGAGGCCCGATGAGCAGTCGCCGACCCACTTTCACCAGGCGCCAGTTCACCGCGGCGCTCGGCGCACTGACGCCGCTGGCGCTCGGCGCGCGCGTTCCTGCACAGCCGGCGGCGGGCGCGCCGATCGGTCCGCTCGGCCAGGCGGTGCTGCCGCCAGGCATCCGCTCGCGATTCGTGAACGGCGTCAACGGCCTGCGCATGCACGTGCTCGAGGCCGGCTACGACACGCCCGGCCGCCCGGGCATCCTGCTGATCCACGGCTTTCCGGAACTCGCCTACAGCTGGCGCAAGATCATGGGCCCGCTCGCCGCGGCCGGCTACCACGTGTTCGCGCCCGACATGCGTGGCTACGGCCGCACCTCGCCCACGCCGGTCGACTACGACGCCGACCTGCGGCCGTTCGGCACTGTCAACCGCATCAAGGACATGCTGGCGCTGGTGGCGGCCATGGGCCATCGATCACTGCCGGCGGTGTTCGGCCACGACATGGGCTCGCCGCTGGCCGGCTGGTGCGCGCTGGCGCGTCCCGACATCTTTCGCTCAGTCGTCATGATGAGCGCGCCGTTTGGCGGCGCGCCCACGTTGCCGTTCAACACCGCCAACGCCAAGCCAGAGGCCCCCGCGCCGGCGCCCAACCCCAACGCGATCTACGACGAGCTCGCGAAGCTGTCGCCGCCCCGCAAGCACTACCAGCGTTACTACACGACGCGCGAGGCCAACGCGAACATGTGGAAGCCGCCGCAGGGCCTGCTCGCGTTCTTCCGCGCCTATTACCACGCGAAAAGCGCGGACTGGAAACAGAACCACCCGCAGCCGCTGGCGGCGCGCACCGCCGCCGAGTGGGCGAAGCTGCCGCGTTACTACGTGATGGATCTCGACAAGGGAATGGCCGAGCAGGTGGCGATCGACATGCCCACGGCCGCCGAGATTGCCGCCAACCAGTGGCTGCCCGATGCGGAGCTCGCCGTCTACGCCGAAGAGTATGGCCGCACCGGCTTCCAGGGCGGCCTCAACGGCTACCGCGGCGCCCCTGGTGGGGACGACCTGCAACTGTTTGCCGGCAAGACGCTGGATGTGCCGGCGAGCTTCATCAGCGGCAGGCAGGACTGGGGCACTTATCAAAGTCCCGGTTCGCTCGAACGGCTGGAGAAACAGATCACGACCAAGTACCGCGGCACGCACCTGATCGATGGCGCGGGTCACTGGGTCCAGCAGGAACAAGCGGCGGCGCTCACGGCGAGGTTGCTCGACTTTCTGAAGAAGGAGACCCGATGAAGGCAATGCGATCGGCACTTCGCGCGCTCGTCCTGGTCGCCCTGGCAGGTTATGCCGTCTCGGCCCAGCACGCGCCGCCAGCGCCGGCCGTATCGACACCCGTCTCGGTCGGCATCTCCACCGAACGCCTCAACCGGCTCCATGCCGGCATGCAGGGTTTCGTCGATCGCAAGGAGGCCGGCGGGATCGTGACGTTGATCGCCCGCGACGGCAAGGTCGTAGACGTGACCGCGGTCGGCTTCCAGGATGTCGCCGCGAAGACGCCCATGCGCACCGACACGCTGTTTCGCATTGCCTCGATGACCAAGCCGGTGACCAGCGTGGCCGTGATGATGCTGTACGAAGAGGGCAGGCTGCTGCTGACGGATCCGGTGTCGAAGTTCATCCCGGCCTTCAAGAGCTCGCGCGTGCTCGAAGGCGCGGCCGAAGCGCCGGTCGCGGCGCGCCGCGGCATCAACCTGCGCGACCTGCTGACGCACCGCTCGGGCCTCACCTACGGCTTCGTCAACGGCGGACCGGTTGGCGGCGGCTACCGGACGAACGGCGTCACCGATGGCCTGACCGTGACCAGCATGACGCTGGCCGAGGCCATCGACAAGCTGGCCGCCGAACCGCTGGTCGCGCAGCCCGGCGCGGCGTGGAACTACAGTCTCGCCACCGACGTCCTCGGCCGCGTCGTCGAAGTCGCGTCGGGCATGCCGTTCCAGGTGTTCCTGCGCGAGCGCATCTTCAAGCCGCTCCGCATGGCCGACACCGACTTCGTCGTGCCTGAGGCGAAGTGGTCGCGCCTGGCCACCGTGTATGCACCTGACGGCGCCGGCGGCATCAGGCCCATGACCGATCCCGAATCGTTCGGCAACACGGTGATGTCGCCGAATGCCTCCTACAAGGAAGGGAAGACCTACTTCTCGGGCGGCGCCGGCCTGGTTTCGACCGCGCGCGACTACGCGCGGTTTGGGCAAATGCTGCTGAACGGCGGCGTGCTCGACGGCTCGCGGCTGCTCAGCCCGAAGACCATCGAGCTGATGACGGCCAGCCACACCGCCGACTTGCCAGGCGGCTCTTTGGGTGCCGGCACCCAGTTCGGCCTCGGTTTCCGCGTTGTCGCCGACCTGGGCGCGACGCAGACGCTGGGCTCGAACGGCATGTACGGGTGGAGCGGCATCTACGGCACCAACTTCTGGGTGGATCCCAGGGAGCGGCTGTTGGCGATCGTGATGGTGCAGCGCTATCCGGGATCGCCGGTGGCTGGGGCATTCACGCCGCTCGTCTACCAGGCGCTGGTCAGGTAGCCAATGTGGCGTCCGGCTTCTTGACCCGCTGTAGCCTTGGCGAAGGCGGTTCGCCGGACCTGGTCGAGTTCCACGGCGCACTATCATTGGGCATGCCTCGAATGGTTTGCGTCGTTATGCTGCTCGCCCTGGTGTCGTGCGCGCAGCACCCGTCACCGGTGGTTTCCGCGCCGGCCGCACCGGCCGAACGCGTGGTTCCCGAGGCCGTGCAGTGGGTGCGCAACTCCGCCGAGTTTCACGCCGCCCTCTACCAGGTCTATCGGCTGGCCACCACCCGGGTGGAGCAGGCGGTGGCCAGGCGGCCGGCCGGCAGTTGGGCGGTCATTCTCGACGCCGACGAGACCGTGCTGAACAACTCGCTCTACCAGCTCGAACGCAGCCGGCTGGGGCTGGGCTTCACGG
Source organism: Acidobacteriota bacterium (assembly GCA_041178345.1). Taxonomy (GTDB): domain Bacteria; phylum Acidobacteriota; class Vicinamibacteria; order Vicinamibacterales; family UBA2999; genus 12-FULL-67-14b. The sequence goes on along the minus strand of JBEGVQ010000009.1, from coordinate 8,610 downwards.
CCGAAAGCTGGAATGCGTGGGTCAAGCGCCGCGAGGCGACGCCACTGCCGGGCGCGGCGGGCTTCCTCAACCGGGTGCGCGCGCTCGGCGGCCGCATCGCGATTGTCACCAACCGCCTCGAATCCGAATGCGCCGACACGCGGGCGGTGTTCGATGCGTTCAAGCTCGCGTACGACGCCATGCTGTGCCGCCCTGACGGCAGTCCGTCGGACAAGAACCCGCGCTTCGCCGCGGTGGCCGAAGGCCGCTCGCCGGCAAGTACCTCCGCGCTCGACGTCGTCGCCGTGCTCGGCGACAACATCATGGACTTCCCGGCCTTCTCGCAGAAGAGCAAGGAGCAGGGCGCTCCCGCGTTCGCCGATTTCGGTGTGCGCTACTTCCTGGTGCCGAACCCGATGTACGGGAGCTGGCAGTGATCCGCATGATCCTGTCGCTGGCCGTCCGCTGAAGCACGAGTGCAAGTTGCAAGGTTTCTTCGGGCGGGGCGTCGCTCACCACTATCGTCACCGCTATACTGCGAGGGCCACCGCGTCGATTGCCGGTATGGTGGCAATGGAGGATGCATATGGTAGTGCGACGAAAGCTGTCACTAATCCTGTCGACATTGTTCGCGCTCGGTCTCTCCGCAACAGTTCTTGCCGTCAAGTACGGCGTGCCCGATGACGGGGAGCATCCCTATGTCGGCCTGGTGGTCTTCTCCGACGCCGGAGGCGTTCCGCAGTGGCGGTGCACGGGGACCCTCATCAGCCCCACGGTACTTCTCACCGCCGGGCACTGCTCCGAACTAAACGCCGGCGCCCGCGTCTGGTTTGACGAAACCGTGACGACGGCTGCCGGTTATCCCACGACCGGTGGCCACACCGGTATTGCGTATACCTATCCGGGCTGGCAGGGCGGCTTGTTCCTGCCCGACACTGGGGACGCGGGTGTCGTCGTGCTGGATGACCCGGTCGAGGGCATCACGTGGTTCCCGTCGCTGGCCGCGGTCGGATATCTCGACGAACTTGCCACCGCGCGCGGCACCAAGTCGGTGGCCTTCCAGGTGGTGGGCTACGGCTTGCAGTCCGTGAAGCCGGTGCTGTCGCAGATCCGCACGCGCCTGAAGGCGTGGGTGCAGTTGGTCAACCTGCGCAGCAGCCTCACGGATGGATTCAACCTCCAGACCACCAACAGCCCCGGGAAGGGCACCGGCAGCGGCGGCACCTGCTTTGGCGATTCCGGCGGCGCTATCTTCAGCGAGACCGGCCAGATTGTGGCGGTGAACTCGTTCGTGCTGAATAGCAACTGCGCCGGCTCGTCGTTCGGCTATCGCGTTGACACCGCCGACGTGCAGGCTTGGATCTTGTCGCACATCGAGTAGTCACCAATCGAGTCGGTCCTGCGGACGGTGGTTAGCGCTTCTCGGGGAAACGCGCCACCGTCCCGCACACCAGCGCGAACGGCGGAAATCGGTCCCACGCCCTCCACCTATATGCTCAAGGGTAAGCAGTATCTCGTGATCGCGTGCGGCGGCGGCAAGAACGGCGCGCCGTCAGGCAGCACCCTGGTGGCCTTCGCGCTGCCCTGAGGGGGAACCATGAAGCCGGTCTCGAACACCGCGTTCTACTGCACCGGCGTCCGCGCGCTGGATGCCCGCCGGCCACAGCCCATTTGCGGCGATCAGTATGCCGAGCGCTTCATGGATGACGAAGCGTGGAAGCTCTTCGAGCCGTTCCGCCAGTTCACCGCCCCGAATGTCTCGAACGCGGCCCGCGCCCGGATCATTGACGACTTGCTGCGCGAACGGCTGGCCGCGAATCCGGCCACGCTCGTCGTCTTGATTGGCGCAGGATTCGATTCGCGCGCGTTTCGGCTGACCGGTGGCCGCTGGCTCGAGGTGGACGAGCCGCAGGTGTTCGCGTGGAAAGAACCGCGCCTGCCGGCGGCCGAGAGCCCGAACCCGTTGACGCGACTGCCGGTGGACTTCGCGGCCGAACGCCTGGCCGATCGCCTGAAGCCCTTCGCCAATCCCGGGGCCGTCGTGGTCGTCGTCGAGGGCGTGTTGATGTACCTGGGCGAACCGCGCATGCGCGAGTTGCTGCAGACCCTCCGCGCGACCTTCCCACGCGGCGAGATCCTGTGTGATGTGATGACGGTGGAGTTCTTCAACCGCTTCAGCCGCGCCATTCACGAGAAGATTCGCGACCTGGGTGCGTCGTTCACGCTGCCGGAACGGCCGGTCGAGGCGATCTTTGCCGGCGAGCACTACCGGGAGACGCGGCAAATTGCCATTGGCCGCCATCCCGCGGCGCTGAGGAACCTGCCGCTGCCCCTGCGGCTGGCCGTGCGCCTGATGCCGATGTTCGGCGGTGGCTACACGGTCCGCGCCTTCACCCCGGCGTAACAGCCGGAGGGCGGGGGCTTTAGCCCCCGCCAGTACGAGGTGGAGGCAACCCCTCAGGGTTGCCTGGGCGCGGCTTGTTTTACCAGCGACGGCCAGTTGACGATCACCACCAGGTGCGGTGGTGTCTTCGACGGCATAGCGGTGTTGACGATGAAGCGCTGGCCGTCGGCCGTCACGCCGCCAGCGAGGCTTGCCACCGTCCGGCTCGATCGGGTTCTTCTCGAGGCAGTGCCGGACAATGCGATCGACGGCGGGGCTGAGCTGCACGGAAGCACCGAAACACCGAGTAATATCGCCGAATGCAGCTGACGACCCTCGATTGGGTGATCGTCCTCGTCTCCATTGCCCTCTCGTTCGTCCCCGCGATCTACCTGATGCGCCGGGCCGGCTCCAGCACCACCGAGTTCTTCACTTCGGGCCGGGCCGCGCCGTGGTGGCTGATCGGCGTCTCGATGGTGGCGACCACCTTCAGCACCGACACGCCCAACCTGGTCACGAACCTGGTGCGCGAGAACGGCGTCGCCAACAACTGGGTGTGGTGGGCGTTCCTGCTCACCGGCATGAGCACGGTGTTCTTCTACGCGCGCCTGTGGCGCCGCTCGGGCGTGCTGACCGATCTCGAGTTCTACGAGATCCGCTACTCGGGTCAGGCCGCGGCCATGGTGCGCGGCTTCCGCGCCGTCTATCTCGGCTTGTTCTTCAACATCGTGATCATGGCCACCGTGAACCTGGCGGCGGCGAAGATTGCCAACGTGCTGCTGGGCTGGCCGATGTGGCAAACGCTGGCCGTGTGCGCGGTGATCAACGTCGGCTTTGCGTCGGTCGCCGGCCTGTGGGGCGTGCTCGTCACCGACCTGTTCCAGTTCGCCGTGGCCATGGCCGGTTCGGTGACGGCGGCATACTTCGCCTTGCAGCAGCCGCAGGTCGGCGGCCTGTCGGGCCTGGTCGCGCAGATCCCGCCATCCACGCTCCACCTGCTGCCCGATTTCAGCGACTGGCCGCTCACGCTGTCGGTGTTGATCCTGCCGCTCACGATTTCCTGGTGGTCGGTGTGGTATCCCGGGTCCGAGCCGGGTGGTGGCAGCTACATCGCGCAGCGCATCCTGGCCGCCAGGAGCGAGCGCGATGCCCTTGGTGGCACCCTCCTGTTCAACCTCGCCCACTACGCCCTGCGCCCCTGGCCGTGGATCATCGTCGCTCTCAGTTCGATGCTGGTGTTTCCGCAGCTGTCGGACATCGCGAAGGCGTTCCCGTATCTCGAGCCCACCATGATCGGCCACGACATGGCGTACCCCGCCATGCTCACGTTCCTGCCGGCCGGCTTTCTCGGCTTGATGGTGGCGGGCCTGCTCGCGGCGTACGTCTCGACCATCTCCACGCATCTCAACTGGGGCACCTCGTATTTGGTCCACGACCTGTATCGCCGCTTTTTCAGGACCGACGCCGACGAGCACCACTACGTGTGGATGGGCCGCCTGGTCACGGCGCTGCTGATGCTGCTGGCTGCCGGCATGACGTTCCTGCTCGAGTCGGCGCGATCCAGTTTCGAGCTGTTGCTCTCGATTGGCGCGGGTTCCGGTTTGCTCTACCTGTTGCGCTGGTACTGGTGGCGCATCAACGCGTGGAGCGAGATCGCCGCCATGGGCGTGTCGTTCTTTGTCGCCGTCGGCTTCTTCGTGGCCGGCAAGATGGGCTACGGCGTTCCGGCCACCACGGTGCTGCTCGTTACCGTGGGCGTGACGACGGTGGCGTGGGTGGGGACGACGTTGTTGACGAGACCGGAAAGCGACGCGACGCTGGTGGGCTTCTACAAGCTCGTGAGGCCCGCCGGTCCGGGCTGGGCCAACATCTCGCGGATGGCCGGCGTCGGCGCGTCGCCCGACAGCCTGCCGCAGCAGTTGCTCGGCTGGATCCTCGGCTGCGCGTTTGTCTACGCAAGCCTGTTCGGCGCCGGCAGTGCGTTGTATGGATTGACGCTGCAGGCCGGCGTGTGGGGCGTGGTGTGGGTCGCCAGCGGCGTCGGCTTGCTGCGGGTGTTGAACGCCCAGTGGACGCGTGCCTGACGGGGTCTGACCCCAAGTGGGAGTTGCCGAGGGGTCTGACCCCATCGCGGCTTGTTGCCTCTACGCCGGGGTCAGACCCTTCGGCAAACACTTACTCAGGGTCAGACCCCGGGCTCGCGTAGCGCCTGGTTCACGCGCGCGAGTTGACTGTCCAGCGTGACCAGTTCCAGGTCCCGCGACATGGCCAACCAGAGGTAGCTGGCATCGTAGGCGGTCAGTCCCGTTTGCATCGCCAGGGTCGCGACCTCAACAGCCGGCACCTCGATGTGCCTGATACCCAGGGACGCGAGACCAGACAGCATCGTCAGCAGCCCAGGGCCCGCCATCGGCTCCCGGCGAATACGCTTCCAGCAAATGTTGGCCAGTTCGTAGTCGATCAGGTGAGGAGCGATCAGCGTCTCGCCTTCGGTGTGGGCCTCGATGGTTGCGCCGTCGGGTTCCTGGAAGAGAACCGCGGCCACTGCCGAGGCGTCAACGACGAGGGTCATCCCTGTCCTCCCGAATCATCCGGACAGATTCACCAGCCGGAGTCTTGATGCCCAGCCGCTTGGCCAGGGCCGCAAGGTCGCCGAGCGTCGTGACGTGCGCGGCCTGCTCGAGAATTGACTGCAGTTCGCCCTGCAGCGACCGGTTGTTTCGAGCCGCCCGCTCTTTCAGGCGCTTGGCGACCGCCGTGGGCACATTCTTGACCGAGAGGGTGACGGTGGAAGGCATGGTTCCATTATGGATCCATTTTGGCTGCCATGGGAATTCGCCGGGTCCGAACCTGTCCGAGGACCAGCAAAGCTCTTCCGTAGTAGTCTGTCGCCGGAGGCCCACTTGAATCGATTCATCACCATCCTGGCTGCTTTCGCCCTGTCGCTGGCCGTTGCGGCGCCCGCGCTGGCGCAATCGCACACCTACAAGATCCTCGCGACCAGCAAGACCTCGACCATGCAGAAGGAAATGCAGGAGGCGGGTGAGGCCGGTTACCGGTTTATCGCCGTCATGGGCGGCGAGACCGCCGTCGGCGGCAAGGAGGTCGTGGTCCTCGTCGGCAAGGGTATCGAGGACAAGGGCACCTACAGCTACCGCCTGCTGGCCACCAGCAAGACCTCGACGCTGCAGAAGGAATTACAGGAAGCCGGCGATGCCGGTTACCACGCCGTCGGCCAGACCGTGTTCGAAAGCCTCTTCGGTGGAAAAGAGACCGTGGCCATCGTTGAGAAAGGTTCCGCCGACCCGAACACCAAGCGGTGGGAGTACAAGTTGATTGCCACCAACAAGACGTCCACGCTGGAGAAGGAACTGAAGGAGACCGCGGAACAGGGGTTTGCGGCGATCGACCTGACCTTGGGCAAGACGGCCATGGGCGGCAGCGAGATCGTCGTCATCACCCGGCGTCCCGCCAAATAAGAATCGTTCCGCTGTCGACCAGGCGCCAAGGCGGCTAGCTCTTTCCCCCGAGCACCGCCACCGCGCGATCGATGTCTTCGTGCGTGTTGAACACCGACACGGCCAGGCGGAGGCGGTTCTCGTTGGCGATCACCGTGCCCGCCACCTTGCCGGCCTGCAGCCGCTTCGTGGTGGCGGCCGTATCCTTCAGCTCGAACGCGACAATTGGCGTCTCGGTGCCCATGGGCGTGAGCGACTTGTAGCCGAGGGGCGGCAGTTCGTTCTGCAGGCGATCGGTCAGCTGCTTCGCGTGCGCGCGGATGTTCGGGAGGCCGAGGGTGGTCAGGTAGTCGATGCCGGCGTCCACGCACGCCGCCATCATCACCGGGATGCCGCCGGTCTCGTAGCGTGCCGCCCCAGGCACCAGGTCCCACGACAGCTCCGCGCGATTGAAATCCGTCACCTGCCGGTGCCCATACCTGGTCGTCGGCAGGACCGTGCCCTGCAGATCTTCGCGGACGTACAGGAAGCCGAGGCCGCGTTCGCCCATCAGCCACTTGTAGGTGCCCGAGCTGGCGAAGTCGATGCCGAGCGCCTTCAGGTCGAGCGGCACCGCGCCCGCCGCCTGGATGATGTCGGCAAACACGTACGCGCCGCGCGCGTGCGCGATGGCGCTAATCGTCCTGGCGTCGTGCATGAAGCCGTTGACATTCGACACCAGTGCCAGCGACACCAGCCTGGTGTTGGTGTCGATGGCCTTGGCCATGTCCTCCGGGTCGATCGCCCAGTCCTTGTGCTTGATGATGCGCAGCTGGACGCCCTTCTTCTCGAGCTCCTTGTACATGTAGAGCGAGCTTGTGAAGTGCAGCTCGTCGATCACGATGTTGCCGCGCCGCCGCGGCAGGTCGAGCCCGGCAATGACGATGTTCTCGCCGTCGGTGGTGTTGGCGGTGTAGGCGATTTCGGCGGGGGAGGCGTTGATGAGCGCGCCGAACTTCTTCTTCAGCGCCTCCTGCTTCGCCGCACCGAAGTCGCTGCGCCCCTCGCCGGGGCCGTGGAGGCGGAAGTCAACCAGCTGCTTGACGGCATGGGCGGCGAACGTGCCCACCGGATGCATGGAGGCCGAGTTCAGGTAGGTTTCGCGCAGCACCGCGGGAAAATCCGCGCGCACCGCTGCGGGAAATATCCCGGCCGCAGGCACTTGGCTATCGCGCCAGAAGGCCGGCGTTTCAGTGCCGGCGATTTCGCGCGCCAATGTCGTAGACGGAAGTGCCGCGGCAAGCGCGCCGGCACCGGCGAGAAACTGACGGCGATCAAGGGTGGTCATGGAGCCTCCGGCGCCATTATAGGTGCCGGAAGCCCTGAACATCCCGTTAGGTCAGGTCGCGCGTGACCCACATGAACGCCTGGACGTCGAACATGTCCTTGGCGCCGAGCGGCTGCAGGCGCTGCAGCAGGAACTGGCTCATCCGCTGCATGGCGTCGAACGTCGGCCAGTTGGGCGTGGCGGTGTAGCGCAGGTCGAAGTTCATGCGCGCGGCCATCAGTTCGGTGTTCGTGGGCTTGAGCGCCATGAACTTCTTCGGGTCGGCCAGGAACGGCAGCAGCGTGATGTTCGGCCAGGTCAGGACCTTGCCGCCGTCACTTGGCAGCTGGGCGACCGCTTCGAACAGCGCCGCGAACTTGCCTTGGTCCGGCTTGGCGATGAACGCCAGTGCCGCCTCGAGAATCTGCGTGCCGGCCTCGTCGCCCTTCTTCAGGCCCTTGTGCACCGCCTTCACTTCGAACGTGGACGGGATGTTGGTGGCCTTGAACAGCGCGTCCAGCACGTCGGCGATCTCGGCGTGCTTGCCCTGGTCGATCAGCTTCTGGCCGCGGCTGCCGCCGAAGTTGGCGGCGAACACGTCGTGCGCCGCGCGCTTGTTGCGCAGGTCGGCGTCGATGAACTTCTCGTCGGCGAACTTGTCGGGGTAGGTCTTTTCGAACCAGGTGATGGCTTCGTCCAGGTGGTGGACCAGCCCTTTCGCCTTGGCCTTGGCCTTCGACTTCTTCGGCTTGGCGCCGCCTGTGCCGATCAGGTCCAGTTCGGGATCGCTTTGGACCTTGGCCTTGGAAATCTGCGGTGCGTCTTCGCGGAGCTTGCGTTCGGGACCCTGGGGCGTCTCGACGAGCGACGTGAAGTGGATGATGGCGTACGGGGGGGTAACGTCTAGTACCTTGCCTCGCTGCCAAACCGTGTGTTCAACGAGTGTTCCAATGTCTTTCGGGGTTAGCAGCATACTTCTATTGTAGTCCTTCTGACACGGTTGGCCCCGATTTTGATTATTTCGCGCGATTTGCCTCGATGTCGTGTCCGGCTTCAGCCGGACCTCTCAGCGGAACTTGCCGGTCCGGCACGCGTGATGCATGGGTTCGCAGCTGGAGGCGCCTCATGGCAGAACGCAAATCGACTGGAAACACACAATCCAAGAGTGCCGCCGAAGCCAAGGTGGTCGCGCTGGCCGAGCAGCTCGGCTGGTTCCTGGGCACTGCCAGCGCCCGGGCCGAGGGCTGGATTGGCAACGAGAAGGTCCGCAAGGAGCTGACCAGCATTCGCGACGGGGCCGCGCAGTTGCTGCAGCACCTCGAGGGCGCCGCGCGCGCCGCGCGCATGGGAACGGCCAGGCCGAGGGCCGCGAAGCAGGGGCCGCTGGTCGCGGGTCCTGACGCGCGCAAGGCCGCCACGCCGAAGCCGGATCGCGGTCCCGTGGATGCGCCCGGCAAGCGTCACCGCAAACCGCCACCGCAGGA
>JBEGVQ010000008.1:0-4382 GCA_041178345.1 Acidobacteriota bacterium | reverse complement strand
GACGGGCAACGGCACGGTGGACAGCGGCGATCTTGGCATCCTGCTCGCGGGCTGGGGCAGCGACGGTTCGGGCGCGCCCGGCTCGGACATCAGCGGCGACGGCATCGTGGATGGCGCCGACCTTGGATTGCTCATGACGACATGGGGCCCCTGCATCGTGGTGCCGGCCTGGGCAACGCTGATTGAGGCGCAGCCTGGTCCGGCGGATGTCTGGGAGGCGGACCTCCGTGCGGCGATTGCGGCCACGGGATTGGCCTGGAGGGTGAAGGACACGCTGACGCAGATCGAGATGGTGCTGATTCCACCGGGGAGTTTCCTGATGGGGTGCAGCAAGTCAGACCAGTGGGGGTGCGATGTCGACGGCAACGAGACCCCTACCCACAAGGTGACGCTGACGAACGCGTTCTACTTGGGTCGGTACGAGGTCACCCAGGGACAGTGGCAGACGGTAATGGGGTCCAATCCGAGCTACTGGCAGAACGCAAGCAGCGATGTTCCTGCGGCGCAGGTTCCCCATCGCCCCGTGGAACGAGTGAGTTGGAACAACATCAACAACTTTGGTGCCTTCCTGTGGTCGACGGACATGCGGTTGCCGACAGAGGCGGAATGGGAGTACGCCTATCGAGCAGGTACGACGACGGCTTTCCACGGGTTTGCCGGCTACCCGAGCGGTGCAACCGATGACGCGCTCGCGTCGAACATTGCCTGGCATGTCGGCAATGCGTGTGCCCCCGTCGGCGGCTGCATGACGCACCCGGTGGGCCAGAAGCTCGCCAACGGCTTTGGCGTGCACGACATGGGTGGGAATGTCTGGGAGTGGGTGGCTGACCGGTTCGGGGCGTACCCGTCGGAGGCGCAGACCAACCCAACGGGCCCAGCGACCGGCTCGTACCGCGTGTTGCGCGGTGGCTCCGCAGGTCACCTCACGGGCAACCTTCGAGCGTCCTTCCGCACCTACGATTCTGCCAGCAACCGGACGATTTATTCCGGATTCCGCGTCGCGCGTTCTCCCTGACCCGCCACGTGCGCGCTCCAGTCGCGTCGATCCGGTCTGCCGCGCACTCCTCACCCCCGCCACAACTCGCCCAGCCCGCGATGGGCGGCCCAATGGGCGGTCGTTGAACGCAATTCGGCGGCAAATCCGAGCGCGATGACCGGCGGGCCCTCGACCTCGGCCTCCAGGCCGTCGGCATCGATCCACAGGTGCAGCAGCTTCACGCCCTGGCGCTCGGCGAGCGCCTCGGCCGCCGCGCGCACGGTCTCGCGCACCTCGTGATCGGCGAGCGCGCGGGGCAGGGCATGCAGCGCGATCGCGGCCATGCCTCAGAAGACCGCGCTCGGTTCGCGGCTGGCCCGCGGCAGGCTGGATGCATCACCGAAGCCCGTGCCGATGGCCCGCGCCGCGGACACCAGCGGGTGGTCGACCGGGACCAGGCGTTGCTTGCCCGCGGAAGCCATCAGGTCGATGTCGCTGAAGATGTTGTTCTGGCGCACGACCAGGCGATTGCGCGCACCGTCCATGAGCATGGAGATCGCGTGGTAGCCGAAGTGCGTGGCCAGGATGCGGTCTGCCGCGATCGGCGTGCCGCCGCGCACGATGTGGCCCAGGTTGGTGCTGCGCACGTCGGCGGTGGTCCGCTTGGCCAGCTCCTGCGCGACCCAGGCGCCGATGCCGCCCAGCCGCACCGGGTCGGGGCTCGTGGGATCCAGTTGTCGGATCACCTGGCTGCCGCCCTTGGGCATGGCGCCCTCGCCCACGACGATGATCGCGAAGCCCGGCCCCTTGCCGACGCGCCGATCGATGGATTCGCACATCACATCGAGCTCGAACGGGATCTCGGGGATGAGGATGATGTCGCTGCCGCTGGCCACGCCCGCGGTCAGCGCGATCCAGCCGGCGTTGCGGCCCATGACCTCGCAGACCATCACGCGGTGGTGGCTGTCGGCCGTCGAGTGCAGCTTGTCCAGCGCATCCGTGGCGGTGGCGACCGCCGTCAGGAAGCCGAAGGTGATCTCGGTCCCGTGCAGGTCGTTGTCGATCGTCTTGGGCACGCCGATGATGTTGATGCCCGCATCGACCAGGCCGGTCGAGGCGGCCATGGTGCCGTCGCCGCCGATGACCACGATCGCGTCAAGACCATGGCGCTCGACCGTGGCGATGCACTGCTGCGTGCAGTCGGCGAAGACGGGCGAGCCGTCGGCGTTGCGACCGACGGCCCACTTGCGCGGGTTGCACTTGTTGTTGGTGCCCAGGATCGTGCCGCCGCGCGTGAGGATCCCCGAGACATCCGCGAAGGTCAGCGGCTGCACGCGGTCCTCGATCAGGCCCTGGAAACCATCCTCGATGCCGAAGACCTGTATGCCGTGCTGGAGCATGGCGGTCTTCGCGACCGCGCGGATGACCGCGTTCAGGCCGGGACAGTCGCCGCCGCCGGTGAGGATGCCGATGCGCTTGATCTGGGACGGGCTCATGGGAGTCCGTCGATGGTAGCGGGCGCGTGAAGGCCTTTCGCTACCATCGCCGTCAATCCATGAAGGAGTCCATCGTGAGCGAGCAGCCCCAGGGCGAGCAGGAAGATCCATCGGTCCTCGTGGCGGCGCGTCGCGCCAAGCTGGAGCGGCTGCGCACCGAGTTCGGCGTCGAGCCCTTCGGCCAGCGCGTCGACGGCATCACCCCGCTCGACCGGGCGCGAGCGGCCTTCGACGAAGCGGCGCACCTGGCCTACGAGGAATCGGCCAAGGCCGCCAAGGCCGACCCGTCCGTGACCATCGACGACCGGCGCCCGGCCGTGACCGTGGCGGGGCGCGTCGTGCAGCACCGCGACATGGGCAAGCTCGTCTTCATGTGGCTGCGCGACCATTCGGGTGACCTGCAGGTCAGCGTCTCCAAGGCCAACGTCCCCGAGGGCGCCTTCAAGGTCGCGTCCATGGCCGACTACGGCGACCTGCTCAGCGTGACCGGGCGCGTGGGCCGCACCAACCGCGGCGAGACCTGCGTCTGGGCCGACGGCGTCACCATGCAGTGCAAGAGCCTGGAGCCGCCGCCGGGCAAGTGGCACGGCCTCTCCGACGACGAGACGCGCTACCGCCGCCGATACGTCGACATGTACGCGAATCCCGGCACCGTGCGCACCTTCCAGCTGCGCTCGCGCATCGTCAGCGCGATCCGCCGCTTCATGGAATCGCGCGGCTACCAGGAGGTCGAGACCCCGATGATGCAGGCGATGGCCGGCGGCGCCGCCGCGCGGCCGTTCGTCACGCACCACAACACGCTCGACATGCAGCTCTTCATGCGCATCGCGCCCGAGCTCTACCTGAAGCGTCTGCTCGTGGGCGGCCTGCCCAAGGTCTTCGAGATCAACCGCAACTTCCGCAACGAGGGCGTGGACCGCAGCCACAACCCCGAGTTCACCGCCATGGAGGCCTACGAGGCCTTCGGCGACTACATGACCATGCTCGAGATGGTCGAGAGCCTCGTGCACGCGGTGGCGTGCGAGGTGGCCGGCGTGCCGCAGGGCGGGGCGGTCGCGTTGCCGTTCGGTGACCTGGTGATCGACTACGCCAAGCCCTTCCGCCGCGTGCGCTACGAGGAGCTCTTCCAGCAGGCCTTCGGCTTCGCGATGGAGGACGAGGCTCGCGTGCGCGCGACCGCGAAGGACCTGCACGTCGAGGGAGCCGCGACCAAGGACCTGTGGCTCGTGGTCAACGAGCTCTTCGAGGAGAAGGCCGAGGCCCTCCTCGATCCGTCGAAGCCGACCTTCGTGCTCGACTATCCCAGTGCGATCAGCCCGCTCACGCGGCCCAGCCGCGCACGGCCGGTCATCGCCGAGCGCTGGGACCTCTTCATCGCGGGCATGGAGATCGGCCCGGCCTACACCGAACTCAACGACCCCGACATCCAGCTCGCCAAGTTCACCGAGCAGCTCAAGGGCGCCGACGAGGAGGAGAGCACCTTCCGCTCGCTCGACGAGGACTTCATCACCGCGCTGCGCGTGGGCATGCCGCCGGCCGGCGGCATGGGGATGGGCATCGACCGCTTGGTCATGCTGCTCTCGAACAGCCAGTCGATCCGCGATGTCATCCTCTTCCCCCTGATGCGCGCGGAGTGACCGCGCGGACCGTCCGACCGACCAGCCAAGGTTCATCACGGCCAAGCTTCACCACAGCGAAGGTTCAACCCATGACCACCATCAGCTCCCGATTCTTCGGCTCCATCGCGTTCATCGCCTTCGCCATCATGGCCCACCCGGCCGCGGCCGGCTGGACCACGCTCGAGGAAGCCTGGTACACGATGACGCTCGGTGGCCAGCCCTGCGGCCACCTGCGCATCGAACTGCAGCAGGATGGCGACCTCTTCCGCACGGTCAGCGAATCCACGCTCA
>JBEGVQ010000007.1:0-10598 GCA_041178345.1 Acidobacteriota bacterium | reverse complement strand
GATGTGGATCGACGTGTAGTAGTCGTCCTTCACCATGCGTTCGGACACGAGGATCGCGTCCTCGAAGTTGTAGCCGCGCCAGGGCATGAACGCCACCAGCACGTTGCGGCCGAGCGCGAGCTCGCCGAGCTCGGTGCAGGGACCGTCCGCCATCACCTGCCCCTTGGCGACCTTCTGCCCGACGCGGACGATCGGCTTCTGGTTGATGCAGGTGTTCTGGTTCGAGCGCTTGAACTTGGTCATCGGGTAGATGTCAGCGCCCATTTCCTTGCTGACGTCGTCTTCCCCGTCCTTGCCCTCGACGCGCACGACAATGCGCTGGCTGTCGACGTAGTCGACCGTGCCCGAGCGGCGCGTCACCACCACGGCGCCCGAGTCGCGGGCGGTGATGTATTCCATGCCGGTGCCGACGTACGGGCTGCGCGCCCGCAGTAGCGGCACGGCCTGGCGCTGCATGTTCGATCCCATCAGCGCGCGGTTGGCGTCGTCGTTCTCGAGGAACGGCACCAGCGACGCGGCGACCGAGACGAGCTGCTTCGGCGACACGTCGATGAACTGCACCTTGTCGCGAGCGGCCAGGATGAAGTCGCCGGCCTGGCGCGAGTTGACGCGGTCCTGGGTGAACTTGCCGTCCTCGTCGAGCGGGGCGTTGGCCTGCGCGACGATGTACTGGTCCTCTTCCCACGCCGACAGGTAGTAGGAGTAGGGCTCGAACTCGACGCCCTTCTTCTTCGAGCGGCCGTCCGCACCCACCAGCTCGTCGGACTCGACGACGTCACCCACCTTGTACTTTGGGTTGCCGCCGGCGTTGGTCACCTGCACGTAGTCGATGACGCGGCCGTCCTTGACCTTGCGGTAGGGCGACTCGATGAAGCCGAACTCGTTGATGCGCGCGTAGCACGACAGCGACGAGATCAGGCCGATGTTCGGCCCTTCCGGCGTCTCGATCGGGCAGATACGGCCGTAGTGCGTCGGGTGCACGTCGCGGACTTCGAAGCCGGCGCGCTCGCGCGAGAGGCCGCCGGGCCCGAGCGCGGAGAGACGCCGCTTGTGCGTGATCTCCGAGAGCGGGTTGGTCTGGTCCATGAACTGCGACAGCTGCGACGACCCGAAGAACTCGCGAATGGCGGCCATGACCGGCTTCGCGTTGATCAGGTCGTGCGGCATGGCGGTCGCCATTTCCTGGTAGACCGACATCTTTTCCTTGATCGCGCGCTCCATGCGGACCAGGCCGATGCGGAACTGGTTTTCCAGCAGCTCGCCGACCGACCGCACGCGGCGGTTGCCGAGATGATCGATGTCGTCGACGTTCTGCGGGTTCTTGCGCAGCTTCAGCTGGTACTTGATCACCTCGTAGAAGTCCTGCGGGTGCAGGATCTTCTCGTCGAGCGGGGTCTTCAGCCCGAGCTTGGTGTTCAGCTTGAGGCGGCCGACGCGCGAGAAGTCGTACTTCTGCGGGTTGAAGAACATGTTCTCGAACAGCGAGCGCGAGCTGTCGAGCGTCGGCGGGTCGCCCGGGCGCAGGCGGCGGTAGATTTCGATCAGCGCCTCCTCGTGCGTGCGGATCGGGTCCTTCTTCAGCGTCTGGCTGATGATCGGCCCGGTCTCGTCGCGCTCGGGGAAGAACACCTCGACCTTGTCGACCTTCTTCTCCTGCGCCATCGAGATGACGCGCGGCGTCAGCTCCTCGTTGGCCTCGAGAATGACCTCGCCGGTCTCCGGGTCGACGATGTCGGCGGCGGCGAAGGCGCCTTCGAGCGCCTCGTCGGTGACGCCGATGCTCTCGATGTTCGCCTTGCGCAGCGCGGCGATGGCGTTGGCGGAGATCTTCTTGCCGCCCTGCACCGAGAAGTCGCCGGCCTTGACGTCACCGGCGGCGCGCAGCCCGACCAGGCTGTCGCTGACCGACCACTGCAGCGTCGGCCCCTGGTTGAGGAACACGCGGTCGACCGAGTAGAAGGTGCGGATGATCTCGTCGGCGCCGCGCAGCCCGAGGGCGCGCAGGAACACCGAGGCGAGGAACTTGCGCTTGCGGTCGATGCGGACGTACAGCAGGTTCTTGGTGTCGTACTCGAACTCGACCCACGAGCCGCGGTACGGGATGATCTGCGCGACGTAGAGATTCTTGTCTTCCGAGTGGAAGAACGCCCCCGGCGAGCGGTGCAGCTGCGACACGATCACGCGCTCGGTGCCGTTGATGATGAAGGTGCCGTTGTCGGTCATCAGCGGGATGTCGCCGAAATAGACCTCCTGCTCCTTGATGTCGCGGATGGTCTTGACGCCGGTCTCGGGGTCCTTGTTCCAGACCACCAGCCGGATCGTCACCTTCAGCGGCACGGCATAGGTCATGCCGCGCTCCTGGCACTCGTCGACGTCGTACTTCAGCTTGAGCGCGACCGCGTTGCCGCAGATGTCGCACATGTCACCACGGGCGTGGTTGCCGGTGCCGCACTTCGGGCACAGGACATCCTTGTCGCCGTACGGGTCGCAAATCAGGGTGTGGCCGCAGCTCTTGCACGGCTTGCGCAGGTGGTGCAAGCCCTGCAGCTTGCCGCACTTGCACTCCCAGTTCCCGATCGAGTACTCGATGAACTCGAGCGACGAGTTCTCTCGGAAGTCGCTGATCGGGAACACGGACTTGAACACCGACTGCAGGCCCTGGTCCTCGCGCTCCGAGGGCAGACGGTTCATCTGCAAGAAGCGCTCGTAACTCTTCCGCTGAATCTCGATCAGGTTCGGAATCGGAACCGTGGTCTTGATCTTGGAAAAGTCCTTACGCTCGCGGTAGACGTTTTTCGGAAGGCTGTACATGCGTCGCTCGGGGTCCCGGGAGGTGAAAAAAAGTACGGCGGACACCAGGGGCGCACCCCTGGTGTCCGTCACCACGGTCGTAAACTGTCCGCCTCGGTCGAGGTGTTACTTGATCTCGACCTTCGCGCCGGCGTCCTCGAACTTCTTCTTGATGCCCGCCGCCTCTTCCTTGGTCACGCCTTCCTTGATCGGCTTGGGCGCGCCCTCGACGAGGTCCTTGGCTTCCTTGAGGCCGAGGCTGGTGACTTCGCGAACGGTCTTGATCACGTTGATCTTGTTGCCGCCCACGTCGGTCAGGGTCACCGTGAATTCGGTCTGCTCCTCCGCCGCCGCCGCGCCGCCGCCGGCCGCGCCGCCGCCGCCCATCGGCATCGCCATCGGCATGGCCGCCGCGGCCGACACGCCGAGTTCGGTTTCGAGCGCCTTGACGAGCTGCGAGAGCTCCATCACGGAAATGCCCTTGATGTATTCGATCACCTGCTGCTGATTCACGTCGGCCATTGCTATCGCTCCTTAAAAGTAAACCTAAGACTTCGGGCTTGTGGCTGGTGCCAGTCCCTTACGATTCCTTGCGCTTCTCTTCCGCCTGCACGAGCACGCTCATCAGGTCCCTCGGGACCGCGCTCAGCACGCGCACCAGGTTGGTCATCGGCGCCTGGAGGAGGAAGAGCAGCTTCGCGTAGAGTTCCGGCTTGCCCGGCATGGTGGCAAGGCTCGCCACTTCCGTCGCCTTCAGGGTCTGGCCCTGGACCACCGCCGCCTTGATCTGCAGCGCCGGCACGCTCTTCATGAAGGTGGTCAGCGTCTTCGCCAGCGCCACCGGGTCGCCATCGGTATAGACGACGCCCGTGGTGCCCTCGAAGTGCGACGACAGCACTTCGTAGGCCGTGCCCTTGAGGGCGCGCTTGGCCAGCGAGTTCTTGACGACCTTGTAGTTGGCCTTCGACTTGCGCAGCTGCGAGCGAAGCTCGGTCACCTGCGGCACGTTGATGCCCTTGTAGTCCAGCAGGATCGCCACTTCGGCGCCCTTGAACATGCCTTCCAGTGATTCCACTGTGGCGGTCTTGTCGGCTCGTGTCACTGCCATGATGCTTTTGCCTTACTTCTTCGCGGCAGTTTCCACGCCGCTCTCATCGATCTTGACGCCGGGGCCCATCGTGGACGACACCGTGATGCTCTTCAGGTACTTGCCCTTCGCCGCCGCCGGCTTGGCGCGCACGATGCTGTCGATCAGCGCGGTCGCGTTGTCCACCAGGTTCTCGGCCGAGAACGAGATCTTGCCGACCGGGGCGTGGACGATGCCGGTCTTGTCCACGCGGAACTCCACCTTGCCGGCCTTGATTTCCTTCACGGCCTGCGCCACGTTCGGCGTCACCGTGCCGGTCTTCGGGTTCGGCATCAGGCCGCGGGGGCCGAGCACCTTGCCCAGCTTGCCGACCGCGCGCATCATGTCGGGCGTCGCGACGACCGCGTCGAAATCGGTCCAGCCGCCGTTGATCTTCTCGACCAGCTCTTCGCCGCCGACGATGTCGGCGCCGGCTTCGAGCGCTTCCTTCTGCTTGTCGGGGCCGGCAATCACCAGCACGCTCTTCGACTTGCCGAGGCCGTGCGGCAGGACGACCGTGCCGCGGACCATCTGGTCGGCATGCTTCGGGTCCACGCCGAGGCGAATCGACAAGGCGACGGTCTCGTCGAACTTCGCGAACTTCACCTTCTGCACGAGCGGGAGCGCATCAGCGAGTGGATACAGCTTGTTCTCCACCTGCTCGCGGGCCGCCGTGTATTTCTTGCCGTGTGTTCTCATGTTTCTCCAACCGTGGTGTTAACGGGCCGCCGCAGCGGACCTCCCACTTCCCTATCCGACTACGTCGAGTCCCATCGATCGCGCCGTGCCGGACACGGTGCGGACCGCCGATTCGAGCGAATCGGTGTTGAGATCGGGCATCTTCAGCTTGGCAATGTCTTCGACCTGCTTCGCCGTCACCTGGCCGACCTTGTTCTTGTTCGGCACCGCGGACCCCTTGGCGAGGTTCGCCGCCTTCTTGAGCAGCACCGACGCCGGCGGCGTCTTGGTGATGAAGGTGTACGAACGGTCCGAGTAAATCGTCACCACCGCGGGGATGATCAGCCCGTCGTCCTTGGCCGTCTTCGCGTTGAAGGCCTTGACGAAGTCCATGATATTGACGCCGTGCGGACCGAGCGCCGTGCCTACGGGCGGGGCCGGAGTGGCCTTGCCTGCGGGAATTTGGAGCTTCACCATCGCCTGAACTTTTTTCGCCATTACAGTTTCTCAACCTGCAGAAAATCGAGCTCCACCGGGGTCGCGCGGCCGAAGATGGTCACCATGACCTTCAGCGTGTTCTTCTCGACGTTGACCTCGTCCACGGCGCCATTGAAGCCGGTGAACGGACCCTCGTTGATGCGCACCTGGTCGCCCTTGTCGAACGAATACTTCGGCTTCGGCTTCTCCGCCGCCGTCTTGACCTGGTCGAGGATCTGCTCGACCTCTTCCTTGCTGAGCGGCGTCGGCTTGGCGCCGGCGCCGACAAATCCGGTGACCTTGGGCGTGTTCTTGACAACGTGCCACGCGTTGTCGGTCATGTTCATCTCGACCAGGATGTAGCCGGGGAAGAAGCGCTTCGACGAGACCACCTTGCGGCCCCCGCGCATCTCCACGACGTCCTCGGTCGGGATCAGGATCTCGCCGATTTCGTCGGCGAGACCGTAGGCCTTTTTACGCTCGGCGAGCGACTCGGACACCTTCTTCTCGAAGCCCGAGTAGGTGTGGACGATGTACCAGCTCTTGGTGGCGACGTCGGTCATTACGCGCCCCCGAAGCGGCGGAACACCCATTCGGCCGCGCGGCCGAACAGCAGGTCAACGCCAAACAGGTACAGTCCAATCAGCACCGAAAACAGAATCACCACCACGGTCGTCGCGTAGACCTCGCGTTGCGTCGGCCACGTGACCCGCTTCATCTCGTTGCGCACCTCGGAGACGAACTCCGTTGCGCGCTGCCACCAGCCCAGGGGCCCGCGCAGGGTCCGCTCGCCGGGCTGTTCAATAATCTCGGTGCTCATCGGTTCGCAGTGTTCTTTCTGCTTCGCAGTTGTGCCGCGTGCCGTGGCGCAGGATGGCAGGCCAGGAGGGAATCGAACCCCCAACCCCCGGTTTTGGAGACCGGTGCTCTGCCAATTGAGCTACTGGCCTACGAGCTACTTCTGCTCCTTGTGCGGCTGATGCTTACGGCAGAAGCGGCAGTACTTCTTCATTTCGAGCCGCTCGGTCGTTTTCTTCTTGTTCTTGGTCGTGCTGTAGTTCCGGCGCTTGCACTCGCCGCACGCCATTTGAATGATGTCTCTCATTGCTGTTCCTTGCCGGGAGCCGGGAGTCGGGAGCCGGGAGCCGGGAACCGAATGTCGACTCCCGGTTCCCGACTCCCGTCAGTAACTACTACGCGATCACTTCGGTAACCGAACCGGCGCCGACCGTGCGGCCGCCTTCGCGAATCGCGAAGCGCGCGCCCTGCTCGAGCGCCACCGGGGCGATCAGCTCGACGGTGACGCTGGTATTGTCGCCCGGCATGATCATCTCGACGCCTTCGTTGAGGTTGAGCGTGCCGGTCACGTCGGTGGTCCGCAGGTAGAACTGGGGCCGGTAGCCGTTGAAGAACGGGGTGTGACGGCCGCCCTCATCCTTCGAGAGCACGTACACTTCCGCCTTGAACTTGGTGTGCGGCTTGATCGAACCGGGCTTGGCCAGCACCTGGCCGCGCTCGATGTCGTCCTTTTCCACGCCGCGCAGGAGCACGCCGACGTTGTCGCCCGCCTGGCCCGAATCGAGCAGCTTGCGGAACATCTCGACGCCGGTGACCACCTTCTTCTCGCTGGGCTTGAAGCCGATGATCTCGATTTCCTCGCCGACCTTGACCTGGCCGCGCTCGATGCGGCCGGTGACCACGGTGCCACGGCCCGAGATCGAGAACACATCTTCGATCGGCATCAGGAACGGCTTGTCGACGTCGCGCTGCGGCAGCGGAATGTAATCGTCGAGCGCCTGCATCAGAGCCGCGACCGACTCCACGCCCTTGGGGTCGCCGTTGATGGCGCCAAGCGCCGACACGCGGACCACCGGGACGTCGTCGCCGGGGAAGCCGTAGCCCTTGAGCAGCTCGCGGACTTCGAGTTCGACCAGGTCGACCAGTTCGGTGTCGTCCACGGCATCGACCTTGTTCAGGGCGACGACCAGGTACGGCACGTTGACCTGCTTGGCGAGCAGCACGTGCTCGCGGGTCTGCGGCATCGGGCCGTCGATGCAGCTGACCACGAGGATGGCGCCGTCCATCTGCGCCGCGCCGGTGATCATGTTCTTGATGTAGTCGGCGTGGCCCGGGCAATCGACGTGGGCATAGTGACGGTTCGCCGTGCTGTATTCCACATGGCTCGTCGCGATGGTCAGGATCTTGGTGTCGTCGCGGCGGCCCTGCGATTCGGACGCCTTGGCCACCTGGTCGTACGACACGTACTTGCCCCAGCCCTTGTCGGCCGAAACCTTGGTCAGGGCCGCGGTGAGCGTCGTCTTGCCGTGGTCGATGTGGCCAATGGTGCCGACATTAACGTGGGGTTTGGACCGATCGAATTTCTCTTTCGCCATGACTCGTCTGCGCTCGCTTCCTTACGACCCGGCGTCGTGCCGTGTCGGTTTAGAGTGTTACTGCCCATCCGGCTGGGCATCCCAACCGAAGCTCTAACCATTCCAACTTTGGAGCTGATGACCGGGATCGAACCGGTGACCTCGTCCTTACCAAGGACGTGCTCTACCTACTGAGCTACATCAGCCTTCGCGCCTGCGGCGCTTCGGCCGGACAAGTCAGCATTCGCCGGCTTATCAGCCCGAAAACTGGAGCGGGAGACGGGGATCGAACCCGCGACCAACAGCTTGGAAGGCTGTGACTCTACCACTGAGTTACTCCCGCCTCTTCGCTCCGTTACTTCCCGGCTTCGGGGCCTGCCCCGAAGGTCTTGCTACCCTCGCCCAGAACCAGAGCGAAGGTTGGTGGGCAGGGAAGGATTCGAACCTTCGTAGCCACTGGGGCGACAGATTTACAGTCTGTTGCGATTGACCGCTCCGCCACCTGCCCCTTAGTTACCGGCTCTCCGAGCCGGATTAGTTACCGGCTCTCCGAGCCGGATATGTCTTGTTTAAGGATGACCCCTGTGTTTACTGCCCGTTCTGGCTCCAGCGCGCTCAGAGAGATGGAGCTGGCGAAGGGATTTGAACCCCCGACCGGCTGATTACAAATCAGCTGCTCTACCGGGCTGAGCTACGCCAGCCTAGACAAAACGGGAATGCTAGCACGTCTTGTGCCAGCCATGCAAACGGAAGGGCGTCATTTCCTGGAGCTCCGTCCCGGAGCTCGCCTCTGCGAACCAATCCTATCTCCTCCGGGGTGCAAACGGCCCAAGCCCTGACTTCTAGGGCTTCTCTGGCCTCCCCCGGCTCCGGCTCCGCCGCTGCCTGACCGCCTCATACAAGACAATCGCAGTTGCGGCCGAAACATTAAGACTACCCACGTGGCCCAGCATGGGAATGCTGACCACCTGGTCACACCGTTCCCGCACGAGCCGTCGCAGCCCGTGACCCTCGGCGCCCACTACAAGCGCCGTTGGAAGAGTGAGGTCCCACTCATAGTAGGACATTTGCGCGTCGGCGTCGAGTCCCACCGTCCAGACCCCCGCCTTCTTCAGCTCTTCGAGGCTCCGGGCGATGTTCACGACGTCGGCCACAGGCACGTAGTTCACGGCCCCGGCAGAGGCCTTGGCGGCGGCGCCGTCCAGGGCGGCCGCCCGCCGGGTCTGGCGGACCACCCCGGTTGCCCCAGACGCATCCACCGTCCGCAGGATCGCGCCCACGTTCTGGGGGTCCTCGACCTCGTCCAGGACCACGATCAGCGGCGGACCGGCGGCGCCGCTGGCCAGGTCGTCCAGCGTCACCTCGGCGCGCCTCGCCACTTCGGCGACCACTCCCTGGTGGGAGCCGCCACGCGACTCGCTGTCCAGCACGTCCCGCGAGACCCGCCTCACCTTGACCCCATGGTGCGCCGCATCGTCCAGGAGACGCTGAAGGCGATCGTCGGCTCGCTCGGCCACGCGAATTTCGCGTACCTTGCCGGCCTTGATCGCCTCGGCGACGGGGTTGATTCCGTAAATGATCACGTTCGCTCGAGTCTATCGCTTTGGCGAGACCAGCTGTTCCACGTCGTGGAGGCGTCCGTTGGCCATCACCTTGCGGACCCTGGTGGTATGGGCGATGTTGTCGAGCGGGTTCCCGTCGATCATGATGAGGTCGGCGAGCTTCCCCGCCTCGATCGTGCCAGCCTCGAGGCCGAGGGCCCGGGCCGGATTGACCGTCGCGGTCTTCAGGATGTCGAACGCCGCCATGCCGGCCATGCGATACGACATGAGCTCGCCGTGCAGGTTGATGCCGTTCGGCGTGTCGGTGCCGGCCACGACCAGGCCCCCGGCCTTCATGATGTCGAGCACCATCTTGCCGTGGCCACCGGTGGGATCGACGCCGCCGCTTGGACCTGGGGCGTTGGGCTGCGCCGCCACCTGGCGCTGCATCCACCCCGGATAGAGCGTGAAACGCGGATCCTGCTTCAAGGCCGGATCATCCTCGAACAGCTTGCGCGCCCCGCCGCCCGAGATCATCGGACAGAAGATGCGCTGGCTCTTGCCAAATACCTGCACCACGTCGTCGTAGGCGGTCTGCAGCGTCGCCTGCTTGGGCGAGTAGCCGCGCCGGCTGGTGGCCGCGGTGTGCTCGGTGTTGTCGGCGCCGACGAGGGCGGCCGGCCAAATCTCGTGCGTCGCCACCGGCACGCCGATGCTGTGCGCGAACTCGACCATGCGCTTCTGCTGCAGGTCGGGCAGGCGGACGTAGCTCTTGATCAGGTCGTGCTCGAGCACCTTCGCGCGCTGCAGCTCCATCTCGAACTGGCTGACGCTCGAAATGGCGATGCCCATCTTGTAGTACACGCGGTTCCATTCCATCAGGTAGCCGGTGCCGTACACCCGCGGCCCCGGACGGACCCCGGCTTCGTTCGCCTCGCGATCCTCCACCGCTTCGTACGGCGTATTGCCGGGGCTCCTCACGGTGGTCACGCCAAAGGCCAGCCACGCGCGGCCCTGCGCCTCGCCGAAGTCCTTCTGCAAGTGGGAGTGGAACTCGACCAGGCCCGGCATCACCGTGAGGTTCGCGGCATCCACCACCGCTGCCTTCGCGTGGTTGGCGGCCGCGTGCGGCACGACCGACACGATCCGGTTCCCCACCACGGTGATGTCAACGTTGGTGCGCGGTGCCGCGGTCTTCATGTCGAGCAGGCGGCCGGCATGAATCACGGTGCGGGCCTGGGGGATCGCCGGCGTCCACGTCAGGTTGAGCGGCACCGTCCGGGTCGCGCCGGTCTCGATGTCCACGATCTTCAGTTGATCGAGTGACTGGTACAGGATGTGGCGCGAGTCGCCCTGCCAGCTCGGCGCGTGCGCGCTCTCGCTGGTGACGCGGCGCGGCGGGCCCTGCGGCTCGCCGCTGGCGGCCACCGGCCACACCGCCAGCACGCCCTCGTAGATCGCCGCCATCTTCGTGCCGTCGGGCGACCAGACCGGTCCGCCGCCACCGCGCGAGTCGATCGACAGCATCGGGATGGGCGCGTACCATTTGACGTCGCCCCCGGACGCCGAGATGGTCTGCACCTGGTTGGTGCCCTCGCGGAACCGCACGGTCAT
>JBEGVQ010000006.1:0-2516 GCA_041178345.1 Acidobacteriota bacterium | reverse complement strand
ACCGTGAAGGCCGATACGCCGTGCCAGATGTCGTGGCGCGGGCAGCCTGCGTTCGCTGATGTGGACGGCGTCGCCGGCCTGCAGTACGGCACGAACGCCTCGCAGCCGACCTTCCAGCTCGGTGGTTCGTTCTGGTGCTGCGCCGACGGCATGTGGTTCACGGGCCAGTCGGCGAACGGACCGTGGGCGATCACCGACTCGGTGCCCAAGCAGATCTACCAAGTGCCTCCGACCAACCCCGATTACTCGGCGACCTATGTCGAGATCTACGGCAGCACCCATGGGGATGACGGTTCGCTCGCCAGCGTGACCTTCGGTTTCACCGCGGGGTACCTCGGCACCTACCTGCACGAAGGCACGACCGTCTTCGGCACGGGCCACTCGTACTCTGCGGCCAGCGATGGGGACACGACCTATGACCCCGCGCCGCAGACCTACGGCACCGCGAATGAGTACGACCCGCAGAGTGGCAGCTATGCGCCGATGGCGCAGGATTCCGACTACGTCGTCTATCCGCCGGCGGTCTACCCGGACTACCTCGACGACGGCTGGTACGGCTGGGGCTGGTGCCCGGGTTGGTGCTGCGGTTGGGGCTACGGCTGGGGCAACACCTGGTGGGGCTGGAACCACTGGAACAACTGGTGGAACCACTGGCACCCGTACTGGAACAACAACCACTGGAACAACTGGCAGAACGATCACCGGCTCTACCAGAACCAGCGCGCGGCGGCGGGGGACAATGCCTGGCGCGGCGCCAATGGTTGGCAGCGTGCCGGTGCGGCTGCGCGCGGCGAGGACCCGAGTGGTTGGCACCGTGCCGCGGCGGCGACGACCGGTGCGCGAGATGGCCTTGGTGCCGAGGACCGCAACACCAACTTCAGCCGTGGCAATCCCTACTCGTGGGGCGGCAGTGGTTGGGAGTCGCGCTCGACCCAGCGTGTGTCGGCGCAGAACGATGCAGCGACGGCGCGCATGAACTCCTACGCGGCAGGCATGCCACGCGGCTACGCGACGGGCTTCCATCCGTCCTACAGCCAGTACCGTGGCGAAAGCTACAACCGCGGCGGCGGTGGCTACCACGGTGGTGGTGGCTTCCACGGCGGCGGCGGTGGCCGCCGCTGAGCGGAATCAGGCCCACATGACAAGCGCCGTCGTCCGATGTGGACGACGGCGCTGTCGTTGGGCGATGCTGTCTCCGACGCGTGTCGGTGAGCGATGACTCATTCGACGACGATCGTCACGCTGCGCTGGTCGGCGGGCGCCTGGCCCTTCTCCCACGAGCGGGCGAGCGCGAAGTCGAGCGTGATCGCGCCGGGCTGCTTGCCCGTGATCTCGAAGATCCAGTGGGCGGGGCCGCCGGGCGTGCCTGGCTTGACGGGCTCGACCTTGCCAGCGCCGGTCGACCAGTCGAAGTCCGCCGTCACAAAGGCCGGCTTCGATCCCGCCGTGGTCGAGCTGTTGGCGCCTTCGCGCCAGCCGGTGAGCTTCCACTCGAAGCCGGTGCCCGAGGGCGCCTCGAGTTCGAGCCGGATGTGGTGGCCGACCTTGCAGGCCAGCGCGGTGTTCTTCTCCAGCTTCACGTCCTCGGTGCCATCGCCGGTGACGGCCTCGCGGATGCGGCAGATCATGCGGCGTTGCGGCAGGATCGGTTCGTTGCCGGTGACGGTCTTGGGTTGATTGCCGCCGCAGCCTGCGAGCAGCAGGGTGGAGCAGGCGGTGGTGGCGATCAGGGCGACGATGGTGGGGGTACGCATGGGGCGGAAGTGTACGGTCGTGTGTGGCGATGGGCGCCGGGTGGGTTACTGTTGGGGTCTGGACCGGCCCGTGGCCGGAAGGAGAGTCCCCTTGATGCAGCGAGCCATGCACGGTCTGGTGATGATGGTCATGCTGACCGCACGCGTGGTTTGGGCACAGTGCCCCGGCAACGTGATCGAGATGGCCGATGATGCCGTCAACGGCGCCGACCTGGCGCAGGTGCTGTCGCTGTGGGGGCCGTGCAGCGCCTGCCCTGAAGACCTGACGGGCGACGGGCAGGTGAACGGTGCCGACATCGCCATCGTGCTCTCGGCTTGGGGGCCATGCCCTGCGGGGCTTGATTCGGTCGAGCCCGTGTCTGGCTCGTACCGGGGTGGAACCACGGTCTATCTCTATGGCGAGCGGTTGCTGTCGACGAAAGCCGTGACCTTCGGCGGGATCCCCGCTGCATCGTTCGAGGTGCTGACGCAGTCGACCATCCGCGTGGTGACGCCGCCGGCGCCGTTCGGCCCGGCGACGATCGCCGTGACCACCGCCGCCGGCGATGCGCAGCTGAAGGCGGGCTTCGAGTTCGAGCCGCCGTCGGTCGGCACCGTCTCGCCCTCCACCGTGAGCGTGCTCGGCGGCGCCTCGATCACGATCTTCGGAAGCCATCTCGATGAAGCGACCGGCATCCGGGTCGGCGGCGTGCCCTGCACGGGCTTCGTGCGCGTCTCGTCGGGCGAACTCCGGGCGCTCGTTCCTGCGGGCAGCCCTGCGAC
>JBEGVQ010000005.1:0-18089 GCA_041178345.1 Acidobacteriota bacterium | reverse complement strand
GCATCAGCACGCTGCCGGCCATGGTGTAGAGGATGAACTTGACCGCGGCGTAGATGCGCTGGTCGTAGCCCCAGATGCCGATCAGGAAATACATCGGGATCAGGACGAAGTCCCAGAAGATATAGAACAGGAACACGTCGAGGGCGCTGAACACGCCGATCATCGACGCCTCGAGCAGCAGCATGAAGATCGAGAATTCCTTGACGTTCTTCTTGACGCTGTCCCACCCCGACAGGAGCGCCAGCGGCGTCAGGAAACCGGTCAGCACCAGCAGCATCAGGCTCAGGCCGTCGATGCCAACGTAGTACTCGATGCCGAACGCGGGGATCCAGGCGCGCCGCTCGACGAACTGGAATGCCGGCGCGCCGGCCGACGGGTCGAAGCCGGCCCACAGCGCCAGCGTCACCGCGAAGGTCACGAGCGAAATGGCCAGCGTCAGGTTCCGGACCAGCGCGTTCTTCGAACCATCGCGGTTCGACACGAACAGCAGCAGCACCGACCCGAGGATGGGCAGGAGGATGGCGATGGAGAGTAGGGGCAACCCGTTCACGTCGCGCTATCTCCAGAAGTAATAGGCGAGGATTGACACCGCGCCCGCGAAAATGGCCGCCGCATAGGTCTTGACCGACCCGTTCTGCAGCAGCCGAAGGATAATGCTGACGCCGCTCACGAAGTAGCCGGCGCCGTTGACCGCGCCGTCGACGACCTTGACGTCAAAGCCGCGCCACAGGCCGTCCTGGGACACCACCTTGATCGGTTGCACGATGGTCGCGTCGTAGACCTCGTCCACGTAGTACTTGTTCAAGAGCACCTTGTGCACCCCGGAGAATTGGCTCGCCATCTGCGCCGGGATGTCCTTGCGCTTCAGCCACAGGAAGGTCGCCAGCCCGATGCCCGCGAAGGCGACGAGCGACGAAACGGCCATCAGCGTCAGCTCGAGCGCCGCGTGGTCCTCGACGTTCGCGCCTTCGCCCGGCAGGCAGTCGGCCAGGGCGATGCCGGCCAGGTCGCCGACCGCGACCGGCTGGCCGCAATTGGTCGCCTGGAAAGCCGGTTCGAGCCACGTGCCGAGCGCCAGGTGGCCGCCGAGCGCGTGCGGAATGTTGGTGTAGCCGGCCAGGATCGAGCCGATCGCCAGCACGATCAGGGCGAATGCCATCGGGGCCGGCGCATCATGCAGGTGCGCGCCACCGTGGGCGTGCGCGTGGCCGTGGGCGTCGTGAGCCGCATGGCCGTGCGCGGGCGCGCCGTGGTCGTCGTGACCGTGAGCGTGCGCCGCCGCGGCGCCGAACCGCTCCTCACCGTGGAACGTCAGGTGGACCAGGCGGAACATGTAGGTCGCCGTGAGCAAGGACGTCAGCACTCCGACCGCCCACAAGACCTGGCTGCCGTGCAGAAAGGTCTCGAACAGGATCTCGTCCTTCGAGAAGAACCCCGACAGGAACGGCACGCCGGAAATGGCGATCGCGGCAATCACGAACGTCCAGTAGGTGATCGGGATGTGCTTCTTGAGGCCGCCCATCTTGCGGATGTCCTGCTCGCCGTGCAGCGCGTGGATGACCGCGCCCGAGCCGAGGAACAGGCAGGCCTTGAAGAAGGCGTGGGTCATCAGGTGGAAGATGCCGGCGCCGAAGGCGCCCATGCCCATGGCCAGGAACATGTAGCCCAGCTGCGACACGGTCGAATAGGCCAGCACCCGCTTGATGTCGTTCTGCACCAGGCCGATGGTGCCGGCCATGAGCGCGGTGGCGGCGCCGACGACGGCGACAATGGTCATGGTGATCGGGGCATGCTCGAACAGCACGGCGTTGCGGCCGATCATGTATACGCCCGCGGTCACCATGGTCGCGGCGTGGATCAGGGCCGACACCGGGGTCGGGCCTTCCATGGCGTCGGGCAGCCAGGTGTAGAGCGGAATCTGCGCCGACTTGCCGGTCGCGCCGATGAACAGCAGCAGCGTGATCAGCGACAGCGTGCCGAACGCCGTCTCCACCGGCATTTCCTTCGCGGCCAGCGCGATGGTGGTGAAGTCGAGCGAGTTGAAGGTCACGACCAGCAGCAGGGCGCCGAGGATGAACGCGAAGTCGCCAATGCGGTTGACGACAAAGGCCTTCTTGGCGGCGTCCTGCGCCGCCTGCTTCTCGTAGTAGAAGCCGATCAGCAGGTACGAGCAGAGGCCCACGCCTTCCCAGCCGACGAACATCACCAGGACGTTCGAGCCGAGCACCAGCATCAGCATGAAGAAGCAGAACAGGTTCAGGTACGAGAAGAACCGGGCAAACGCCTCGTCGCTCTCCTCGTGCATGTACGAGGTCGAGTAGATGTGAATCAGCGAGCCGATGCCGGTGATGACCAGGATCATCACCGCCGACAGGGCATCGAGGCGCAAGGCGAGGTCGAGCGAGAAGTCGCCGGCCGTGATCCAGGTGAAGAGGGTCTGGTTGATCTGGCGCGACTCGGGCGGCAGCGCCGCGAGCGACCACACCTGCAGCACGGCGAGCAGGAACGAGATCACCATCACGGCCGACGCCAGGCCGCCGGTCACCGCCTTGGGCAGCCGCCGCCCCACGCCAGCGTTGACGAGGAAGCCGGCAAACGGAAGGAGTGGAATAAGGGCTAGCACCGGGTCACCACTTCAAGGACGTGAAGGCTTCGGGGTTGAGCGACTCGCGGTGGCGGAACAGGCCAATCACCAGCGCGAGGCCGACGGCGGCTTCGGCCGCGGCGACGGTCATCACGAAAAACGTGATGATCTGGCCGTCGACGGTGCCCAGCTGCCGTCCGAAGGCGACAAACGCCAGGTTGACCGCGTTCAGCATGATTTCTACCGACAGCAGCAGCGTGATCAGGTTGCGGCGCAGGAACACGCCGGCCGCGCCGATCGAGAACAACAGGCCCGAAAGCACGAGATAGTGGCCAATCGACATGGTCACTTCTCCTTCTTCGCGAGGATGACCGCGCCGACCATCGCCGCAATGATCAGGATCGAGGTCACTTCAAACGCGAACATGTAGTCGGTGAACAACACGCGGCCCAGCTCGGCGACCGACGAGACCGCCGGGTGGCCGTCGGCGACGCCCACGCCGAGGCCGGCGGTGCGCGACAACGCCCAGGCCAGCTCGAGCGCCAGCAGCACGGCCAGTGCGCCGCCGATCCGGACCGCCATCGGGCGATACAGCGGGTGCGCGCGATCCCACTCGGCCGCGTCTTCGCGCGGCACGTTCAGCAGCATCACCACGAACAGGAACAGCACCATGATGGCGCCGGCGTAGATGATGATCTGCACGACCGCCACGAACGGCGCCTCGAGCAGCACGTAGAGGCCCGACAGCCCGAAGAACGAGGCAATCAGGGCCAGCACGCTGTAGACCGGATTCTTCTGGGTGACGACCAGCAAGGACCCGAGCACCGCGGCGCCGGCGAAGGCGTAGAAGAGCAACGCGTCAGAGCCCAAAGTAGAGCACCCCCGCGGCTGTGAGAAGCAGGTTGACGGTCGCCAACGGCAAGAGCACCTTCCACCCGAACGACATCAGTTGGTCGTACCGGAAGCGCGGGAGCGTCCACCGCAGCCACAGGTAGCAGAACAAGAGGAACGCCAGCTTGATCAGGAACCAGATCCAGCCGTACTCGGGCGGGATGAACGGGCCGTGCCAGCCGCCCAGGAACAGGTTCACCGCGACCGCCGAAACGGTGACCATGTTGATGTACTCGGCCATGAAGAACATGGCGAAGCGCATCGAGCTGTACTCGGTGTGGTAGCCGGCCACCAGTTCCTGCTCGGCTTCCGGGAAGTCGAACGGGGCGCGGTTGGTTTCAGCAATGCCGGCGCAGGCGAACACGAAGAACGCCACCGGCTGGATGAAGATGTACCACTTCGGGATGACGCCGAACCAGTAGCCCTGCTGCAGGTCGACGATCTCGACCAGCGACATCGACCCGGCGAACATCACCACCGTGGCCAGCGACATGCCGTAGGCGAGCTCGTAGCTGATCATCTGCGCCGAGCTGCGCAGGCCGCCGAGCAGCGAGTACTTCGAGTTGCTGGCCCACCCGGCCAGCACGATCCCGTAAACGCCCATCGAGGCGACCGCGAAGATCACCAGCACCGCGACGTTGACGTCGGCGATCATCAACGCCATCGGCTCGGGCAGCAGGCCGAAGAAGGTAGTCGCCGCGCCGAACGGCACCGGGCCGAACGCCAGAAACGCGGTGGTCACCGAAATGATCGGCGCCATGGTGAACAGCAGCGCATCGGCGGCCTTGGGCCGCAGCTCTTCCTTGAAGAACAGCTTGACGACGTCGGCGATCGGCTGCAGCAGGCCGTGAGGACCGACCCGCGTCGGACCGAGGCGCTGCTGCATGAACGCCGCGACCTTGCGCTCGGCGTAGACCATCACGGCCGCCGAGATCTGCAGCGCCATGAACACCACGCCGACCAGCGTGGCGTAGGCGATGAACGTCGGCGAGGTGACCCAGGTGATGAGGTCGGCCACGTTAGTGGGTCTCCACCGGCGCCTTCGCGCGATAGTCCGCCGGCTTGGGCTGCGTGCCCGTCACGTAGGCTTCGAACTCCGGCTTGAAGAGCTTGAGCGTGGTCAGCACCGGCGTCGCCGCCGCGTCGCCGAAGGCGCACAGCGTCTTGCCGTTGATCTGGTTGGCGACGCTGCCGAGCAGGGCGATGTCCTTTTCGGTGGCCTGGCCGTTCATCATGCGATGCAGGATGCGATACAGCCAGTCGGTGCCTTCGCGGCAGGGCGTGCACTTGCCGCACGACTCGTGACGGTAGAAGTGCAGCAGGTTGTCGGCGAGCCACACCATGTCGGTGGTGTCGTCGAGTGCCATGATCGCCGCCGAGCCGAGCAACGATCCGGCCTGCTGGACGGCGTCGAAGCTGGCCGGGATGTCGAGCTGGTCCGGCAACAGGATCGGCACCGAGGAGCCGCCGGGAATCACCGCCTTCAGCGTGCGGCCGTCGAGCGGGCCGCCGGCGTAGTCGTAAATCAGTTCCTTGAGCGTGACCTTCATCGGCGCTTCGAACACGCCGGGACGCTTGACCGCGCCGCTCACGCAGAACAGTTTCGGGCCGCCGTTCTTCTCGGGACCGAGCGACGCGAACCAGTCGGCGCCGCGGGTCATCACCAGCGGGACATTGCAGAGGGTCTCGACGTTGTTGACCGCGGTCGGACAGCCCCAGGCGCCCTCGACCGCGGGAAACGGCGGCTTGAAGCGCGGCTGGGCGCGCTTGCCTTCGAGCGATTCGAGCAGCGCGGTCTCTTCGCCGGCCTCGTAGGCGCCGGCGCCGCGGTGCAGGTAGACCTCGCAGTCGAAGCCCGACCCGAGAATGTTCTTGCCGACGAACCCGGCCTGGCGGGCATCGTCGATGGCCTTCTGCATGGTCGGGAAGAGGTGTTGGAACTCACCGCGGATGTAGATGTAGGCGGCCGTCGAACCGATCGCGAAGCAACCGATCAGGCAGCCCTCCACCAGGAGGTGGGGATTGCGCTCCATCAACAGGTGATCCTTGAACGTGCCCGGCTCGCTCTCGTCGGCGTTGCAGACGATGAACTTGGGCTTCGGCGACTTCTTGTCGACGAACTGCCACTTGAGCCCGGTCGGGAAACCGGCGCCGCCGCGGCCGCGCAGGCCCGACTTCTTGACGTCTTCGACCACCGCGTCGGGCGTCATCGTCAGGGCCTTCTTCAGCCCTTGGTAGCCGGCCTGGTTCTTGACGTAGTGATCGAGTGCCGCGCCGCCCGGCGTGAACGCGTACTTCGTGAGCACGGGTTCGTAGTCGGGCACCGACTTGGGCTTCACCGGGGTCGTGGTCTTGCCCTGCCACTCGCTTTCGGGACGGCCCTCGATGGCGAGGTGGCAACCGCCCAGCGCCTTGAGGCCATCGGCCTTGATCCGGTCCACGAACGCGCCGGCCGCCTCGGGCGCCAGGTGCTCGTGCCAGTGATCGTTGTTGACCATCACCACCGGCGCGCGGTCGCACGCGCCGAGGCATTCCATTTGCTGGATGGTGAACAGGCCGGTCGGGTCGGTCTGGCCGGCCTTGATGCCCAGCTTGTGCTCGAGCTCCTCGACGACGCGCTCGGCGCCGGCCAGCGCGCACGACAGCGTCGTGCAGACCTGCAGCACGTACTTGCCCACCGGGTTGCGGTGGAACATCACGTAGTACGAGACGACGTCCTCGACCTCGGCGGTCGTGCAGCCAATCACCTCGGCCACGTGGCGCGTCACGTTGTTGGTGATGTGGCCCTGCTGCTCCTGCGCCAGATACAGCGCATGCAGCACCGCCGACTTGCGGTGCTCGGGCGCGTAGTGCGCGGCAAACTCCTCGAACCGCGCCCGCGCCTCGGCGCTGAACGCGAACGCCGGCCCCTCGGGCAGCGTGGCCCGCATCGAGCGATGCCAGCCCTCCGTGCCGTACGGCATGGTCGGATGAAAGCTCATCGGTCCACGTCTCCCATCACGACGTCCAGCGATCCAATCACGGCGATCACGTCCGCGATCATGCCTCCGACGACGAACTTGTGCAGGGCCTGGCAGGCGAACAGAGCGGGCGCCCGCATGTGCACCCGCCACGGGCGATTGGTGCCGTCCGAGACCACGTAACAGCCGTGCTCGCCGCGCGGCCCTTCGACCGGCACGTAGGCGTCGCCGGCCGGCACCTTGAAGCCCTGCGAGTAAATCAGGAAGTGCTGAATCAGCGCTTCCATTTCCGTGTAGACCTGGTCCTTGGGCGGCGGCACGACGCGCTTGTCGTCGCACGCCCACGCCCCGACCGGGTCAATGCGCTCGAGCGCCTGGTTGCAGATCTTGACGCTTTCGCGCATCTCGGCCATGCGGGTGAGGTAGCGATCGTAGACGTCGCCGTTCGAGGCGCCAATCACGTCGAACTCGTAGGTGTCGTAATCGCAGTACGGGAAGGCGCGGCGCACGTCGTAGTCGCCGCCGGCGGCGCGGGCAATCGGGCCGAACAGCCCCCACTTGCAGCAGTCGTCGTAGCTGATCACGCCGACGCCGCGGGTGCGGTCCATCCAGATCGGGTTCTTGGTGATCAGCGTCTCGTATTCATCGATCTTGCCGGGCATCCGGTCGAGGAACGCCCTGACCGCTTCCTTGTAGCCGCGCGGGATGTCTTCCTTGAGGCCGCCCACCCGGATATAGCTGGGGAAGAACCTGAACCCGCCGAGCATCTCGTTCAGGTTCATGATGATCTCGCGCTCGCGCAGCGCGTGCAGCAGGCCGGTGATCGCGCCGATCTCCATGGCGTGCGTGCCGAACCATACCAGGTGGCTGCTGAGGCGCTGCAGCTCGGCGATCAGCACGCGGATCGCGTTGACCCGCGCCGGCATGATCGCGTCCAGGCCGAGCATCTTCTCAACCGTCAGGCAGAACGCCAGGCTGTTGGACTGGGCGCCGAGGTAATCCATGCGCTCGACCAGCGGGATCACCTGCTGCCACTTCTTCTGCTCGGCGGTCTTCTCGATGCCGGTGTGCAGGTAGCCGACGGTCGGCGACACCGACACCACGGTCTCGCCATCGAGCTCCAGCACCAGCCGCAGCACGCCGTGCGTGCTCGGGTGCTGTGGCCCCATGTTGACCGTCATCGTCTCGGTGCGCACGTCAGCCATTCAGCTCTTCCTCAACCCACTCGCAAAGGATGTGCAACATGGTGATGTGCACTTCCTGGATTCTCGGCGTCCGATCGTCGTCCACCGCGAGATGAATCGACGCGATCCGCCCCGCCTCGCCGCCTCGCCCGGTCAGGGCCATGGTCACGAGCCCCCGCCGATTCGCTTCCTCGATCGCCCGCACCACGTTCGGCGAGTTCCCGCTGGTGGTAATGCCCAGCGCGATGTCGCCGGCCTGGCCGTGCGCCTCGATCTGCCGCGCAAACACGCGCTCAAACCCGTAGTCGTTGCCGAGCGCGGTCAGGATGCTCGTGTCGGTCGAGAGCGCCAGTGCCGGCCACGCTCGACGCTCCACCAAATACCGCCCGACCAGTTCCGCCACGAAGTGCTGGGCGTCGGCCGCACTGCCGCCGTTGCCGAACACCAGAATCTTCCGCCCCTGCCCCAGCGCCGTCACCATCGCCTCGGCGGCCTGCGCCAGTCCGCCGACGTCTTGCGCCGCCCGTTCATGGGCCCGCGCGGCCTCGCGCAGCGTCGCCGCGGCCCGGCTACGACGCGCCTCACCCGTCATTTGGGTTTGGCAGTCCGCTGGTAGCGATCGCGCTCCATGTTCGCCTTGAACTCTTCTTCGGTGATTTGCAGCGGCATGTAGGTCTGCGCGTCCTTCCGCAACTGCACCGGGTAGTCCTTGCGCAGCGGATGGCCGTCCCACTCGTCGGGCATCATCAACCGGCGCAGGTCGGCGTGTCCGTCGAACACGAGGCCAAACAAGTCGTAGAGCTCGCGTTCGGGCCAGCCGGCGCCCGGGTAGAGCCCCGACAGCGTCTCGATCTGGTCCTGCGCATTGAGCTGCACCTTCAACCGGACGCGCGCGCGGCGGTGCGGCGACACCAGGTGATAGACCAGGTCGAAGCGCGGCACGCGGTTGGGATGGAAGTCCACCGCGGTGACGTCCGAGAAGGCAATGAACTCGAGGCCCGGGGCCTGCAAGGCGCGGCAGGCCTGGACGATGAACTCGCGCGGCACGCCGATCGTCGGCGTCACGGCGGCATCCGCCGAGGCCAGCGCCTCGAACGTCGCGCCGGGCACCGCCGGCGTGATCGCGGCGATCAGTTCGTCGGCGGTCATGCGATGCGGACCTTCGGGGTCTGATCGAGCTTCGAGGCGGCAATCTTCTTCTGCAGCTGCACGATCCCGTAGATCAAGGCCTCGGGACGCGGCGGGCACCCGGGAATGAACACGTCAACCGGCACGACCTGATCGGACCCCTGGACGATGGCGTAGTTATCGAACACGCCGCCGCACGAGGCGCAGGCGCCCATCGAGATGACCCACTTCGGCTCGGGCATCTGGTCGTAGATGCGGCGCATCGCCGGCGCCATCTTGCGCGACAGGCGGCCGGCAATGATCATCAGGTCCGCTTGCCGGGGCGAGCCGCGGAACACTTCGGCGCCAAAGCGCGCCAGGTCGTAGCGGCCGGCGCCCGTCGCCATCATCTCGATCGC
The DNA here is from genome assembly GCA_041178345.1 of Acidobacteriota bacterium. Lineage (GTDB taxonomy): Bacteria > Acidobacteriota > Vicinamibacteria > Vicinamibacterales > UBA2999 > 12-FULL-67-14b. Next base: position 8,944 of record JBEGVQ010000005.1, on the reverse strand, counting down.
GCAGCAGGCCAGGCCGAACGCCACCGGCCAGATCGCCGAGCGGCGCGCCCACTGAATCATGAATTCAGCGGACGTCGTCACGACGGGGATTTCGTAATCAGTCTCGAGTCCCATAACGGTATCTCTTCACCACGGCCGGACCGGGTTTGGGCGCGTGCTTGTAGTCGGGATCAAACTCGGGACCCCAATCGAGCACGCCCTTGCGCCAAATGTAGATGTAGCCGACGACCAGGATCAGGAAAAAGACGACGATCTGAATCAGGCCGGTCCAGCCCAGGTCGCGCATCGCCATGGCCCACGGATAGAGAAAGGCCACTTCGATGTCGAACAGCAGGAAGATCATCGCAATCAGGTAGAACTTCACCGACTGCCGTTCGCGGGCATCGCCGACCGGCGGCATGCCGCATTCGTATGCCGCCAGCTTCTCGGGCGTGGGATTGCGCGGGCCGAGGAAGTACGACAGCACCACGGAGACAATGCCGAAGCCGACCCCGATCGCCGCTAAAAGTAGGATTCCGCCCCAGCCGTCCATGTGCAAATACTCGCAAAGATGGTGTCACGCACGCCGGTCTGTCGCGTGCTTGTGAAGGATATCACACGCCCTGCCGGAGGTGGTCGGGCCTGGGCGGGATTGGCGTTTGAGGGGCTGACTGCGGCCGGACGGCAGAAAATAGCGACCGCGGCGCTATTTCTTCTTCTTGGTGCCGACGTCCGCGAGGCGGCGTTCGATCTCGGCCACCGCGTGGCCGATTTGCTCGCGACGCACCGCGTGGGTAGTCAGCTCGAGCTGGCGCTGCAGTTCGGTCCGCGCCAGTCGCAGCGATTCGGTTTGCCGCGCAATCTCGGGGTCAACCTTGGGGCCCTTGTCCTTCGCGACCTTGCGGCTTTCCTCGAGTTCGTCCATGCGCTCTTGCAAGCGCGCTTCAGCGTCAATCAGGCCTTCGCCAGCGTCACCCATGTAGCCGCCGATTATGACACAAAATGGAGGGAGTGGCTGACCCGCTCCAGTCGAACTTCCATCCGGCCGCGGCCGAATGGTTTCGCGCCGTCTTTGCCGAGGCGACGACGCCACAAACACGTGGGTGGCCGGCGATTGCCCGGGGCGAATCCACGCTGATTCTTGCGCCAACCGGCAGTGGCAAGACACTCGCGGCATTCTTGTGGTCGTTGAACCGGCTCATGTTCGAGCCGGTGCCCGACGCCCCCCGACGCTGCCGGGTGCTCTACATCTCGCCGCTCAAGGCGCTGGCGGTTGACGTCGAGCGGAACCTGCGCGCGCCGCTGGCGGGCATTGCCAATGTCGCCACCGGCCGCGGTCTCCCCTTTCACGTGCCGTCGATTGCCGTCCGCACGGGCGACACGCCGGCCGCCGAGCGGGCCCGGTTCCAGCGGACGCCGGCCGATATCCTGATCACGACGCCGGAGTCGCTGTTCCTGCTGCTGACGTCGAACGCGCACGAGCGCCTGCGGTCGGTCGAAACCGTCATCCTCGACGAGATTCACGCCCTGGTGCCGACCAAGCGCGGCGCGCACCTGGCGCTGTCGCTCGAACGGCTGGAGCGGCTGGTCGCCAGACCGTTGCAGCGCATTGGGTTGTCGGCGACGCAACGGCCGCTGGAGGAGGTGGCGAAGTTCCTGGGCGGAGCGACGCCCCAACAGGCAAACCCGAAGGTCACGAAGACCACGAAGACAACATCCTCAACGACGGATTACGCCGGTTCTGTTCACGATGAATTCGCAGACGAGCGGGCGGTCACGTATCGGCCAGTGACCATCATCGATGCCAGCGCGCCGAAGCAGCTGGCCATCACCGTGCAGACGCCGGTGGAAGACATGGCGGCGATGGGCCAGCCCGCGGCGCAGCCGAGCGGACCGGCGGCGCGCGGACCCGTGGCCCAGTCGATCTGGAGCTCAATCCATCCGCGGCTCCTCGAGCTGATTCGCTCCCATCGCTCCACGCTGCTGTTCGTCAACAGCCGCCGCCTGGCCGAACGGCTGGCCGGCGCCCTGAACGAACTGGCCGGCGAAGCGCTGGTGCGCGCGCACCACGGCTCGCTGGCCCGGGCGCAGCGCACCGAAATCGAAGACCTGCTGAAGGGTGGGCACCTGCGCGGGCTGGTCGCGACCTCCTCGCTCGAACTCGGCATCGACATGGGCGCGATCGACCTGGTGATCCAGATCGAGGCGCCGCCGTCGGTGGCCAGCGGCCTGCAGCGCATTGGCCGCGCCGGCCATTCGGTCAACGCGGTCAGCGAAGGCATCATCTTCCCGAAGTTTCGCGGCGACCTGGTGGCATGCGCGGCGGTGACTGCGGCCATGCGCAGCGGCAAGGTGGAAGCGTCCCGCTACCCGCGCAATCCGCTCGATGTGCTCGCGCAACAACTGGTCGCCATGGCGGCGATGGAACGCTGGCCGGTTGACGAACTGTTTCGCGCCGTGCGCGCGGCCGCGCCGTTTGCGTCGCTGAGCCGGACCATCTTCGACGGCGTCCTCGACATGCTGTCGGGGCGCTACCCATCGGACGACTTTGCCGAGCTGCGACCGCGCCTCACCTGGGACCGCCTCCACGGCACGGTTACCGGCCGGCAGGGCGCGCAGCGCGTGGCCATCGCCAACGCCGGCACCATTCCCGACCGCGGCCTCTACGGCGTCTTTTTGAGCGGCGCCGACAAGGACAAGGCGCGGGTCGGCGAGCTCGACGAGGAGATGGTGTTCGAGGCGCGCGCGGGGGAAACGTTCCTGCTGGGCGCGTCGACCTGGCGCATCGATCAGATCACGCACGATCGCGTCCTGGTCTCGCCAGCGCCCGGCCAGCCCGGCAAGATGCCGTTCTGGAAGGGCGAGGGACCGGGACGGCCGGTCGAGCTCGGCATGGCGATCGGCAAGCTGGTGCGTGAACTGCGCCAGCGCCCGCGAGCCGAAGCGCTCGAATCCCTGCAAGCCGGCCACGGACTCGATGTCATGGCCAGTGCCAACCTGATGCAATACCTCGACGATCAGGAGGCATCCGCCGGCACGGTGCCCGACGACCGCACGATCCTGATCGAACAGTCGCGCGATGACCTCGGCGACTGGCGGGTCGCGGTGCTGTCGCCGCTCGGCAGCCGCGTGCATGCCCCGTGGGCCATGGCCGTCACCGCTCGCATTCGCGACGAGGCGGGCGTGGACGTCGAGGTGATGTGGTCCGACGATGGGTTCGTGGTGCGGTATCCGGATGGCGAGCGATTGCCGCACGTGGCGCTGCTGCTGCCCGATCCGGACGAGGTCGAGGGGCAGGTGGTCCGCCAGCTCGGCTCGACGGCCATGTTCTCGGCGCGGTTCCGGGAGGCGGCCGGCCGCGCCCTGCTGCTGCCCCGCCGCCGGCCCGGCGCCCGCACCCCGCTCTGGCAACTGCGCAAGCGCGCGTCGGACCTGCTGGCGGTCGCGGCCCGTTACGGGTCGTTCCCGATCATCCTCGAGACCTATCGCGAGTGCCTGCGCGACATCTTCGACCTGCCGGCCCTCACCGACATCCTGACGCGCGTGCGCAGCCGCAGCATTCGCGTGGTGCACGTCGAGTCGGCCAGGCCGTCGCCGTTTTCAACCTCGCTGCTGTTCGGGTATGTCGCCAACTACATCTACGACGGCGACGCGCCCCTGGCCGAGCGGCGCGCGCAGGCGCTGTCGGTGGATCAGTCGCAGCTGCGCGACCTGATCGGCGACACCGGCCTGCGGGATCTGCTGGACGCCGGCGCGCTCGAAGCGCTCGAAGCCGACCTGCAGCACCTGCCCGAGCGGTTTCACGCCCGGTCCACCGATGCCGTCCATGATCTGCTGCTGCGCCTCGGCGACCTGTCGCAAGACGAAATCGCCGCGCGCAGCGAGCCAAGCGTGGCCGCGGCGGCGATCCTCGAACTGACGGCAACCCGCCGGGCCGTCGAAGTGCGGATCGCCGGCGAGCGAAGGCTGATCGCCGTGGAGGATGCCGCGCGGTTCCGTGATGCCGTCGGCACGCCGCTCCCGCAGGGCCTGCCCGATGCGCTGCTGGAAGCGGTGGCCGACCCTGTCAGTGACCTGGTCCGCCGGTACGCGCGGACGCACGGGCCGTTCCCGAGCGGCGACGTGAGCACCCGTCTCGGCCTGGGTGTCGCGGTCGTCGAGGCCACGCTGGCGCGCCTGCGCGAGATGGGACGGGTCACCGACGGCGAGTTCCGGCCTGGCGGCCGCGGGCGCGAGTGGTGTGACGCCGAGGTGCTGCGCAGCGTGCGCCAGCGCTCGCTGGCCAAGCTGCGACAGGAAGTGGCGCCGGTCGATGCCGCGGCCCTCGGGCGCTTCCTGGTCCGCTGGCATGGCCTGGCGCGGCCGCGCGCCGGCCTCGACGGCTTGCTCGACGCGATCGAACAGTTACAGGGCGTGCCGCTGGTCGCGTCGCTGCTCGACCGCGAGGTGCTGGCGGCGCGGGTCCATGACTATGCGCCGGCGATGCTCGACACGCTGATGGGCGCCGGCGAGGTGACGTGGGTCGGGGTCGAGTCACTCGGTGAACGGGATGGCCGCATCGCGCTGTATCTCACCGACCATGTGGCGAAGCTGCGGCCGCCGGCCGTCCTGGACCCGAGGCCGGAGTCCGGCCTCGCCGACCGCGATGCGCGCCTCGTCGCGTTCCTGGCCCGGCACGGGGCGTCGTTCTTTGGGCCGCTGCACGAGGCCGCCGGTGGCGGCTTCCCGCAGGAGACCCTGGATGCGCTGTGGGATCTGGTCTGGAAGGGACTGGTGACTAACGACACGCTGCACGCGCTGCGGGCGTTTGCGGCGCCGCCCGAACGGGCGCGGCGCACGGGCCGTGCGCCGTTCCGATCGCGGCGGCTGGTGCCGCCCTCGGCCGAGGGGCGCTGGGCGCTCGCGCCGGTTGCTGACGGCACGCCGACGACGTGGGCCGCGGCCATGGCGAATCAGTTGCTGGTGCGGCACGGCGTGGTCACCCGCGATCTCGCCGTCATCGAACAGCTCCCGGGCGGCTTCTCCGCGCTGTACCCGGTGTTGCGACGGCTCGAGGACACCGGCCGGATCCGGCGCGGATACTTCGTGGCCGGGCTCGGCGCGGCGCAGTTTGCACAGCCGGGCGCGGTCGATCTGCTGCGCGACGCCCGCGATGCCGCGCCGAGCGACGTCACGATCACCCTGTCGGCCACCGACCCGGCGAATCCGTACGGCATCCTGGTCCCGTGGCCCCTCGAGAAGGCCACCCGCACCGCCGGATCGCGCGTCGTCCTGGTCAATGGCCAGTTGGCCGCCTGGATCGGCCGCGGCGATCGGCACCTCGTGGTGTCGCTGCCTGGAGACGAGCCCGAGCGATCGCACGCGGGCCGCGCGCTCGCCCGGGAACTCGTCAGGATTGCCGGCCACGCCCAGGGCGAGCGGCGCGGATGGCTGATCGAGGAGATCAACGGGCAACCCGCCGCGACCGATCCATCCAGCCAATTCCTGCTGGCGCACGGCTTCTCACCGACCAGCATGGGCCTGCAGTTGCGTGTCTCGAAACGCCGCGCGTCGGCCGATCCCGAGGACGAGCCTGAAGATGCCTGAAGGCGACACCATCTTCCGGACGGCTCGCACGCTGCAGAAGGTGCTGGCGGGCCATCGCGCGACGAGCTTCGACACCGCCTACGCTCACCTGGCGCGGGTGAACGACGATGGGCCGATCGCGGGCCGGCGGATCGAGCGGTGCGAGGCGGCCGGCAAGCATGTGCTGATCCGGTTCGAGGGGGACCTGATTCTCCGCACGCACATGCGGATGAACGGCTCGTGGCATGTCTATCGGCACGGCGAGCGCTGGTGGCGCGGCCCGCAGGCCATGCGGGTGCGGATTGACACCGCCGACTGGGTGGCAGTGGCCTTCGACGTGCCGGTGGCGGAGTTCGTGACCGCGAAGCAACTGGCGTCGACCGATCCGGTCGCCGCGCTCGGCCCCGACCTGCTCCAGCCCGCGTTCGATCGCGACGAGGCCATGCGCCGCGTGCGCGCCGCCGGGGCGCTGCCGATCGCGCAGGCGCTGCTCGATCAACGGCTGGTGGCGGGGATCGGCAACGTCTACAAGTCAGAGGTGTTGTTTCTCGCCCGGGTTCACCCCGAGACACCCGCCAGCGCCGTTGCGCAGGATGCGCTCGAGCGCATGATGGACCTGGCGCGATCGCTGCTGCAGGCCAACGTGGTGGACGGCACGCCGGCCGCGATCCAGACCTATCGATCGCTCCGGCGCACCGACCGGCGATCGGATCCGGAAGACAGCCTGTGGGTCTACAGCCGCGCCGGCCGGCCGTGCCGCCGATGCGGAGCCGCGATCCAGTCGACGAAGGTGGGCCTCGACGCCAGGGCCACCTATTGGTGTCCCACTTGCCAGGCCGCCGATCGGACGGCCACGGATTAATCGCCGATCAGCCACAGACCAAGAACACCCTGGTTCTGTCTCTGTGACTAAGCGGTGCCTACTCTGTGGCTGTGTTATCCGTGGCTAAGCCGTTCTGGGTGGCTGTAGATGTTGAAGCCGGCGCCACGCACGAAGCCGCACAAGGTCATGCCGGCCTCGGTGGCTAAATCGACGGCCAGGCTCGAGGGCGCCGACACCGCCGCAATCAGCGGCACGCCGGCCAGCAGCGCCTTCTGCACCAGCTCGAACGAGGTGCGGCCCGACACCAGCAGCAGCCGATCGTCCAGCGGATGCTGACCCGCCAGCAGGGTGCGGCCGACAATCTTGTCCACGGCGTTGTGGCGGCCGACGTCTTCGGCCGCCACCTGCAGCGCACCGGTCCGGTCGAACAGTCCGGCGGCATGCAGGCCGCCGGTCGCCTCGAACACCGCCTGGCTGGCGCGCAACCGGCCGGGCAACGCAGCGATCACGCTGGCCGGCACGGTCCAGTGCCCCGCCACCGCCGACACGCGCGCGCGCAACGACTCGATCGTCCGCCGGCCGCACAGCCCGCACGACGCCGTCATCATCACCTGCCGGCGATCGCCCAGGCGGGCGTCGAGTCGCACCACCGCCTCACCGAGGACGGTGACGTTGAGGGTGTTCTCGCGCCCGTCATCGTCTGGATCGGCGCAGTACTCGATGGCGCCGATCTCGGCAGCGGAGCGGATCACGTCTTCCGCCAGCAGGAAGCCGGCGGCCAGGTCGCGGTCGGCGCCCGGCGTGCGCATGATCACCGCGAAGGGCGCGCCGTTGACGCGCACCTCCATCGGCTCCTCGACCGCCACACGGTCGGTCACCGGAGCCGGCTCGCCGGCGCGCGTGATGAGCACGTCGCGCGCGGCGGGCCCCGTTGGCACGCCTGGCACCCTTGACACCGGCTTAGTCTACGCGGCCTTGCGCCGCTCGACGATCAGCGAGGCGATGATCGAGCCGCCGACCAGCGACCCGATGATCGCCAGCGACCAGGCGATCGGGAAGTGCCCGCCCCAGTACTGGTTCAGCCAGATCATCTTGAGGCCGATGAACATCAGCACCCCGGCCAGGCCGTACCGCAGCAGCGTGAACTTGGCGACCATGCCTGCCAGCACGAAGTACAGCGACCGCAGGCCGAGGATGGCGAACACGTTCGACGTGAACACGACCATCGGCTCCCGGGTCAGCGCGAAGATCGCCGGCACCGAATCGATCGCGAACACGATGTCGCTCATCTCGATCGCCATCAGCGCCAGGAACAGCGGCGTCGCGTGCCACTTGCCGTCGATCTTCGAGAAGAAATGCCTGCCGTCGAACTGGTCCGACACCGGCATCAGGCGGCGCGTCAACCGCACCAGCAGGTTCTTGCCCGGGTCCATCTCCCCCGAATCGTGGCCGAGCATCTTGAACCCGGTGTAGATCAGCAGCACGCCGAAGCCGACGATCATCCATTGGTACGACAGCAGCACCGACCCCAGGGCGATGAACGTCGCGCGGAAGATCAGCGCACCCAGGATGCCGTAGAACAACACCCGGTGCTGGTGCTGAGACGGCACCCTGAAAAACGAGAAGATCACCACGAACACGAACATGTTGTCGACCGACAACGTGTATTCGACGACGTAGCCGGCGAGGAACTCGAGGGCGACTCGCGAGGCCGCCGCCGCCGGATCGAAGCCCGGTGTCGCCAGCAGGCGCGGATCGTTCGACAACGTGTTCAGCGCGTAGTAGTAGAACAGGACGTTGAAGATCACGGCCAGCGAGATCCAGAGCGCGCTGAACTTGGCGGCTTCGCGAATCGACACGACGTGCGCCTTGCGGTTGAACACCCCCAGGTCGATGGCGAGCAGCACCAGGATGAAGCCGGTAAACGCTACGTAGAACCACCAGTAGTCGGCAATCGGAAAGAGCATCACTCCAGCAGGGTACGTGGGCGGCGAGGCCGGCAATAAGAAGGTATTTTCGTCGCCGATGGACGATTAGAGCGAGGGGTCGCGCCGCAGGAGCTGGCGGACCTCGGCCATCACCTTGTCCGGCAGCGCAGGTCCATCAGGATCGCGTCGGGCGCCAGGCCGCGGGCCTTCTCGACCGCCTCGACCCCGTTCGAGGCCTCGGCAACCCGGAAGCCGAGCACCAGCAGGCTCTCGACGTACATCTCGCGGGCGTCGGCGTAGTCGTCGACGACGAGGACGAGCGGCTGGGAGGCATCAGCGGGCACTCGCGCCGAGTGTACCAATCAGTTAGGATCCGTTCATGGCCACCACGTATTCGTTCGACGTCACGTCGAACATCGACCTGCCCGAGGTCGACAACGCCGTCAACCAGGCGCGCAAGGAAATTGCCCAGCGCTTCGACTTCAAGGGGTCGCGCGCCGCCATCGACCTCGATGCCAAGGCCAACACCCTGACCTTGACCGCCGAGGACAACTTCAAGCTCGAGTCGGTGTGGGACGTGCTGCAGACGCGGCTGATCAAACGCGGCGTGCCGGTGAAGAACTTGAAGCGCGAAGAGATTCAGCCGGCC
>JBEGVQ010000004.1:0-26607 GCA_041178345.1 Acidobacteriota bacterium | reverse complement strand
AGTGGGGCCACCAGGAGATCCTCGGCGACTTCGTCCGCATGATCCGCACGATTCGTCCCGACGTGATTGTCGGCTTCGTGTTCGACGGCGATGGCGGCGGCCAGCACCACCAGACCTCGTCTCGTCTCACGCTCGAGGCGTTCCGCGCGGCGGCTGACCCCACGAAGTTCCCCGAGCAGATCAAGGAAGGGCTGCGCGCGTGGCAGCCGAAGAAGTTCTATTACACGGCCGGCTTCGGTCCGCCTTCGCGGCCTGCGGCCGCTTCGGCGGGACCAGCGTCGGCAACGCTTGCGACGGTGGAGGCGCCGTCGCCGCTGCAGTTTGCCGGCGGCGACGTGTGGGATCCCGTCATCGGCCGCACCTACAACGAGCTGGCCAGCGAAGCCCGCAGCATGCACAAGTGCCAGGGCATGTCGCAGTTGCTGGCGCTGCCGGCGCCGGTCGGCGGTGGCGGCGGCGGCCCGATGAGCCCTGGCGGCATTCGCAACTATCGCCTGCGCGACACGGTGCTCGAGGGCGGCGTCGCGCGGACCGATCGGGCCGTGTTCGACGGCGTCGACACCAGCCTCCGCAGCCTGCTGTCGTTTGCCCCCATCTCCGCCGAGGCTACGGTGGGCAAGCCCGATGTCCGGACCGAACTCGGTGCCGGACTCGATCGTATCTCCGCGGCGGTGGCCGAGGCGCGGCAGGCCATGGCAACTGGTGGCGAGAATGCGACCATTGCGCCGCTGACGCGCGGACTCAAGGCGCTGCGCGAGATGCGCGCGTGGCTCGCGTCCTCGTCGCTCACCGAGAGCGCGAAGTACGAGATCGATTTCCGTCTCGCACCGAAGGAGCCGCAGTTCGCCAAAGCCCTGATGGTGGCGGCCGACGTCCGTCTGGAAGCCATTGCGCGAGACGGCCTGGTGGTGGCCGGGCAGCCCCTGGTGGTGGACCTGATGGCCGCCAACCGTGGCAAGTCCGCGGTTGATCTCGGCGTCGCAGCCAACGGGTTCGGCGCCGCGGCCGCGTGCGATGCCGGCGCGCTGGCGCCCGGAGCTTCGCGCAACTGCAACAAGACGGTAACCGTGCCCACCGACGCGCGCTTGACCGCGGCCCACTTCCACACCGGCACGCAAGGCGCGCGTTACGTGTTCGACGCCGACGTGCCGTTCGGCCTGCCGTTCCGGCCGACGCCCTACACGGCGACGTTCACCCTGACGGTGGACCGCACGCCATTCACCATCACCCTGCCGATCCAGGCCCGCTCGGATCTCGACATCTTCGCCGGCGAGAAGCGCCAGGAGATTCACGTCGTGCCGGCGTTCGCGGTGGCGACGACGCCCGACACGGTGATCGTGCCGCTCAAGCCGGCGGCGCCGGTCAGCAAGGACGTGCGCGTCACGGTGACCAATCACGCCAAGGGCGCGGCGCAGGCCGCGGTGGCGCTCGAGGTGCCGCCGGGCTGGCGCGCGACGCCGGCCACGCAGCCGGTGACGTTCACGCGCGAGGACGAAGCGGCGACCGTTCGCTTTACCCTGCAGCCGCCGGCCGCGACCGTGCTGGCCGCCGCGGCCGTGAAGCCGGGCGGCAACCAGTTCAAGGTCAGCGCCGTCGTGAAGAGCGGCACCGGGACCTTCACCCAGGGCTACCAGGTGGTCGAGTATCCCCACACCACGCGCCGCCACGTGCTGACCGCACCGCAGGTGACCGTGAAGGCGCTCGATGTCAACGTCGCGCCGAACCTGAGCCTCGGCTACGTGATGGGCGTGGGCGATGAAGTGCCGGCGGCGTTGATTCAACTGGGCGTCAAGCTCACGTTGATCGATCCGGAAGAACTGGCGTGGGGCGATCTGAGCAAGTACACCGTGATCATGACCGGCGTGCGTGCCTACGAGCGCCGCGTAGACCTGCGCGCGAACAACCAGCGCCTGCTCGACTACGCCAAGGCCGGTGGCACGATGATCGTCCAGTACAACAAGTTCGAGTTCAACGACGCGCAGTACGGACCGTTTCCCGCGAAGGTGGGCCGCGAGCGCGTGACCGACGAGAACGCCGAGATGAAAGTGCTGGCGCCGCAGCATCCGGCGTTCAACACGCCCAACGCGATCGGCCGCGCCGACTGGACGGGTTGGGTGCAGGAGCGAGGCCTGTACTTCCTGGACGAGGCCGCCCGCGATCCGCAGTACACCGATCTGATCGAGTTCACCGAGCCCTTTCAGTACAACCAGGGCATCAAGCGCGGTGCGCTGGTCGAAGCCAAGGTGGGCGAGGGCCGCTGGCTTTACGTCGGCCTGGGCCTGTGGCGCCAGTTGCCCGCGGGTACGGATGGTGCATTCCGCCTCATGGCGAACTTGATCAGCCTGCCCTAGTTAAACAGGCGTTCAGGAGATGAGGCGAAAAATTCTCCTCATTTCCTGGGCTCCCGTTAAACTATCCGGCCGGTCGGGGGTTCTAACACGTTGTTCCGCCCCGTTCGCATTCCGGCACGTGTTCTCACGGTTTCGTAATCACAGGACGTTTCCTGAGGGCGGCAGACGCGTGACAGCTATGGATCAGTTGGCGCGAACAGCGTAAAGTAGGGTCCGATGCTCGAGCATATCCTGCGGCGAATGGGTTTTGGGGCGAGTCAGGCGGAACTGGCTGCGTGGGCCGGCATCCCGATCGACACGGTCATTGACCGCCTGCTGAACTACGAGTCGATGACCACCGACCACGACTCGAAAATCGGCCGACCCGAGTACGTCGGCATCACGACCTCCGCCGGCAACCCGTTCTCGCCCAACACGTTGGTCAACGACGCGCGGCAGCGCTGGCTGTTTCGCATGATCCACTCGCAGCGGCCACTCGAAGAGAAGATGGCGCTGTTCTGGCATAACCACTTCGCCACTGCCTATTCAAAGCTGGCCGGCGCGGTCGGCCAGGAGCGCGCGACGCGCTTGATGGACAACGACCCGATGAGCCTCGAGGGCAGTCCGGCCGGGCAGATCCAGGTGCTGCGCGAATACGCCACCGGCAGCTTTCCGGGAATGCTGCTGGCGATGTCAAAGCACCCGGCGATGATCTATTGGCTCGACAGCCAGCTGAACACGCGGACGCGGCCGCAGGAGAACTTCGGCCGCGAGATCATGGAGCTGTTCAGCCTGGGCATTGGCCACTACACGGAGCAGGACGTGTACGCCGCGGCGCGGGTATTCACCGGCTTCAACTGGCAGCTTCTCGGCGACCGCACCAGCACGACCGGCAGCTACTACACGTTTCTTTATCGCGCCGCCGACCACGACACCAACGCCAAGACTTTCACCTTTGCCATCTACCCGGACGGCGGCAAGACGATCCCGGCCCGCGCCGCGGCGGCAGGGGAGCAAGACGCGCTGGACCTGATCCTCGCCCTGGCGCGGCACCCCGCGACGGCGAGACGGCTGGCCGACCGGCTCTATAAGTTCTTCGTCAGCGAGACGGCGGCACCGGACGCGGCCCTCGTCAACGCCATGGCGAACTCGTACCTGGGCAACAACTACAACATCAAGTCGATGTTGCGGACGTTGTTCCAGTCGGCGCAGTTCCGCAGCACCGCCAATTTCCACCAGCATTACTCGTGGCCGGTCGAGTTCGTGGTGAAGGCCATCAAGGAAACCGGCTGGACCGGCTTCTCGGTCAACAGCGCCATGAACCCGCTCACCAACATGGGGCAGCAGTTGTACGAGCCACCCGACGTGAACGGCTGGGCCACCGGGCCCGAGTGGATTTCCACCTCGTCCATGCTGGCGCGCATGAACTTCTCGGCCACGCTCGCACAGAACCAGCGCTTCAACCTGGCCCGTGACGCGCAGCCCTATCGCCAGTCGCCGGAGCGCGTGCTCGACTACATGCTCGCCCGCTTCCCGACCATGGGGTTCGCCACGGCCAGCAAGACGGCAATGACCGATTACCTCCGCTCAACCGCGTGGACCGGGGCCGACGCGCAGTTGCAGCAGCGAATTCCCGGCCTGGCGCGCCTGATCGTGGGATCGGGCGAGTACCAGTTCAACTAGAGGGACGCCATGTCATTTTCACGACGACAGTTCGTCAAGGGCGGCGTCACCGCGTTTACGTTTGGCTTCGCGGCCCCGCAGGCGATTTGCGACATCGCCTTCGCGCAGGGGTCGGCGGCGCGCAACATCGTGGTGGTCTATCTCAGCGGCGGCAACGACTCGCTGAGCACCATCATTCCGTACCGCGACCCGAACTACACGACCCGGCGGCCGACGATTGCCGTCCCCGCCGCCAGCGTGCTGCAGATCGGCACCGACAGTTCGGGCGTGGAGCTGGGCCTGCACCCGCGGCTGACCGGCCTCAAGTCGATTTTCGACGCCGGCCGCCTCGCGGTCATCCAGCGCACCGGCTACCCCAACCAGAGCCGGTCGCACTTCACCGGTTTCGACATCTGGGGCACCGCGAGCGTCAACAACACGTCGGGCACCGGGTGGTTGGGCCGCTACCTCGATTCGCAACCGTCGCCGGTCGACCCGCTGGTGGCCTGGAACACGCAGCGCGAGACGCCACGTCCGCTGATGGCGCGACTGGTCGGCGTACCGGCTATTACCAGTCCTGCCACCTATGCCTTCTCGGGCGCCAACACCGGCACCGAGGCGACCTACGAACGGGCTGCGCAGACCCGCATCTCATCGCACATCCCGGTCGACCGCCCCCACCTGGCCTTCGTCAACTCGACGACCCAGGCGGCGTTGGGGACATTGGACCGCGTCGCCACCGTGGCGGCCTACCGGCCTGCCAATGTCTATCCCAACAACGGGTTCGGCCAGGCGTTGACGGCCGTGGCCGGGGCCATGAACCGGCAGATCGGCACCAAGGTCTTCTGGGTGCAGACCGGCGGATATGACACCCACGCCACTCAGGGCGTAAACCAGGGCTCGTATTTCAACCTGATGGCGACCCTCGGTGACGGCCTCAAGGCCTTCTACGACGACCTGAGCTCGCAAGGATTGCTGAGCAGCACGCTGGTGCTGGTCTATACGGAGTTCGGCCGGCGCATTTCCGAGAACGGCAGCGCGGGCACCGACCACGGCGCCGGTGGCAACATGATGGTGCTTGGCGGCGGCGTGCGCGGCGGCATCTACGGCACGGCCCCGAACCTCAGCCTCGATCCGGCCAACCCGACGCTCGAGAACAACGCCGGCGATGTGAGACACGAGACCGACTTCCGATCGGTCTACGCGAAGATCCTCGACAGCTGGCTGGGATCGAATTCCGTCAGTGTGCTCGGCGGAGACTACCGCGCGGGTGCGCCGAACTTCTTATAGCCACAGAGGACACAGAGGACACAGAGAACAACTTTTCTAAACGCGATCGAGCTTCGAAGCGGCCTGATCGCATTTCGAAAGATTGACTCTGTGTTCTCTGTGTCCTCTGTGGCCAATGTCTCTTACCTGGCGTACTTCGCCAGCGTCGCTTTCCACGCCGCCACCGACTGCGGCGCGCCGGCCAGGCCTTCAAACACAATCTGCCCGGTCCGGTAGGCGGTGCCGTAGAACCGTTCGTTGGCATCGCGGTCCTGGCGGATGGTGGCGCCATTGAGCGTGATGCCCGCAAACAGGCCACGCGCGCGCGAGTAGCTCAGAATCTGGGCTCGCATCTGGATGTCGGTCGCGGCGGCGGCCTCGCGGCCGACGGGACCGGCCGCGACGCCGGCTTCCGCGCCGACCTTGAACTGGTTCTTGACCAGCTGCTCCAGGCCGCGGTCGTTGTTCACGACCAGGACCAGGTCGATGGCCTGTGCGCCGATCTGCGCGCCGATGCTGCCGCCGGTGATGGTCAGGAAGGCGGGCGCCGACCAGAGGCCGGTCTGCCGGTCGCGCACGCTCAGGATGCCCTTGCCGCGCTGGCCGCCAACGACGAAGCCGCCCTTGAGCAGCGACGGAAACACGGCGACGCCGACGGCCTTCTCGAGAATCGACCGTGGCACGGACTGGTCGGCCGCCGCCATGATCTCGTCGAGCACGATGATCGAATCTGAAATGCGGCGCGCTTCGTCCGAGGCCTGCGCCGAGAGGCTCGTGAGGGAGAGGGCCACGACGACGAACGCATATCTCATAAGTCCAGGCTCCGGAGTGCCGGTTCGAGTTCTCGATGGACGAACCGAAAGCCCAACTCCTCGGCGGCGGCCGGCAGCACGCGCTGGCCGGTGAGCAGCATGTCCGCCATTTCGCCGAGGCTGATCCGTAAGACGAACGCGGGGGCATGAAAGACGGCGGGCCGCCGTACCACGCGTCCCAGCGTCTGCGTGAACTCGCGGTTCGTGACAGGCTTCGGCGCCGAGGCATTGAAGGCGCCAGCGGCCCGATCCGTGGCAATCAGCCAGCTGACCAGTGCCACCCAGTCGTCCACGTGAATCCACGGCATGTACTGCTGGCCCGATCCGAGTGTCGCACCCAGGCCGAGCTTGAAGGGCAGGATCATCTTCTTGAGCGCGCCACCATCGGCGCCGAGCACCAGGCCCGTCCGCATGATCGCAAGGCGGGTCTCGGTGAACGCCCCGGCGCGCGCCTCCTGTTCCCAGTCGATGCACAGCTGGGCCAGGAAGCCGGTGCCCGGGGGTGTGCGTTCGGTCACGAGCTCGTCGCCGCGCGCGCCGTAATAGCCGACGGCCGATCCGCTGATGAACGTTTTCGGTGGCCGCGCGCATGCGGCGAATGCTCGCACAATCGTCCGGGTCGACAGGAGGCGGCTATCGCGCAGCCTGGCCTTGCGGGCGGGGCTCCAGAACGTGCCCGCGATGTTCTCGCCGGCGAGATTGACGACGGCGTCGATCCCCTCGAGATGCCGGGCCAGGTCTCCGCCCGAGCCATCTGGACGCCAGGCGATGTCGCCTGGCCGATCTGGCCTGGGCGAGCGGGTCAGGGTCAGCACACGGTGCCCACCCCGCTCGAGGTGCGCCCGCAGCTTGCTGCCCAGGAAACCGGAACCTCCCGCGAGAACGACAGTCATCATCTTGATTGTATGGACGCCACGGCGCCCCAACGGCCACTAAAAACGACAACAGGCCTGACCCTGAACCACTTAAATGGTGAAAATGGGGGTCAGGCCCCAACCCACCAGTTGAAAGAACGTACTGGAATATAGTTAACTAACCAGTTAGTTTATGACGAAGACACGCGCTGCCGGGCGGCCAGACACTCGCGACGCTATTTTCCAGGCCGCCGCCCTGGCCTTCTCGGCCCGCGGGTTCGACGGCGTCGGCGTTGACGAGATCGCGGCCCAGGCCCAGGTCAACAAGGCGATGATCTACTACCACTTCGCCGACAAGCTTGCCCTGTACCGCGCCGTGGTCGGCGACATGCTCGGATCGGTCGGCGCCACGGCCACGGCGATCGCCGACTCTGCCGACTCACCCGCGAACAAGCTGGACCGTTTCATCGAGAACTTCGTGAGCCTCGCCGACTTGCGGCCGTGGTTCCCGACGATGCTGCTTCGCGAGATCGCCGACGGTGCGCCGCATCTCGACCTCGATACGTTCGAGTTGATGAAGGGCGTGTTCCTGGCGTTTGGCCGCATTCTCGCCGAGGGGGCCGCGACCGGCGCGTTCCGGCCGGTGCACCCGATCCTGGCCTACACGTCGACGATGGGTCCGCTCCTGATGAACGCCGCGCGCGAACGGATGGCCGCGCAGCCGGGCCGCGCCGACCTGCCGATGTTCGTCGATATTCCCCACACCGACCTGATCGCGCACATGCAAGACAACGCACACCGAATGCTCCGACCCCTATGACACACATCACACGCCTCCTCCTGCCGGCACTCACCCTCGCAATCGGCGTTGGCTGCGCCGAAGACGCGCCGACCGATCGCGTGCGCGTGTCGGGCCATGTCGAGGCCACCGAAGTGCGGCTGGCGCCCGACGCCGGTGGGCGGGTCCTGACGCTCTCGGCCAAGGAGGGCGACCGCATCGAGCCGGGGCAAGTCGTACTCACGCTCGATGCACGGGACGTCGTGCTGGCGATCGACCGCGCAAAGGCAGAGCGCGCCGCGGCTGAGGCCCAGTTGCGCGTGGTGCAGGCCACGGCGCGGCCTGAAGATGTGCGGCAGGCCGAGTCGCAGATTGCCACCGCCAAGGCCGACCAGTCAGCCGCGGAATCGGAGCTTGCCGCCGCCAACCAGGACCTCGAGCGCTTCGAAACCCTGCTCAGGACCAACTCGGGATCGCAGAAGCAACGCGATGACGCCGCGACCCGCCGCAATATCGCCCGCGATCGCGTGTCGGCCGCCCAGAGCCGCGTGCGCAGCGCGGAAGAAACGCTCGTCCGCGTTCGCGCCGGCGCCCGTCGGGAAGAGGTGGCGGCGGCCCGCGCCCGCGTGGACGTGGTGAGCGCGCAGATCGCCGCCCTCGAGAAGACGCTTGGCGACGCCACGCTCGTCTCCCCAATCGGCGGCATCGTCACCGAGAAGCTGGTCGAGGTCGGCGAGATCATCGCGCCGCGGGCGCCCGCGCTGGTCGTGGTGGACCTCGATCGCGCCTGGGCCGACGTGTTTGTGCCCGAGCCGATTGTGCCGGCACTGCGCATTGGCCAACCCGCCACCGTGTTCACCGACGCCGGCGGCGCCGGGCTCGCCGGCACGGTCTCGAACATCTCGCCCAAGGCGGAGTTCACGCCACGCAACGTGCAGACCGCCGAGGAGCGTTCGAAGCTGGTTTATCGCATCCGCATTTCCGTGGACAACAAGGACGGCATTCTCAAACAAGGGATGCCGGTGGAAGCTGAGCTCTCGCTTCGCGAGAAATGAGAAGTGAGCAGTCAGACGTGACACCCGCAATCGAGTTTGCCAACGTGACCAAACGCTACGGCGCCGTTGAGGCGCTGCGGGGCGTGTCGTTCAGCGTGGCGCCTGGCGAGATGTTCGGGCTGATTGGTCCCGACGGCGCCGGCAAGACCACCGCCATTCGCACCATTTGCGGACTGGTGCACGCCGATGGCGGACGGGTTCGCGCACTCGGCAAGGATCCCGTCGCCGAACACCGCGCGATTACCGACACCGTGGGCTACCTGTCGCAGCGCTTCAGCCTGTACGGGGACCTCAGCATCGACGAGAACATCAACTTCTTCGCCGAGATTCACGGGGTGTCCGACTACCGCGCCCGCCGTGATCGCCTGCTCGACATGACGCAGCTCACGCCCTTTCGCGGGCGGCTGGCCGACCAGCTGTCAGGCGGCATGAAGCAGAAACTGGCGTTGGCCTGCACCCTGGTCCACGAGCCACGGGTCATTCTGCTCGACGAGCCCACCACCGGTGTGGATCCGGTGTCGCGCCGCGAGTTCTGGAAGCTGCTGTCGCAGTTCCTGGCGCAAGGCATCACCATCCTGATGTCCACCCCGTACCTGGACGAGGCCGAGCGCTGCACCCGCATTGTGCTGCTGCACGAGGGAAGGGTGCTGGCGCTTGATGAGCCCGGCGCGCTGCGGGCGAGCCTGCCGGGCACGCTGCTCGAGGTGCTGGTCGCGGCGCCGGGCGAAGCCCTGCGCGCGCTCAAGGGTCCCGGCGGTGTGACCCACGCCCAGGTGTTCGGCGACCGCCTGCACGTGTGGAGCGCCCGCACGACGGCCGCCGACGCCGCGACCGAGTTCGCCGCCGCGGCGGCCCGCGCCGGCGTCCATCCAGCCGGGGTTCGCCCAATTGTCCCGTCGCTCGAAGACGTCTTCATCGCCAAACTGGCTCGTCCGGCTGAAGCCGGACGCCACATTGAACTCTCAACAGAGACGGCCGGCACATGATGCGCACCTTCACCATCCTCCTGTTCCTCGCCGTGTCCTCGCTGCCCCTGGCGGCGCAGCCGGCGCCCATCCGCCTGACCGTGGCCGATGCCATCGCCCGCGGTTTCGAAACCAGCCATCGGCTGGCCGAAGCGCGCGCCCGCGAGCAGGGGGCACAGGCGGCGCTACGCGGCGCGCAGGCGGCCGACAAGCCCACGGTGACCGCAGGCGGCGGCTATACGCGGACCAACCACGTCGAGGAGTTCGCCTTTAACCAGAGCGGCGGGCGGGTCGTCATCTACCCGGACCTTCCCGACAACTTCTCTTCGCGCTTGTCGATGCAATGGCCGATCTACACGTCGGGACGGGCGGACGCGCTCGAGCGGGCGGCCGATGCTGAAGCGCGCGCCGTGGCCGCCGACATCGAGACCGCGCGGGCCGATCTGCGATTCGAGATCGTGCGCGCGTACTGGGGTGCGGCGACGGCTCGCGAAGCGGTGAGGGTGCTCGAAGAGTCGGCAGCCAGGGCCGACGCGCAGTTGCGCGACGCGCGCCAGCGATTTTCGGTGGGCCTGATCCCGCCCAACGAGGTGTTGAGCCTCGAGGCGCAGCGGTCTCGCGAGCAGGCGCAGCTGATCGAAGCCAGCAACCTGCGCGAGTCGTCTCTGATCGAACTGCGCCGGTTGATTGGCGCCGCTGACGAGACGGTGATCGAGCTCACCGACAGACTGGATGCGTCCGCCTCTGCTCGCGGGGATTCAGGCGAGCTACGGCGAGAGCTCGCCGTAGCGGCCTCCGGCCGCGAAGGCGGGTCCGCCTTGATCGCGGAAGCACGCCAGCAGCGGCCCGAACGAAAGGCCCTGACGCTCAGGCTCGGTGGCATCGAGGCGCGCGAGCAGGCGGCGATGACCGCGAACAAGCCGGTTGTCGCGGTGGCCGCCGGCGTGGACTACGCCAAGCCCAACCAGCGCATCTTTCCCCGCCAGGGCGTCTGGCAGGAGTCGTGGGATCTCTCGGTCAACGTGAGCTGGCCGTTCCTGGATTTCGGCCGCACCAAGGCGCAGGCCGCCGAGGTGGCGGCGGCCGCCGCGGCCACGCGCGAGCGACTGGCGGAATTTGATTCGGTGGTGTCGGCCGACGTCCGCCAGCGCCTGCTCGACCTCGATTCGAGCCTGGCCATGGTCAGGGCCGCGTCCGATGCGGTCAAGAGCGCGACCGAGGCCCGCCGGGTCGTGGGCGATCGCTTCGCCGCCGGCGTCGCGACCAGCACGGACGTGGTGGTCGCGCAGGTAGCGATGCTCGAGAACGAACTGGCCCGGACGCGGGCGCTGGCCGGCGTGCGGCTGGCCGAGGCGCGGCTGCACCGCGTGCTGGGGAGACCGTGATGGCGGCTGACAAGGTCCGCCTAAAGGCGGACACTACATCGAATGTGGCGTCCGGCTTCAGCCGGACCAGTCCCGCGATCGAAGTCCGCGGACTCACGCGAAAGTTCGGCGACTTCGTGGCCGTGAACGACCTGTCGTTCTCGGTGGCACAGGGCGAGGTTTTTGGCTTCCTGGGCGCCAACGGCGCCGGCAAGTCCACCACCATCCGCATGCTGTGCGGCCTGCTGCGTCCCACGGCCGGCACGGCGCTCGTCGGCGGCCTCGACGTTGGCCTCGACCCCGAGGGGGTGAAGCGGCGACTTGGCTACATGTCGCAGCGGTTCTCGCTCTACGAGCCGCTGACCGTGGACCAGAACATCCAGTTCTTCGGCGGCGTCTACGGGCTGTCGGGCGAGCGCTTTGCCGCGCGCCGGCGCTTCGTGCTGGAGATGGCCGGGCTCGAGGGCCGCGAGAAGACGCTGACCCGGGACCTGCCCGGCGGCTGGCGCCAGCGGCTGGCGCTTGGTTGCGCCATTCTCCACGAGCCGTCGATCGTGTTCCTGGACGAGCCCACGGGCGGCGTGGACCCGCTGTCGCGCCGCCGTTTCTGGGACCTCATTGGCGACCTCTCGTCCAAGGGCGTGACCGTGCTGGTCACGACGCACTACCTGGACGAGGCCGAGCACTGCCACCGCCTGGCGATCATCCACGCCGGCCGGCTCGCCGCCATCGGCACGGCGAACGAACTGAAGCAGGTGTTCTCGTCGCGGCCGATCGTGGAGATCCAGTCCACGCACCCCGTGCAGACCATGGACGCGCTCGATCGCCTGGAGACGGTGGAGAAGACGAGCCTGTTTGGCACCGCCGTCCACGCCGTGATGCGCGACACCCAAACCTCCGCCGCCATGCTCTCGGCCAGCCTCATGGCCGCCGGCGTGACCGTGCGCAGCATCGGTCCGGTGTCACCGTCGCTCGAAGACGTGTTTCTCGACGTGGTCGAGCGCTCCCTCGACCGCGTCGAGCGGGCGGGGGCGGCCTAAGTGGGAAAGATCCTTGCTGTCGCGTCGAAAGAGATGCGCCAGATCCTCCGCGATCGCCGCACCCTGCTGATCCTGTTGTTCATTCCGGCGTTCTTCCTGCTGCTGTACGGCTACGCGCTCAGCTTCGACATTCGCGACGTCCGCCTGGCCGTCCAGGACCGCGATCGCAGCACGCACAGCCGGGAGCTGGTGTCGTCGTTCGTCAACTCCGGCTACTTCGCGCTGGTGGGCTACGAAGACTCCGACGCGGCGCTCGAGCGGCTGGTGGACGAGGGCAAGGTCCGCGCCATCCTGTCGATCCCCGCCGGCTTCGAACGCGACCTGCGCCTGAAGCGCCCCGTCACGGTGCAGGTCGTGATCGACGGCGACAACGCCAACACCGCCGCCACCGTGTCTGGCTACGCTCGCCTGCTCGTCGCCGAGTTCGGCGCCGTGCAGATGCAGGCGATGCTGCTGGCCGCGGGTTCGCCGCCAATGGTGATCGCGGAACCCCGCATCTGGTACAACCCGCAACTGCGCAGTGCGCTGTTCCTGGTGCCCGGCCTGATCGCCTACATCTCGATGATCACCGCGGTGGTCTCCACGGCGCTGTCGGTCGTGCGCGAGAAGGAGCGCGGGACGATGGAGCAGGTGAGGATGGCGCCGGTGGGTCCGGTGTCGTACATCCTGGGCAAGACGCTGCCGTACCTCGCGATCTCGTTCGCGTCGGCCGTGCTGATCGTGCTGGCCGCCATGCTGCTGTTCGACCTGCCGATGCGCGGATCGTGGCCGCTCCTGCTGTTCGCGATCGGCCTGTTCCTGGTCGGCGCCCAGGCCCAGGGCCTGCTGATTTCGACCATCGCCGACACCCAGCAGGTCGCCTTCCAGATTGCGCTGCTGTCGTCGATGTTGCCGACCATGATCCTGTCGGGCTTCGTTTTTCCCATCTCGAGCATGCCGGCGGTGGTGCAGGCCATTACGCACATCGTGCCGGCGCGCTACTTTCTCGTCGCGCTGCGCGCGATCGTGTTGAAGGGGGCCGACCTCACCGCTTTCTGGCAGGACCTGGTGGCGCTGGCGATCTTTGCGACGGTGGCGATGGGCCTGGCGTCGTTGCGACTGAGGCGAGAGTGGGCATGACGGCAGCGCTCAGAAGGATCCTGCACTTGATGCGCAAGGAGGTCCTGGAACTGAAACAGGACCCGCGCCTGTTTGGGGTGGTGATCATTGCGCCGATCATGCAGCTCACGGTGCTCGGCTATGCCGCCACCACCGACGTCCGGGAGGTCCCGATCGCCATTGTCGATGCCGACCGGTCAACCGCCAGCCGAGACCTGGTGCAGCGGTTCGCCTCGTCCGCCAACTTCCAGATCGTCGGCATGCCGGGGTCGACCAACGACATCGATCGCTACCTCGACCACGGCGAAGCCTGGATGGTGATCGGCATCCCCGCCAACTTTGGCCAGGCCGTGTCGGCAGGCCGCAGCGCGACCCTGCAGATTGCGGCGGACGGCACCGACTCGAATTCAACCACCGTGGCCATGGGCTACGCCCAGACGCTGATCGCGGGTTATTCGCAGGACCTCGCCGCGGCCGCACGGCCGGGGCAGCCGGCAGTGGCGCTGGTGACGCCGGAGATTCGCGTCTGGTTCAACCCGCGGCTCGAAAGCCGCGACTTCATGATCCCCGGGATCGTCGCGCTGCTGCTGCTGGTGGTGACCACCAACCTGTCGGCCATGGCGATCGTGCGCGAGAAGGAGATCGGGACGCTCGAGCAGCTGAGCGTCACGCCGCTGGCGCGGTGGGAGCTGATCACCGGCAAGCTGCTGCCGTATGCCGTGATTGGCATCATCGACGTGGTGCTGGTGCTGGTGGTCGCCATCAACTGGTTCGAGGTGCCCATGCGCGGCAGCATCACGCTGCTGTTCGGGATGTGCCTGATCTACCTGATGACGACACTGGGCCTGGGGCTGTTTGTCTCGACGATTTCACGCACCCAGCAGCAGGCGATGATGACCAGCATCTTCTTCTTCCTGATGCCGATGATCTACCTGTCGGGCTTCATCTTCCCGATCGAGAACATGCCGGCGTGGATTCAGCCGGTCGCCTACCTGATTCCGCTGACGTATTTCCTGCAGATCGTGCGCGGGATCTTCCTCAAGGGGATTGGCCTGGAGATCCTCTGGCCGCAGGCGCTCGCGCTGTTCACCTGGGGGGCCGCGGTCCTCGCCCTGGCGACGTTACGTTCCTCGAAGCGACTCGGCTAGGCCTGGGCGGCCCGTATCCCTTCTTCTTCGTCAACGAGGCTCAGGACGTAGGCCCCCGCGACGAAGAAGCCGAGAATCGCGATGATCGCGGCATGGCTGCTGCCGGTGAGCGTGACGCTGACGGTGAAGACGAGCGGGCCGAGCACGGTGGCAAACCGCTCCGCGACCGCGAAGAACCCGAAGAACTCCGACGTGCGGTCCGCCGGCACCATCCGCGAGAACAGCGCCCGGCTCAGGGCCTGGGCGCCGCCCTGGACCGTGGCAATCATCGCCGCCAGGATGAAGAAGTGCGTCACCGTGGTCATGAAGTAGGCCAGCACCGTCGCCAGCGCGTAGACCGAGATGGCGATGAAGATGGCGCGCTTGGTGCCAATGCGCACGCCCAGCGACCCGAACAGGAACGAGAACGGAATCCCCAAGAACTGCACCATCACGAACGCGGCGATCTGCGACGTTTGCTCGACACCGACCTCGGCGCCGTACACGCCGGCCATGCGGATGATGGTCTGGATGCCGTCCTGGTAGAGCAGCATGGCGATGAACAGCAGGAAGGCATTGCGGTACTTCCGGACCTCGTGACACGTGGTGGCCAGCCGCGCAAACGCGGCGACGATCGCAACGCCCGACTCGCTCGAGTGCTTGTCCCGCACCACCGGTTCAGGCACCTTGCGGAAGATCGGCAGGGAGAACACCGCCCACCACACCGCCACCGCCACGAACGACGCCTTGATCGCCGGGACCGTGCCACTGAAGCCGAACATGGCCGGTTGGAGAATCCAGGCCAGATTGATGAGCAGCAGCAGCCCGCCGCCGATGTAGCCCATGGCGTAGCCGGCCGCCGACACGCGATCGGTCTCCTTGGCCTTGGCGACGTGCGGCAGCAGCGAGTCGTAGAAGACGATCGACCCTGACACGCCGAGGTTGGCGATGAAGAAGAGGAGCGACGCGAACCCCACCTCGCCCTCGCCGATGAACGCCATCGAACCACAGGCGGTGACGCCGATGGCGATGCAGATCGCGAGCAGCTTCTTCTTGGCGCCGGTGTAGTCGGCAAAGGCGCCAAGGATCGGCGCCGCAATCGCCACCGTGGCCATCGACACCGTCGTGACCAGCCCGAAGCGGGCGGTGGCGTCGGCCGGCGCCATGCCGGCCGCCGCATACGAGGCGTAGAACCCCGGGAACACCGCGGTGACGACCGTGGTGAAGAAGGCGGAGTTGGCCCAGTCGTACCACGCCCAGGCGCGCTGCTCAGGCGTGACCAGGCCCACTCGGGCCATCATCCGGGCAATCATGCCCGCACATCATACCGGGAGGCGGGAAGCGGGAGTCGGGAGTCGACTCTTGAAGTCGGTGTTGCCCAAGAAACAGGAGATCAGGAGAGAAACTCTTGAGCCCCTGACCTCTTGTTATTTACGGGCGGTGGCCAGTTCGGAAAGATCTTTGTCCGCCGTTGCCCAGGCCTTCAGCGCGAGGTCGAACTCCCGGCGGGCCGTTGCGGCATTACCGGCGTTCCGGGCCACCAGCGCCAGGGCGTAGTGGGTCCCGAAATAGGCCGGGTCGTGCTCGGTCATGAGCTGCGCCATGCGTCCCGCCAGCTCCCAGTCGCCGACCGCCCGGGCCGCCCGCGCCATGGCCTCGAGCCGGAACAGCGACTGGCTCCAGGCGTCGGGTCCCGGCAGCGAGCGCCACTTCTGGGCGGCGCTCAGCATCATCTTGCGCCCCTGCTCGCGCTGGGCCGTGCGCAACCGGAACTCGCCCTGCAGCGCTTCAAGGCCAATGAACACCAGGTCCTGCCCCCCGGGGGAACTCTTGAGCGCGCGCAAGGCGGCGTTCGACGCGGCGCCCGCATCGGCGACCTTGTTCACGGAGAGCAGCGCCAGCCCGGCCTCGATGTGGCCGGCGGCCTGCACCAGCGGATTCGGATGAGAGGTCAGCACCTTGGCCGCTTCCAGCGCCTCGGCCTGGCGGTTGCGGGCGACCAGGAAGGCCAGCCACTCCCGCTTGTGGATGAGTTGCACCAGCAGGTTCGAGGGCAGGTCGAACGACTGCTTCAGCAGCGCCTCCCCTTTCTTCATCTGGCCCAGGTACTGGTAGGTCGTCGCCAGCAAGTCGAGGTTGTGGGTGTGGTGCCAGTCGAGTTCGGCACCGACCTTCTCGCGCGCGAAGTAGGCGCGCTGCAGCTTGTCGGCCACCTCGAACTGCGCCACGGCGTCGAGCGGACGTCCGGCCCGGCGCAATTCATGCCCGTGCATGTGCACCGCATGGGGCACTTGCGGAGCTTCTGCCGCGAAAGCGGCCGCGTTGGTGAGCGCTTCGTTCACCCGCCCGCTGTTCTCGTAGGCATGCGCCAGGTAGTGCCGCGCGCCCAAGTGATTGGGCGACAGCTTGAGCGCGCGCTCGTAAAAGGGCACTGCCGCCATGACAGACCCTTGCCCGCGGTCCGCGGGATCCGGCGACGCTGCCATCCCCCGCTTCAGGATCAACTCCACATCGCCCGGGAACGCGGCGATGGCGGTGTCGAGCGCCTGGCGATAGGCGGCGAGCCGGGTCTTGTCGGCGGGCGCGTCCTCGGCGGCCATCTGCAGCCTCCGCGCCTCGACATGGTGCCGTTCGTGTGCAGACGCTTGCGCGGATAGCCCCCGCTTGTCCGCCGTAGCGCTGAGCGCGAAGGCGGATTCGATCGCCTGCCGGGCCTCGGCCGGCTTATTGACCTCGATGTAGGCGTAGCTCAAGCCGACGTGCGCGAGCGCCAGACCTGGATCCAGCCGCAACGCCTGGTGGAACGACCGCGCCGCTTCGATCCAGACGTAGGAGTGCAGGTAGGCGAGCCCTTGATCGTAGCAGCCCTGCGCTTCGGCAGACGTCGTCGCCACCGCATCGTGCGCTCGGCCAATGCCTGTTCGCATGGGCACCGGCCGCTCGAGCAATTCCTGAGGCACCACCGGAATGCGGTGGCCGGCGTGCTGCGACGAAAGCAGTGAGAAGTGTGAGGTGAGAAGTAAGCAAGCCAGTACAAACGAAAAGAGCGAGAAACCGTCGACAAGGTGTCTGGGTTTCCCGCTCTTCACGCGGTTGATTTTAGGCCCGCTTAGCTATCTGTGTCTAATCGGTGCCCAATCTGTGGCTGCCTTATCGGTGGCTTAGAAGCTGAACTGCCCGCCGATCTTGAAGAATCGGCTCTGCAGCACGTTGGTCGGGCGCAGCCAGGTGCCGGTGGCGGCGGTCGAATAGGCCGCGTTGACGGTGAACGGCCAGCTGCTGTTGAACACGTTGTAAAGGTCGAAGTCCAGCCGCAGCCGGGTGTTGCCGCCCAGATTGAAGCGCTTGGCCAGGCGGAGGTCGAGCTGGTTCAGGTTGTGCTCGCCGTAGTCGAGACCCTCGCGAATCAGCTGAACGGTGCGCGACGCCACGCCGGTCCAGTTGCGGCCGATCTGTGGGTTGGCCACCGCGTTGATGACGGCCCAGCTGGCGCCAACACTGGGGCTCGCGCCGCCGTTCTGAATGCCGCGCGAGTGCTGGAAGGTGCCGGCCAGCTGGATGTCGTACGGCAGCGTGTAGGAACCGGAGACCTTGGCGTCGGGCCGGTAGCCATATTCACGGTGGCAGCCGTTGGTGCCGTCCTCGTAAAGCTCGGTGCCCAGGGCGGCGGCGCCGACCACCGCGTCGAGGCCGGCCTTCAACAGGTTGCAGTTGTCGAACGTGCGCGCCGTGGCGGCAATGCCGCCCTTGAGGAACGCGCCGTTACGGAAGCGGGCTTCGATGTTGACGTCGTAACCCTGGTAGAGATTGGTTTCTCCACCGAAGTCGTCCGAGAACCGGATCAGGCTGTTGGCCGGCAGGTTCTGCGCGAACACCGCGGGCTTGAGGTCCTTGACGCCGCACACCTGGTAGCCGCCGCCGCCTGGCAGGTCGGGATCCTGCGGCGCGCGAATGCAGAACGTGTCGTAGCTGTTCTCGTCGTAGCGCAGGTCGTCCACGAAGGTCTGGTTTCCGAAAGTCCGGCGGTAGTAGCCGCCGTTCACCGAGACGCGGTCCGCCAGCTGGTGCTGCGCTGCAATCGTGAACTCGTTGTTGTAGCCGCGCTTGCCCCAGCCGCGCAGTAGGTCCGGCGAGTACTGCGTCGTCGGCACCCTCAGCTGGCCGAAGGTCGGCGTCGACGCCGAATTGGTGAGCTCGTTGAACTGGATGTTGCCGGCGCTGTCGAGCGGCAGGCCGTTGCCGTCGAGGTCGCGCCAGGTGCGGGTGTCGGTCGCGGTCAGGGCGCCGATCGGGTTCACCTGGTTGGCGAACGCAATCGCCTGGCCGGCGACGTAGCGGGACCAGCTCGACTTGAGGGCGGTGCGGCCGTCGCCGAACACGTCCATCGCGAAGCCGATGCGCGGCGAGAGGTCCTTCCAGTTCTGCACTTCGCCGGTGCACAGGTCACCCGAGTCGACCGTTCCGTCGCTGCATTCGCCGAAGGTCGCGGCGCCGCTCAGCCGGCTGGCGAGCACCGAGCTTTCGCGCGACTCGCCGATGAAGTGGTCGTAACGAAGGCCCAGGTTCAACGTGACCCGGCCCAGGCTCCAGCGATCCTGCAGGTAGAAGCCGAGGTCCTGCTTGATGCCGTTGTTGCGGTCCGAGGGCAGGCGCAGCGTCACCGACACCGGCACGCCGGCGTTGTAGGTGATCGGCTGCATGTCTCCGGTCCAGCGAGTCACCAGCTTCCAGTCGCCGTTGCTGAAGGTGCCGCCGAGGCGGAGACTGTGGTTGCCGGCGATGTACGACGCCGCGCCCATGAAGGTGCGGAGCACCGAATAGCGGTCGGCCGGATTCGGCCAGGCGTTGGCCTGGCGGCCGTTGGACTGGTCGACCACGTTGTAGACGCGCGACGCGATGATCGCCGCGTCATCCCAGACCTTCGCGTCCTGGCCGGTCACGCTGGGCTGGTACAGCTCGGTGTAGTTCTGGTTGTAGACGCCGTAGCCGGCTTCGAACAGCAGCCGGTTGGTGTGCGTGCGCGTCCACTTGGTCACGTTGACGTAGCTCGTCGGGGTCACCTGCACGCCGGCGGCCTCTGGCGGAATGGTCGAGGCAATGCCCCAATGGTTGCGGTACTTCCGCTGGTTGTCGTGATACATCGAGAACTTGTCCTTGCTCGTCGCCTGCCACGAGATGCGGCCCGCGTTGCTCACGATGCGCCCATCGTCGAGGCCCGGCCGGTCGAAGTCGGGGTCGTAGACGAACTGCGACGGGTTCTTGTCGAAGTAGGAGTCGGCCTTGGTCTTCGACGAGCCCCAGTGACGGAAGGTGTAGTTGAACCACAGCTTGTTGCGGACGATCGGGCCGCCAATCTGGGGATTGATGTCCCAGATCTCCTGGATGGCATCGACGTTGGTGAGGGTGTTGTTGGCGTTGAAGGTCTTGCTGCCGCTCAGGTTCGACCGGCTGCAGGGCTGGCCGATGCCGGCCGAGCCGCAGTTGTCGGAGGTGAAGCTCTCGCCGGCGAAGTTGGCGATCACCGAGCCGCGGAACGAGTTGCCGCCGTCGCGGGGCACCATGTTGACGCGCATGCCGCCCTGGCCCACTTCGGCCGAGTCGGCGCCGGTCACGTAGCTGAACTCCTCGAAGCTCGAGTCGTTCCAGTAGACGCCGCTGTAGGCGCCCTGCGCGCAGAGGTTGTTGAGGCGAATGCCCTCGATGGTCTGGACGGTGTCGCCGGAACCGCGGTACTGCAGGGGCGACTGCTGGAGGTTGCCCGAGCCGCCGACGTCGCGCGACAGCGCGCCGCCGCCGCCGACCGCGATGGTGGTGCCCGGAATCATGATGCCGACCGCCTGGATGTTGCGGCCGGTCGGCAGCGCCTCGCGCACTTCCGCCGTCATCACCACGCGCTGCGTGATGCTCTGCGTATCCACGATCGGCGACTCACCCGTGACGGTGAGGGTTTCTTCGAGCGTGCCGACCTTCAAGTCGACATTGATGGTCGCGGTGAAGTCCGAGGTCAACTCGACGCCTTCGCGCACCACATTGCCGAAGCCTGGCAGTGAGAAGGTGACGGTGTAGACGCCAGGCCGCAGCGCGAGGATCGAATAAGTGCCCGAACCACTGGTGACGGTGGAGCGGGTCTTTTCGATCAGCGCCGGACTGGCCGCCTCGACGGTGACGCCCGGCAGGACGCCGCCCGAGGCGTCTTTCACCGTGCCGGAAATAGTACTGGTTTGCGCCGAGGCGACGATCGGCGTGACGAGAACACAAAGTACCGCAGCAATCCGAACCGTGAGCGAACGCATGAACAAGCCCTCCACGAAGTTACAGACCCAACAAACGCCCACGGCGCGTGGGTTGAACATTCCGTCAAAGACGAAGCAGCGACGACGACGAACCTTAACCTATTTCTTGGAGGCGGTGAAGGTGCCGGTGACCATCCCGCCGATATCCAGCTTGCCCTTCATGGTGTTCTTCTCGACCGTGCCGTCGTAGGTCACCGGCGCCTGCTGGCCCTGGACGTCGAGCGTGAATGCGAAATGAATGGCATTGCCCTTCACGGTTCCCGTCAGCTCGGCATTCCCCAGCTGGCCGGCGTAGGTGCCGGTGAGCTTCTCGCCGTCCTGCTTGAACGTGATGACCGGCGTGCCGCCGCCCTGGTCGGTAGTGACGTTGAACGCCCACTCACCGGTGACGTTAGGCGCCTGCGCGAGGGCCGGGACCGACGCCAGCAGGACGAGCGCGAAAAAAAGTGCATGAGCTTTACGAATCGACGTCATTTAATCCCTCCTATTGGGGCACCGGATCCTAACCTAAAACGGTTACGTGGGGTTACAAATACAAGGTGCCTACGGTGCGTACGGGTGCCTGAGGTGCCAAGGGGAGGGTGCCGGTGCCAATGGTGCTAGCATGCGCCTCCGAGGACCAATCCAATGCTTCGAGCTGTATCGTTCATCGCCGTCGCGCTCGTCGCCACCAGCACCATTGGCACCGGCACCATCGGCACCAGCACCACCCCTGGCACCCAAGGCACCGTACGCACCCCAGGCACCCCTGACGTTGGGTGGACACACTACGGCGGCAACGCGGCCTCCCAGAAGTACTCCCCGCTCGACCAGATCAACAAGGACACCGTCGGCAAGCTCAAGGTCGCGTGGCGGTGGACGTCGCCCGACAACGAAGTAGTCGCCGCCAATCCCACGTCGCGGCCGGGGATGTACCACGACACACCGCTCATGGTGAAGGGTGTGCTCTACACCGTGACCTCGCTCGGGCAGATCGCGGCCATCAACCCGGCGACCGGGGCCTCGCTCTGGGTCTATGACCCGGCCAGCTACAAGTCGGGGCGGCCCGGCAACCTGGGGTTTGTTCACCGCGGCCTTTCGTACTGGTCAGATGGGACGAAGGAGCGGCTGCTGCTCGGCACGAGCGACGCCTACCTGATCTCGGTGGACGCGCAGACCGGCATGCTCGACACCTCCTTCGGTCAACAGGGCCGGGTGGACCTGATGGCCGGCCTGGCGCACGCCGTGCGAAGCACCAACTACTCGGTGACCGCGGCGCCGATCATCTGCCGCGAGGTGGTGGTCGTCGGTTCGAGCATTCACGACGTGCCGACGCACAAGGAGGGGCCGCGCGGCGACGTCAGCGGCTACGACGTGCGCACCGGCAAGAAGCTGTGGACGCTGCACTCGATTCCGCAGAAGGGCGAGTTCGGCAACGAGACGTGGGGCGACGACTCGTACACCTACACCGGCAATACCAACGTGTGGACGAACATGTCGGCCGACGAGGAACTCGGCCTCATCTACCTGCCGTTCGGCACGCCCACCGACGACTGGTACGGCGGCCATCGTCCCGGAGCGAACCTGTTTGCCGAGAGCCTGGTCGCGGTCGAGGCGCGGACCGGCGAACGCAAGTGGCATTTCCAGGCGGTGCACCACGGCGTGTGGGATTACGACCTGCCGGCGGCGCCGGTGCTGGCCGACATTCGCGTGAACGGCAAGGACATCAAGGCGGTGGCGCAGGTCAGCAAGCAGGGCTTCACGTATGTCTTCGATCGCCGGACCGGCACGCCGGTGTGGCCGATCGAGGAGCGGCCGGTGCCGCAATCAACGGTGCCCGGCGAGCGCACCTCGGCGACCCAGCCGTTCCCGACCCGGCCGCCGGCGTTCGAGCGGCAGGGCCTGACCGAGAACGACCTGATCGACTTCACGCCCGAACTGAAGCAGGCCGCGCTCGAGGCGATCAAGCCGTTCGAGTACGGCCCGCTCTACACCCCACCCTCCGAGAAGGGCACGATCACCATGCCCGGATGGATCGGCGGCGCCAACTGGGCCGGCGCGGCCTTTGATCCCGAGCACGGCACGCTCTATGTGCCGTCGGTGACGAGCCCGATTGTCATCCAGCTTGTGAAGCCGGATCCGGCGAAGAGCAACCTGCTGTACGTGCGTGGCGGCGTGATGGCGCCGCCGACACTCGACGGACTGCCGATCGTCAAGCCGCCGTACGGACGCGTGACCGCCATCGACCTCAATCGGGGCGACACCAAGTGGGTGACGGCGGTCGGCGACGGCCCGCGCGACCACCCGCTGCTCAAGGACCTGAACCTGCCGCCGCTCGGCGCGCCGTTGAGGAACGCGCCGCTGGTGACCAAGAGCCTGTTGTTCATTGCCACCGGGCAAGGCAACCTGGGTGGCGGCCGCAACTTGCCGGTTGGCGACCGGCCGCTCAGCAAGGGCTTGCCGCAAGAACCCATCAAGCTGCGCGCCTTCGACAAGGGCACCGGGGCGGAGTTGTGGGACTTCGTGCCGCCCACGCGGCCGCTGGCGTCGCCCATGACCTACATGTATCAGGGTGTCCAGTACCTGGTGGTCGCCACCGGCAGCGGCGCCTCGGCCGAGTTAATCGCTTTCAACCTGGGGTCCTAGTTATGAACCGTCGTCATCGGGCGTCCGGCTTCTTGAGCACCACAGCTTCAGCGAAGGTGGTCAGCCTGACCGTTCTGATCGCCCTGCTTCTCATCCCTTCACTGGCCGCCGCGCAGGCGCTGCCGAACATCAGTTCGCTGAGCGTCCGCTACAACACGCGCAAGGCCACGGTGAAGCCAGACGGCGAGCTCAAGGCGCAGATCGATGCGGTGGACCGCGAGATTGCCGCCGCCAACAAGCAGGGCCGCACCGGCGAGGTGCGCCGACAGATGGCCAAGGGCATGGCGTTGCTCGACGGGACACCGTGGACGCCAGCGCTCGACTTCCAGCACTCGCTGGTGCTGCGCAGCGAGCGAACTGTCGCCGATTCGATGGTGCCTTATGCGATGCGCCTCGAACAGATTTACAGCCCGGCCATCGAGCTGACGCCGGGACTCGGCGCGACGGTCGCGTTGCGCAAGCGTCCCGCGACCGCCGCCCCGGGCGCGCTGCCGGCGGCCACCGTGCTCGTCAAGCAACTCGGCGCGTTCGACGGGGTGAGCCGAGACCTGCGCGAGTCGCCGTTGGCCATGGAACTCGACTTCGCCGGGGTTGAGGACGGCTCGTACGTGATCGAAACCCAGGTCGTGGACGGCACCACGACGCTGGCCACGACCACGCTGGGAGTGGTGCTGCACCGGGGCCTGGACGCGCGGCTGCGCGGGCTTGAAACCGCCTCGGCGTCGGTCGCGCCCGCCGTGCGCGCTGACGTGGCTTATCCCGCCGACTACATTCGCAACGTCAATCGCGGCCGCATTCCGCTCGGGACCTTCAGCGTGGGGGCCGAGATTGCCGCGGCCGAGTCGGTGCTCTCGGCCGCCAAGGGCGGCCAGGATCCGTTCAAGGGCCGCACCGGCGACTTCGAGCGCCACTACCTGCTCGAGGGCGCGAACGAAGTGATGCCGTACCGCGTGTACGTGCCGACGGCCTACTCGCCGGCGGCGGGCGCGCCGCTCGTGATCGCGCTGCACGGGCTTGGCGGCAACGAAGACTCGTTCTTCGATCAGTACTCGAAGCTGCCGCCGCAACTGGCCGAGAAGCACGGCTTCCTGCTGGCCGCGCCGCACGGTTTTCGCGTGGACGGATTTTACGGCTCGCCGATGATGAGCACCGATGCGGCGGCCCGGCGCCGCTCCGAGTACAGCGAAAAGGACGTGCTGGAAGTGCTGCGCCTGATGAAGACCAACTACAAGGTGGACGAGTCGCGCATCTACCTGATCGGCCACTCGATGGGCGCCATCGGCACCTGGGCGCTGGCGTCCAAGTACCCCGACATCTGGGCCGCGCTGGTGCCGTTCTCCGGCGTCGGCTCGCCCGCGCTGGCCGAGCGCATGAAGGGCATTCCCCAGCTCGTCGTTCACGGCGACAACGACGCGACGGTCAACGTCAGCGGTTCTCGCAACATGGTCGCGGCGCTCAAGAAGGCCGGCGCCAACGTGACCTATCTCGAGATTTCCGGTGGCAGCCACACCGACATGGTGGTGCCCAACCTGCCCCTGGCGTTCGAGTTCCTGGCCAAGCAGCGCAAGGGCGCGCCGGTGGCCACCCAGCAGCAGTAAGATAGCTCCATGAAGTGGAAGGGGCTCGTCACGGGTGCCGGCGTGCTTGGGCTGGTCGCGGCCGGCTGGCCGCACCTCAGTCCCGAGTCCGTCTCGTCGCACGGCCGCATCACCACCAACATCATGTTCAACCGGGAGGTCTCGCAGATCTTCCGGAAGAAGTGCTTCCAGTGCCACACCGAGGGCAACGTCTCGATGTCGCTCACGACCTACAAGGACGCGCGGCCGTGGGCGGTGGCGATCAAGGAAGAGATCCTCGAGAAGCAGATGCCGCCCTGGAGCGCGGTCACGGGCTACGGGCAGTTTTCGAACGACGTCAGCCTGACCGCTCGCGAGATCAGCCTGATCCTCTCGTGGGCTGACGGCGGCGCGCCAAGCGGCGTGCTGCTCGTTGACGAAGACAAGCCGGCCGTAATCATCCCCTCGCTGACCGGCTGGGAGCACGGCGAGCCCGATGCAGTAATTCCCCTGGCGGCCGGCGAGAAGGTCGCCGCCGGGTCGGGCGATCGGGTCGCGCGCGTCCAGGTCCCGACCGGCTTGAAGGCGGCGTCGTGGCTCAGGTCGCTGCAGCTGAACTTCACCGATCGCCGCGTGGTCCGCTATGCCGCGGTCTACGAACTGGGCACCGGGCAGTGGCTGGGCACGTGGACGCCCACCCATCCGGTGAGCGCACTGCCCGCGGAGGTCGCCATCCGGTTGCCGGCCGGCGGCAAGGTGGCGATCGAGATTGGCTACCGCGGCACCGAGGAAGACGCCACCGGCAGCGGCGAGCTGGGCTTGTACTTCTCGGACAGCAAGCCCGCGCAAGTGGCGGTGCCGATCGAGATCACCGCCAAGCCGGTGAGCGTCGCCGCCGGCCAGGCGAGTGAGCGCGTGCGCACGGAGTTCACCATCAAGAGCGCGACCAACGCCGCCGCGCTCTGGCCGCGGCTCGGCGTGGGCGCCACGTCGGTCGAGGTCACCGCCATTCGCCCCGATGGTGGCGTCGAGCCGTTGTTGTGGTTGAAAGACTACCGGGCCGACTGGCCCTCGCCCTATGTATTCAAGCAGCCGGTGGCGCTACCGGCGGGTACCCGCCTGGCGGTGACGGCCTACTACGGCAACGCCGGCGATACGCCCTTGACGGCGCAGCCGGCGCTGTCGGTCAGTGCCTTTCCGCCGTCTCGCCCAGCCTCGTCACCCGCACCGTAAACGGCAGGGTCGACAGCCGGCCGTTGCGCTGGAACTGCAGCCAGATGCGATAAATCCCCGGCTTCGGGAACAGCGCGTGGAAGGTCAGGTCGGGCCCGCCACCTTCGGTGACCGCGGTGCCTTCGAGCATCTCCTCCGGATGCGCGTGCACATGTTCGGTCATGTCGCCGCTGAGCATCATGGCGTGGCCGAAGGCGCCCAGGTACCGCTGCAGATCCCGTACCGGCTCGCCGGTCTTCTCGTCGGTAAAGTGAATCGGGATGTCGGTCTCTTCGCCGGCCACGAGCCTGGCCGGCGTCGCGTCCATCGAGACCGTGACGCCGTCGGCCGTCTTGGTCAACGAGCGGTCCGGCGTGAGCGAGGGAATCGACGCGGTGAGGTCGCCTTCGAACCCGGCGGTGGTGAACGGCGTGACGATCATCTGCGGTCCGCCGCCGATCGGCATGAAGTCGCTGAAGAGCGCCCAGTGGCCCGCGGTCGGGAGGGTGTGCTCGAGCGTGAAGCTTCCGTCCTGGTTCAGCACGGGATGCTCGTGGAACCACTGGG
>JBEGVQ010000003.1:0-12390 GCA_041178345.1 Acidobacteriota bacterium | reverse complement strand
GTGATTCTGTCCGACATGTCCGCATGGGATTCCTACGACCGGGTCCGGCTCCGCTAGCCGCTCCCGCCGCAGCACGGCGCCTCGGCTTGTGAACGGTTTGGCTCTCGTACTCGTTTAACGTTACCGACGCTTCCCACATGGCGCGCCGCCGGCGCGAGGAGACGAAGGACCGAAGTCATGACCGATCACACCATGCAGCCGCTGCTCAAACTCGATGGCGTCACGAAGGTGTTCTACACGGACGAAGTGGAAACCCATGCACTTGCCGGCATTCACCTCGAGATCCAGCAGGGCGAGTACGTGGCCATTGCCGGACCGTCGGGCTGCGGCAAGTCGACGCTGCTCGCCATTCTCGGCCTGCTCGACACGGCCACCGAAGGCACCTACACCCTGAACGGCAACGAGGTCGCCAATCTCTCGCTGTCGGAGCGGGCGCGCGTACGCAACCGCGAAATCGGGTTCATCTTCCAGAGCTTCAACCTGATTGGCGACCTCACGGTGTTCGAGAACGTCGAACTGCCGCTCATCTACCGCGGCATGAAGGCAGCCGAGCGCCGCGAGCGCGCCAACGCCGCGCTCGAACGCGTCGGCATGGCCCACCGCGCCAAGCACCTGCCCTCGCAGCTCTCCGGTGGGCAGCAGCAGCGCGTCGCGGTGGCCCGCGCCGTGGGCGGCCAGCCCTCCATCCTGCTGGCCGACGAACCGACCGGTAACCTGGACTCGAAGAACGGCGAGGCCGTGATGGACCTGCTGCGCGAGCTGCATCGTGGGGGTGCCACGATCTGCATGGTGACGCACGATCCGCGCTACGCCGCGCACGCCGACCGTGGCATTCACCTCTTCGACGGCCGGGTCGTCGAAGAGAACGTCGGCACCGTCGTCTAGCATGATCAGACTCAGCAACCTCGACAAATCCTACCGGCATGGCCTGTCGCAGACCTACGTCCTGCGCCGGGTCACTGCCGAGATCAAGCAAGGTGACTTCGTCTCGATCATGGGGCCGTCTGGCGCCGGTAAAAGCACGCTGCTCCACATCCTGGGGATGCACGACAGCGCCTGGACCGGCGGGTACTGGCTGTTCGACGATCCCATTCACCAGCTGTCGGGCAAGGACCGGATGCGGGTGCAGAAGCAGCACCTCGGGTTCGTCTTTCAAAGCTATCACCTGCTCGACAACCTGACCGTCTACGAGAACATCGATCTGCCGCTGTCGTACCGGGACGTCAAGAAGTCCGATCGCGAGGGCATGGTCGCCGACATCCTCGACCGCTTCAACATCGTCGGCAAGAAGGACCTGTTCCCGAACCAGCTGTCGGGCGGCCAGCAGCAGCTGGTGGCGATTGCCCGCGCGGTGGTGGCCAAGCCGACGCTGATTCTGGCCGACGAACCGACCGGCAACCTGCACACCGACCAGGGCAAGGAGATCATGGAGTTGTTCCGGCGCCTCAACCACGCCGGCACCACCATCGTGCAGGTCACCCACTCGCAGGCCAACGCGGCCTACGGCAAGCGCGTGATCAACCTGAAGGACGGCTGGATTGTCGATGAGAACTGATCCGCCGTCCCGGATCCTGATTGCCGACGACCAGGCCGACGTCCTCGAGGCGCTGCGACTGCTGCTCAAGCCCGAAGGCTTCGTGATCGACACGGCGGCCTCGCCGGCGCAGATCCTGCGTGCGCTTGAGCTCACGGATTACGACGTGGTCCTGATGGACCTGAACTACACGCGCGACACCACCTCGGGTGAAGAGGGCCTGGACCTGCTGCAGCGCATCCACACCGGCGACGAGTCGCTGCCGGTGGTGGTAATGACGGCGTGGGGCTCGGTGAACGTGGCGGTCGAGGCGATGCGGCGGGGTGCCCGCGACTTCGTGCAGAAGCCGTGGGAGAACGAACGGCTGTTGTCGATTGTGCGGACCCAGACGGAGCTGGGCCGCGCCATTCGCCGCGGCCGCCAGCTCGAGGCGGCCAACCAGGCGCTGCAGTCCGACCGGCGCTCGCCCATCCTGGCTGAATCGGCGGCCATGCGGCCGGTCCTGAAAATGATTGCCCGCGTCGGGCCGTCCGACGCCAACGTGTTGATTTCCGGCGAGAACGGCACCGGCAAGAGCCTGGTGGCGCAGGCGGTGCACGGCGTCTCGCCACGCGCCGGCCGGCCCATGGTCACGGTGAATGCCGGCGGCATGGCCGAAGGCGTGTTCGAGTCCGAACTGTTCGGCCACCTGAAGGGCGCGTTCACCGACGCCAAGGCCGACCGCGTGGGCCGTTTCGAACTGGCCGACGGCAGCACGCTGTTTCTCGACGAGATTGCCAACGTCCCCATGACCCAGCAGCAGAAGCTGCTGCGCGTGATTGAAACCGGCGAGTTCGAGCGTCTCGGCTCATCAAAGACGCGCAAGGTCAGCGTGCGGCTGATCTCGGCGACCAACGCCGACCTCAACGCCGAAGTCGCAGCCGGCCGCTTCCGGCAGGACCTGTTATTCCGCCTCAACACCATCGAGATCCCGCTGCCGCCGCTGCGCGACCGGCGCGAAGATCTCCCGCTGCTGGCGAAACACTTCCTGCGCCAGCATGCCCAGCGCTATCGCAAGCCGCTGTCGGGGTTCGACCCCGCGGCCATGCAGGTGTTGATGGATCACCGCTGGCCGGGCAACGTCCGCGAGTTGGACCACTCGGTCGAGCGCGCCGTGCTGATGGCCCAGGGCGCCACGGTGCGGGCCGGGGACCTGGGCCTGCGAGTCGAAGGCGGCTCGGCCGGCCGCCTCGAGGACATGAGCCTGGAAGAGGTCGAAGCCTTCCTGATCAAGAAGGCGATGGCGCGCTACGGCAACGTCAGCCACGCCGCCCGCGCGCTCGGCCTCTCGCGAAGCGCCCTCTACCGCCGGCTCGAGCGATATAAGCTCTAGCCGTGTTCCGCCGGCTGCGCCTCGACCAGCAGATCCTGCTTCTCGCCATCGGCGCCGGGCTGCCCGGCGCGGTCACGGCACTGTGGCTCCTGTGGACCGAGGCGTACACGCCCAAGGTGCAATGGACCCTGACCGTCGTCATTGTCACCGTGCTCTTTGGCCTGGCGGCGTCGGTGCGCACGCGCGTGGTCATGCCGCTGCAGACCCTCGCCAACCTCCTGGCCGCCCTGCGCGAAGACGACTTCTCGATTCGCGGCCGCCTTCGCCACGGCTACGGCGCCCAAGGCCGCGGCACCGACCTGAACGACCCGCTCGGCGCGGCGTTCGTCGAAATCAACGCCCTGGCCGAGACCCTGCACGAGCAGCGTCTGGGCGCCGTCGAAGCTACCGCCCTGCTGCGCACGGTGATGGAACAAATCGACGTCGCGGTCTTCGCCTTCGACCCCGAACACCGGCTGCGGATGGTCAACCGCACCGGCGAGCGATTGATCGGCAAGAGCATGGAGCACATGCTCGGCCGCACCGCCGGCGAGTTGCAGCTCGCCGAATGGTTCGGCGAGGCCCCTCGCGTCGTTGACATCTCGCCCCCGGGCGGCGGCCCGGGCCGGTGGGAGGTGCGCAAGACCACCTTCCGGCTCGGCGGCCGGCCCCATGACCTGCTGGTGTTGTCGGATGTCAGCCGGCCGTTGCGCGAACAGGAACGCCAGGCCTGGCAGCGACTGATTCGCGTGATCGGCCACGAATTGGGCAACTCGCTCGGGCCGATCAAGTCGATTGCCGGGTCGCTCGACACCCTGCTCCACCGCGATCCGCCGCCGGGCGACTGGCGCGAGGACATGACCCGCGGCCTGCAGGTGATTGCGTCGCGCACCGAATCGCTGAGCCGTTTCACGGGCGCGTCCGCGCGGCTCGCCCGCCTGCCGGCGCCCCGCCTGGCGCCGGTCGTGCTCAAGCCGCTGCTGCAGCGTGTGGCTGCCTTCGACACGCGCGTGCCAGTGGTCGTGAAACCCGGGCCCGACGTGACCGTTGACGCCGACGCCGATCAACTCGAGCAGCTCCTGATCAACTTGCTGCGCAACGCCGCCGACGCCTGCCTCGAAGTCGGCGGGACCACGGTGACTACGGGGTGGCGCCGCACGCGGGCTGGACTCGAGATTTTTGTCGAAGACGAAGGGCTGGGCCTGTCGAACACCGCCAACCTGTTCGTGCCGTTCTTCACCACCAAACCGGGCGGCTCGGGCATTGGCCTGGTGCTGTGCCGGCAGATTGCCGAAGGCCACGGCGGCTCGCTGGCGCTCGACAACCGCCAGGACACGCGCGGCTGCCGCGCGCGGCTGACGCTGCCCATCGAACCATGATGCCGGCGCTTCTCGCCGGCACCAGCAGCACTCGGGCCTCGGGCACCGCCCTGGCGAGGCGGTATTGATACGACGACCGGTAGGCGCAGCCGTCGTGAAGTCGATTGCCGTCTTGCTCGCGGTGCGAGGCGAACCGCTCAAGCAGCAGGTCAGGGCCCCGGCATGCCCCCAGCGCTCACGACACCGCTCAGCGGAACACGTGGGTGCTCAGATACCGCAGGCCCGAGTCGCACATGATCGTCACCACGGTCGCACCCGGTCCAAGGCGCGCGCAGACACGCGGCGCCGCGACCACGTTCGCGCCCGACGATGTGCCGGCGAAGCTGGCCTCTTCCTGCGCCAGCCGGCGCGCCATCGCCTTGGCGTCCGCCGTCGTGACGGTCTGAATGTCGTCCACTTCCTCGGGGTGCCACAGCGGCGGGACGAACCCGATCCCGATGCCCTCGATCTTGTGTGACCCGCTCGGGCGCCCCGAGAGCACCGCCGATTCCTCCGGCTCCACCGCCGTGACGTGCAGCGCCGGCACGTGCCGCCGCAGCGCGCGGGCGGTCCCGTGCATCGAGTGGGCGGTGCTCACGGCGTGCACAAACGCATCGACGCGCCCGCCGCTCTGGTGTGCGATTT
Organism: Acidobacteriota bacterium; assembly: GCA_041178345.1. GTDB lineage: Bacteria > Acidobacteriota > Vicinamibacteria > Vicinamibacterales > UBA2999 > 12-FULL-67-14b. The sequence continues at coordinate 7,502 of JBEGVQ010000003.1, read as the reverse complement.
CATCGCCGAGCGGCAGGTAGCCGTCAACGGCGTCATGGTTATTCAACTGATCGCACCACCAATGTCCGGGTGCGCCGCTCAGCTCCTTGGCGCGCGCGCCAGACCGGCAGGTCCGGGTCGCGTAGCCAATCGTGGCCGCAGGACGTTCAGCCCCACCACCACGGGTGACGACTGTCCGAGGGGGACCGCCACCTTCCAGGCGACGTTCTTCGTCGGCGAACACTCGACCGGGTACCCAGTCTCGTCACTGACGCCCGCGCCGTTGGGGCCGTGGAACTGCGGCCGCTGGGCCAGGACGACGGTCCCGGACCCGGCCTGGCACAACACCGACAGCAGGAATGCAAGTCGACGGCGCATCACGGGCCGCAGGGTACGACAGGTTCGTAGGCGCCAATATGGGTCCGGGGAGCCCCACGGCTCGACTGAATGATGGACGGCCGGGAGCCGGAAAGGAGTATGCTGGCCCCGTAATTCGGGATCACCTCGCCGTACGCCTCGTACGCACCGCCGCCGCCGTTTTCTTCCGCCTCGTCCGTCTCCCGTTCAGCCGTCAATCGTTTGCCTCGCTGGAGGAAGAATGAGATTTGTCCAGTCGGTTGCATTCGTCTCAATCCTGTCGCTCCCGATGCTCGCCGCGGCACAGGCTCAGCTGCCGCCCGCGGCCACTACGAAAGTGGACTACACCAAGGACGTCAAACCGCTGCTGCAGCAGAACTGCTACAGCTGCCATGGACCCGAGGTGCAACAGGCCGGCCTTCGTCTCGACCTGCGGCAGAACGCGCTGCGGGGCGGCGACTACGGCGCGGTCATCGTCCCCGGGAAGAGCACCGACAGCAAGCTCATTCACCGGCTGGTCGGCGGTGACGGCGGCATGCAGATGCCTCCGACCGGCGCGCTGCTCGCCGAAGAGGTCGGGCTGCTGCGCGCCTGGATCGATCAGGGCGCGGAATTTATCAACGACGTGGCCGACGACGCGCCGCCACGGCCCGTCGATCCCAAGCTGGCCGCCCTCATCACCGCGGTACGGACCAAGTCGCACGCGGACGTGAAGCCGCTCATCGCGGCCGGTCGCGATCTGATCGGGAGCGCGGACCCGGGCGGGTCCACGCTGCTCCACCACGCGGCCGGCTTCGGCACCGTTGACACCCTGACGCTGCTGCTCGATGCCGGGGCCGATGTGAACGCCAGGAACCGCCGCGGCTCGACCCCGCTGCACTGGGGCATCGACAACGAGGCAAAGGTGCGGCTGCTACTGGCACGCGGCGCCGCCGTCAACGTGAGGCAGGTGGAGGGTCGCACACCGCTCTACCAAGCGGCCTCAATGGCGAGTGCCCAGGCGGTCGTCAAGCAACTACTCGCGGCCGGCGCCGATCCGAACCTGGCCATCGCGAACGGGCGCACGCCCCTGATGGCCGCCGCGCAGCGCGGCGACCTCGAGGGGATGCGCATGCTCGTGGACGCGAAAGCAATCGTTGACGCCAAAAACGGCGCCGGCGAAACCGCGCTGATCCTGGCCTCGGGCGACGGCACACCGGCCACCGTCCGGTTCCTCATTGAGCAGGGCGCCGACGTGCGCGCGCGGACGAAGCGGAATGAAACGGCACTCGGCAACGCCAGCACGGCCGGCGTCGACGCCACCGTCAACCTGCTGCTCGAGCACGGCGCCGAGGTGAACGTCCGCAACGTGCGCGGGTACTCGCCGTTGCTGCTGGCCGCCAGTTCCGACGCGGTCCCGGCCGGCGTCGTCAAGACGCTGTTGGCCAAGGGCGCCGACACGAGCTTCGTCGGCGATTACGAAGAGACGGCGCGCGACATGGCCAGCCGGCGGGGCGACACCGAGGTCACCCGCCTGCTCGGCGGCGTCACGCCCGCGCAGGTGGCCGCCGTGGCATCACACCTCGCGGTCGGCGCCGGCACGCGGCGCTCGATTGCCGATGCCGTTTCCCAGGCGCTCGCCATGACGGTCAAGCAAAGTCACACCTTCATCCGCGTGGGCGGCTGCAACTCGTGCCACTCGCAGGACCTGCCGTCGGCGGTCGTCGGCTTCGCGCGCAGCCGCGGTCTGCGCGTCGAGCAGGACGTGCCACAGCTGCCGCAGTCCATGCTGCCCTCGCCGGACCGGTTGATGGATCTGAGCGGCGTCATCAGCGCGCCGAGCATCGCGTGGGAACTGGTGGACTTCGGCATGAACAAGGTGCCGAAGAGCGCGTTCACCGACGGCGCGGCCCGCGCCATTCTGGCGATGCAGTCGGCCGATGGCAGCTGGTCGGGCAACGAGAGCCGGCGGCCGCCCATGAACGCCGGCGACTTCCAGTCGGCCGCGGTGTCGATCTTCGCGCTGAAGCACTACACGCCCGCGGGCATGGCCGCCCGTGGCGACGAGGCGATCGCGCGCGCGGTGCGGTGGCTGGAGACCGTGACCCCTCGCACGACCCAGGACCGTGCGTTCCACGCACTTGCGCTCGCGTGGGCGAACGACGGGGCCGATCACGCAAAGAGCTCCGCCCGCGCGCTTCTTGCCATGCAGCAGCCAGATGGCGGCTGGCAGCAGCTGCCCGGGATGCCGACCGACGCCTATGCCACGGGGCAGGCGCTGTTCGCCCTCTCGATTGCCGGGAAACTTCCCTCGACCGACCCGGCCGTCAAAAAGGGCGTCGACTACTTGCTGAAGACGCAGGCGGCGGACGGAACCTGGCATGTGCAAACGCGCTCGATCTGGCTGCAGCCGTACTTCGAGAGCGGCTTCCCGTATGGCCGCGACCAGTTCATTTCGACCGCGGGCACCGCCTGGGCGGCGATGGCACTGGCAGCGGTTGCGCCACCTCAGGTCGCGACGTCGGCCGCGCCGAGATAGTGTTCCCTACGCGTGGGCCCCGCCCGGCTCTTCGGGCCGGTGGCCCACGCATCTCTCCCGCCTCACGCCGTGCAACACACCGCCGTGCGCGGTCATGATAAGAACACCGTCATGACCGAGCGTGAACTCTGCGACCGTTTCGTCGACGCGTCCCTGCCCGCCGATCAATTTCATCACCGGCAGCACGTGCACGTCGCCTGGCTGTTCGTCCAGCGGCACGGCATGCCGGCGGCCCTCAGCGAGTTCAGCACCGCCCTCAAGCGTTTCGCCGCCGCCAAGGGTGCTCACGGCCTGTACCACGAGACCATCACGTGGGCATTCCTGCTGATCATCAGCGAGCGGCAGGCGAAGCAGACGGCATCGACCTGGGCGGAGTTCGCCGAGGTCAATGCCGACTTATTGTCGTGGAAGCCGTCGATCCTGGAGCGGTACTACTCGGAGGCTCTGCTGGCGTCGGACCTAGCCAAGCGAGCCTACCTGATGCCGGATCTGGTCCGGCTCGAGCCGGACGCCACATCGTGACCTTGCCGGCACTCGTCGTCTTTGACCTGGCCGGCACCACCATCGAAGATCGCGGCCAGGTGCCGGCGGCCTTCACCGCCGCCCTTGCCGCTCACGGCATCGTCGCAACCGCCGATCAGATCACGCGGGTGCGCGGCGCATCGAAGCGTCAGGCCGTCCGGGCGTTTGTGACCAGCGACGCCGAGGCAGCCAGGGTGTATGCAACATTTCAGCTGGAGTTGGCCGCGCGGTTTGAGGCCGACTGCGCCAATCCGATTCCCGGGGCGGCCGAGTGCTTCCAACAGCTGCGCCATGCCGGCACCAGGGTGGCGCTGACGACCGGCTTCGATCGCGACATCACCACGCTGTTGATTGCGGCGCTGTCCTGGCAGGATGTCGCCGACACCATCGTGTGCGGTGATGATGTGGCGCTGGGCCGCCCGGCACCGGACCTGATCCTGCGCGCGATGGCCGAGACCGGCGTGACCCATCCCGCGACAGTCGCCACCGTGGGCGATACGACGCTGGACCTGGAAGCAGGCGCGGCTGCGGGTGTGGGCTGGAATATCGGGGTGCTGTCAGGGGCGCATGGGCGAGACGCGCTGGCGCGCTCGCCGCATACCCATATCGTTCGGTCGGTCGCCGACCTCAGGCCCCTTTGGGGCCTTTGAGAATCTCATCCACGACGAACACGTCCGTCAGGAGGGCGCGCACGTGGATCGAGGCATTCACGTTGTCAACCATCTGAGAGCTGATGCCCGGCTGGCCAAGCAACAACCGAATGGCGGCCTGCGTCGCCGCGGCATCGCGCGCCAGCACTTCCAGGAAGCCGTTGAGGGCGTCGGCAGGCCCCACGCCGAGGGCGGTCGCGCACTCCCGATAAGTGTCGGCCAGCCCGGTGAGCGCGGTATCGAAGCGGGTAAGGTGATCGCGGAGCTGCCCGCTGTTGGCAGCTCCTTGATCCGTGTGGATGCCCTGGGCCGCGTAGCCCAGCATCAGTTCGTAGCCGCCTTCAATCGCATCGGCGCGACGGGCCAGCTCCTCGCGTGCCGTTTCTGGCGTCAGGTTCCGCGGACTCAATTGGAACCGGACTTGTCGGCAACCCAGCGCTCCGGATCGTGGTGCTCGAGGTAGTGCCGGCGCGAGATGGTGCCGAAAATCATTGCCTTGGTGACCCACAGCTTCTCGGGCCGGAGTGCGAAGTAGATATGCGCGATGACCAGGCCGACGAAGCCGACGCCCATCAGGCCATGCACGACGTAGGTGATGCCCCACGTGGCGTCGCTCAGGATGTAGGGGTTGCGCTCGACGATCCCGGTACGCACGCGCCACATCATCAGGATGCCGGTCGCGATCACCCCTAGGCCGGCCACCACCACCGCGAGGTGATACAGGCGGTTACCGAGCGGATACTTGCCCGGCTTGGGCCCCGGCGCGTCAATGCCGACTTCCCGCATCATCTCGGCCTTGAACTCCGGGATGTCCTTCGGTCCCACCCAGATCGACCAGAAGTCGAGGACGAAGGTGGCATGCACGATGTGAAACATGATCGACGCGGTCAGCAGGATGCCGGCCATCCAGTGCCAGTAGACCCACGCGAACTGGACCCCGACGATGGGCAGGAACGCAGTCAGCAACAGCGTCAGCATGGAAAACGCCATCACCCAGTGGAACACTCTCGCCACGAAGCCATGGCGCAGGATGGTCGCCGGGAGGCCTTTCAGGTCGGCCTCCATCCGATCCACCTCGGACGCCTCGCGCTTGTGGTGCTGCGAGAACAGCATGTAGCCACCGTGCGCGAGCAGGAAGACGAGGCCGCCGACGAGCGCCGCCCAGAACAGGTCCCACGAGATGTGGGTGAGAACCGATTCCCCCCATGGGCTGCGCGCCCAGGTTAAGACGTCCATTCAGCCTCTCCACGGATGGCGCGCTTCACCAGCGCCTTGACCAGCGGCACTTTGTACGCGTTGTGTCGCAGCGGCACTGCGCCCCTCACGGCGAGGTCGGCAGCGAGGTCCGCCGTCGCCTGGTCGCGAGCCTTGCCCCTGATGGCGGCCTCGACTGCGTCGAGGCGCATCGGTTCGGCGGACACGCCGTTGATCACCAGGCGCGATTCGCTGATGGTCGAACCCGACATGTTGAGCGAGGCGGCGATGTTGACCAGCGCGAAGTCCCACACCTGGCGGTCGCGCACCTTCTCGAAGTAGTGCGCCTTCCCTGCCCAGGTGGCCGGGAGGCGGATAGCCGTGAGCAGGTCGCCCGGCCGCAGCACCGTCAGCCGGGTGATGTCGATGCCGGGGCCGATGAAGAACTCGCGGGCCGGCACGACGCGCTCGGCCGAACCACGCTTGATCACGAACTCGGCATCGAGCGCGATCAGCGCCGGCGCCGTGTCGGAGGGGTTCACCGCGACACAGCGGTCGGCGTTGAAGATCGCGTGCTCGCGATTGAGCGCCGTGGGCGTGTCGGCGTAGCAGATGTTGCCGCCGGCGCGGTAACACGGCCAGCCCGAGCGGTAGTACCAGCAGCGCGCGTCCTGCGACACGTTGCCGCCGACCGTGCCCTGGTTGCGAATCTGCGGCGAGGCGACAATCAACGCCGCCTTGGCCAGCAGCGGAAACCGCTCCTTGACCAACGGGTTGTTGGCAACCGTCGTCAGCGTCGTCATCGCGCCGATCTCGAGGCCGCCCGCGGCGTCCTTGATGCCGCGCAGTTCATCGACCATGCCGAGGTCGACGACGACCTTCGGCTGCTTGATGCGATCCTTCAACCAGTCGAAGGTATCCATCCCGCCGGCCATGACCCAGGCGTCGGCGCCATGGCGATCGAGGATCCCGAGAGCATCTCCAACGCTTGCCGGTTGGAAGAGCTCGAATGCCGACATTACGTCGCGAATCGGTGGCATTGTTCAGACTCCCCTAGATGAACGCTTGAAGTGGGTTGGCCCTCATGGACTTGCGTCCGTTGGCCAACGTCGCGGCAATGTCTTCCGGCTGCACCGGCGTGCGCCGGATGATGTCGTCGCCGACCGCGTCGGCCAGCGCCGCCAGCACCGCGCCGGCGGCGGCGACGGTCGACGGCTCGCCGATGCCTTTCGCGCCCGTCGGGTTGGTCGGGTCCGGCAGTCCCACCGCGGCCCACTGGGCGTTGATGGGAACATCCAGCATCGTCGGCGGCTTGTTGTTATACATCCGGCCCGAGAGGCCCGCACCGTACTGCGGGTCGTAGACCAGCTTCTGGCTGCGGATGTGGCCGATGCCCTGCAAGCTGCCACCGTTGATCTGGCCGCCGAGCGAGTTCGGGTGAATCACCGTGCCCACGTCGGCGACGCCGACGAAGTCAATGATCGTCCAGACACCAGTTTCGACGTCAACCTCGACTTCGGCAAACGCCGACATGAAGCCGTAGGTCTGGCCGTCACGCGGCAAATTGTCGCGGGCCACGCCCATCAACCCACGGCCCTTGTGCGCCGCCGCGGCCGCCTTGGTCATGGCGTTCAGCTCCTTCGGCACTTCCGAGCCGTCGTAGATGCCACCGAGCGCAATCGCGCGTTCGGCCGCCTTGGCCCACGTCAGCCGCAGGCCACCGCCCTTTCGGATCACGCCCTGCGCGTTGGTGTCATACTGGTCCGGGGTGCCGCCAAAGTCTTTCGCGGCAATCTCGGTCAGCTTCTTCTTCAGGTCGTTGCCCGTCGCGAAGTTGGCGCGGGTGTGGGCGTAGGTCGTCTGGCTGCCGGCCTGGATCGAGGACCACGGCAGGCCCTTCGAGGTGTCGCCCCAGACCACTTCGCAGTTTTCCCACGGCACATTCGAGACCTCGGCGATGACGCGCGCCGTGTCCATGACCGAGTGCGTGCCGAGATTGCCGATGCCCTGATGAATTTCCAGCTTGCCGTCAGGCCGCAGGATGCAGAGGCCGTCAACACCGATCGAACCGGCCGTATAGGCGCCCGTCCCGACCCCGATGCCACGCACCTTGCTGCCGGTGCGCTTGCCGCTGTTGGCCTTGCGCGCTTCCCAACCGAACAGCTCGGCGCCCTGGTCGAGGCACTCTTTCACGAAGCAGCTGGTCAGCTTGTTGCGCGGACGTCCCGGCGGTGTGTCGGGCGCCACGAGTCCGAACAGGGCCTGGCCTTCGGGCGCGTTCA
>JBEGVQ010000002.1:0-7326 GCA_041178345.1 Acidobacteriota bacterium | reverse complement strand
GGTGGGCGAATCGCCCGCCGCGATCACGCGTGCCGGCATGCACGCATTCAAGCAGTCAATCGGCATTCTCGGCACCTGCATCGCAGAGGCGCCCGAGTTTGCCAGCCGGAAGCGCCGCCAGCAGGCGAAGTCCGAGTCCTGAGGTAGTCGATGAGCGAGTTCACTATTCGTTCCGAGTCGGTCGATGTCGAGCAGATCATGAAGCAGATCCGCGCCCGCATTCTCGAGAAGCGCGGCGCCGACTACACCGAAGATCAGATCCGCGAGCTGGCCAGCGTCCGGCTCGAGAAGTTCCTGGAGCCCCGCAACCTGCGCTCCGACCTGCTCGAGCAGTTCCGCAAGAGCCGGCCGGCCGTCAATACCGAGCCGCCCGCCATCACCCCGCCCTATACCGCGGCCGAGGCCGACATCTTTGCCACGCACCGCGGCGCCCTGCGATTCCTGCGCAGGATCTTCGGGCCGTTGCTCAAGCTGATGGTCAACCTGAACCCCCTGTTGCACGTCATCCACAAGCAGGCCGAGTTCAACGTCGACCTGCTGAAGCGCGAGTCGCGCCGCAAGATCGAGTTCGACCGCTCGCGCGCCGAGTGGAACGCCCTCTACTACGAGGTGCTGCACAACCTGGTGCTCGAGACCACCCGCATGGGCATCGAGGCCCAGAACCTGCGGATGCGCGTCGAATCGCTGTCGAGCCGGCTCGACTTCAGCGAACGGCGGGTGCGGGCACTCGAAGGCGTCGTCCAGTACCGTCCCGAAGTGATTCATGCGCCGGCTCGGCGCGAACGCGAACACGAAGACCACGAGCCGGCCGCGGCACCGGCCCCCGCCGGGGCGTTCGAGGGCTTCGTCCCGGCCGGCAACCAACCGGGCCAGGGGCAGGCCGCCCAGGGTGATGGCAGCCGCAAGCGCCGGCGGCGGCGCCGCGGACGGCGCGGTGGGACCGGCCTGCCGGGCGCGCCGGACGTGGGCGGCGGTTCGGCCATGGCCGGGCAGCCCGGAGGCCCCCAGGACGGCGAGGCCTTCGCGGCCGGCGAGTCGGATGGACCCGACGACGGCGAAGGCTTCGACGGGGGCGACGACATGGGCGGCCCAGGGGATGCACGCGGCGCCCAGCCGTCCGCCGCCGCTCCCGAAACATCAAACGAGCTTCGGCGCGACCTCGACGAAGCGGCCTCCGGCCGCGAAGTCGGGCCCGCTGCACCCGGCTCTTCCGACGATCACGGCGGGCAGTGAAGGTCGCGGTCGTCGTTCAGCGGTACGGCGCCGACATCAACGGCGGCGCCGAGCAGCATGCCCGCTATGTGGCCGAGCACCTGGGCAAGCACGTCCAGGTCGAGGTGCTCACCACGTGCGCGCATCGCGACTATATTTCTTGGAAGAACGAGCTGCCGGCAGGCAAGGAGGTCGTGAACGGGATTGCCGTCCACCGCTTCCCGGTGGCAGTCGAACGCGACCCGATCGAATTCGGGAAGTGGTCGGCCACCGTGTTCACCCAGCGCCATTCACTTGGCGATGAACTGGCGTGGCTCGATGCCGAGGGCCCGACCAGCCCGGCCCTGATCGACCACATCAAGGCCCACGAAGCCGACTACGACTTCTTCATCTTCTTCAGCTTCCGTTATCACCACTCGTTCTACGGCTGCCGCGCCGTGGCGGCGAAGGCGATCCTGGTGCCGACCGCGGAACGCGACGGCGCGCTCGGGCTTGGCATCTTCCCGCCGGTATTCCGCGGCGTCCGCGCGTTGATGTACAACTCCTTCGAGGAACGCGCGCTGATCCAGGGCGTGTCCAACAACCAGTCGGTGCCGGGCGTGGTGGTCGGCATCGGCTCCGAGATCCCCGAGCGGTCGAACGGCGGCCGCTTCCGCCAGAAGTTCAACCTCCGGGATCGCTTCGCGATCTATGTCGGCCGCATCGACCAGAACAAGGGTTGCGTCGAGCTGTTTGAATTCTTCGAGCATTACAGCGCCGCGCTCGTCGACGGCATGCACCTGGTGCTGATCGGCACACCGCACGTGCCCATTCCCAAGCACCCCCGCATTCACCACCTCGGGTTCCTCGACGACCAGGACAAGTACGACGCCATGGCCGCGGCCGAAGTGCTGATCATGCCGTCGTACCTCGAAAGCCTGTCGATGGTGGCGCTCGAGGCGTGGGCGATGGGCAAGCCCGTGCTCGCCAACGCCAAGTGCGACGTGCTGCAGGGCCAGTGCCTCCGCAGCAATGCCGGGTTGTTCTACGACAACTTCCACGAGTTCGCCGAGACCATGCGCGCGATCGACTCGGGGCCGAACCTGCAGCAGGCCCTCGGCCGGAACGGGCGCGCGTTCTTCGAGCGCAACTACGCCTGGCCGGTGATCGAGAAGAAGTACGTCGACATGCTGGAGCAGCTGGCGAAAGAGCCCTCGGCGCGGACGATCGAGCCGATGCCGGGCTGGTTCAGCCGCCGGCGTCGCGTCTTGCCGCCGGCCGACGGCATTGTCAAGCAGTTGCCAACCGGGGCTTACCGCGAAGTGAGAAATGAGAAGACGGAAGTGAGAAGCGGCGGGAGCGCGAGAAGTGAGCGGCCCGCGGTCTCGCAATCGCCGGCGCCGGGCCGGCCGCCCCAGGCGGAGCGGCCGCAGTTCCAATCACGCGACCCGCGCCGCGATCAGCAACGGCGCGATCCGCGTCGTGATCAACGGGGTCCACGGCCGGACGGACGGCCCAAGCCGGACGCCGCACAAGCAGCCCGTCCCGAAGGCGGCAAGCCCGTCGACTCCGCCCGGGGCAAGCCTCAAGGTGGTCGTCCCGAAGGTGGCAACCGCGGGCGGGATCAACGGCGCGGAGGGCGGCCGCAGCGCCGGCGCCGGTCCGGCGGCGGCAACGGCGGCGGTGGCGGGCAAGGAACGAAGTAGTGGCGATCGCGATTCACCAGGTGCTCGCGACGCTCGGCTACGGCGACGCGATCGGCAACGAGGTGCTGGGGATTCAGCGCGTCTTGCGGGCGGCCGGCTACGAGTCGGAGATCTTTGTCCAGACCGCTGATCCGCGGCTCGAGGACCTGACGCTCGACTACCGGGACCTGGTGGAGGCGAGCCATCCCGACAACATCCTGTTTCACCATTTCTCGATCGGCTCCCGGGCCTCGCGCGTGGCCTATGCGCTGCCCGAGCGGATGGCGCTCGTGTACCACAACATCACGCCGCCGGAATACTTCGTCGACATCCACAAGGAGCTGGTGCAGTTGTGCTTTCGCGGGCGCCGCGAACTGGCGCTTTACCGGGACCGTTGCGACCTGGCGCTGGGCGACTCGGAGTACAACCGCCAGGAACTGGCTGCCCTTGGCTTCCCCGTCACCGGCGTGCTGCCGGTCGTGCCGGGGTTCAGCCACCTGCGTGGCCCTGCCAACTACCTGCACGCCGGCCAGTTTGACGACGGCTGGGTCAACGTGTTGTTCGTCGGGCGCGTGATTCCCAACAAGAAGTTCGAGGACGTCATCCGCTCGTTCCAGGCGTACAAGAAGTGGTTCAATCCGCGCTCGCGCCTGCTGCTGGTCGGCGCCCAGTCGGGCTTCGAGCGCTACCTGACGCTGCTGCATCAGTTCGTAGCCGACTGCGGCGTCTCGGACGTTCACTTCACCGGTCACGTGTCCAACGAGGAGCTGACCGCCTACTACGAACTGGCTGACGTGTTCCTGTGCGCCAGCGAGCACGAGGGCTTTTGCGTGCCCCTGATCGAGGCCTTTCACATGGGCGTGCCGGTACTGGCGTATGCCGCCACTGCGGTGCCGGCCACCATGGATGGGGCCGGCATCCTCTACTCGGACAAGCATCCCGTGGCGGTCGCGGCGCTCGTCAACGCGGTGGTCGAGGATCGCGCCATGCGCGAGCGCATTATTGACGGCCAGGACGCGGCGCTCGATCGCCTCGAAGCCAGGGACTTCGACGGGACGCTGCTCGCCTTCGTGGACCAGCTGCTCGCCACGCCGCGACGTCCACACCCGCCGGTGGCGTTTGATTTCTGGGATCAAGTGCGGCTGGCCGAGGAGTTCGCCGAGATCAAGGCCTACCGGCCGTCGGCGTTCTTGGCCCTGCCTGACGAACCCTCGGGAACCGGGAGTCGGGAACCGGGAACCGAGCAGCCCTCCGACTCCCGACCCCCCACTGCCGACTCCCGGCCATGATCGTGAATCAATGGGTGCCCGCCGCCCATCGGGGCGATGCGATCGGCGATTCGGCGCGCCGCGTGCGGGGACTGCTGCGCGGACTCGGCCACGAATCAGAGATCTACGCCATGACGATGGACGACGACCTGCGTGGCGATGTGCGGGACTGGACCGACCCCGCGGCCGGGGCGGGCGACCTGACGATCTTTCATTTCGCGCTGGTCTCGCCGATGACGGCGGCCTTCGCCAGGCTGCCCCGCGGCCGGGTGCTGCAGTACCACAACGTGACGCCGGCGCATTTCTTCGCGGGCTACGATGCGAACATCTTCCGCTTGTGCGCGCTCAGCCGGGAGGACCTGAAGTCGCTGGTCGGCCATACCGACGTCGCGCTCGGCGACTCGGAGTACAACCGGCAGGAACTCGCGGACATGGGGTTCACCAACACCGGTGTCTTTCCCATCGCCATCGACACCGGGCGGATCACGGCGGCCCCACGGCGCCCGGCGCTCGAGGCGGTGCTCAGGACCGATGGCTTCCTCAACTTCCTGTTCGTCGGCCGGATTGCCCCGAACAAGAAGATCGAGGACCACATCAAGCTCGCGGAGCACTACAAGCGCTACGTGGACGAGTCGTATCGCTTCATCTTCGTCGGCCGCACCGACGCCGTGCCGCGCTACTTCAACACCATCCAGGCCCTGCTGGCCCAGTACCGCATGCCGCCGGGCCGCTTCCTGTTCACCGGGCCGGTGCCCGATGAAGACCTCGCCACTTACTATCGCATGGCCAGCGTCTATATCTCGCTGTCCGAGCACGAGGGATTCTGTGTCCCCCTGCTCGAGGCCATGGCCGCCGACGTGCCGGTCCTCGCCTATTCCTCCACCGCCGTTCCCGACACCCTCGGCGGCGCCGGCGTGCAGTTTGCGCCGAAAGACCTCGAATACGCCGCCGAGCTCCTGGGGGAGCTCGCCTACAACGACACGCTCAGGGCCCAGGTGATAGCCGGCCAGCGCGCCCGCCTCAATGACTTTGGCGACGCCCGGATCTGCCGCGAGCTCGAAAGGCTGACATCGTGAAGATTGCATTCATCGTTCAACGCTACGGCGCCGAGATTCTCGGCGGCTCCGAATATCACTGCCGCTTGATTGCCGAGCGGCTCGCCGCCAAGCACGAGGTCGAGGTGCTGACCACCTGCGCCCGCGACTACATCACCTGGGAGAACGACTACCCGGAGGGCACCGACCGCATTCGCGGGGTGACGGTGCGCCGCTTCAAGAACGCGCACACCCGCGACATCACCGCCTTTAACCAGTATTCCGACTGGATCTTCCATCACCCGCACACGCGGGAAGACGAGATGTCCTGGCTCGAACAGCAGGGCCCGTGGTGCCCGCAGCTGATCGAGTATTTGAACAAGCATCACCGGCAGTACGACGCGATGATCTTCTTCACCTACCTGTATGCGCCGACGGTGCTGGGCCTGGAGATCGATCCGGCGCGCAGCATCCTGGTGCCGACCGCGCACGACGAGCCGGCCATCCACCTTGGCATTTACCGCGAGATGTTTGCCAAGCCGTCGGCGGTCGCCTTCAATACCGAGGTCGAGAAGAACTTCCTGAAGACGACGTTCGAGTTCCGCGCGGCGGCGGAGGAGACCGTCGGCTGCGGTGTGGACCTGCTGCAGGACGGCGCGCAGCCGGACGAGCCGGAGCCGGAAGACGAGGACGAGATTCACAAGCGCCTGCCGCAGCACCTGCGGGTGCGCGGTGCGCAGTTCCGCCGGCGGCACCGCCTGCAGGGCCAGTTCCTGCTCTACGGCGGCCGCATCGACGCCGGCAAGGGCTGCGAGGAGCTGATCGAGTACTTCACCAGCTACAAGGAGCAGGGCGGCGAGGCGGCCCTGACCCTGATGGGCGTGAAGCTGATGCAGCTGCCCGAGGTGCCGTGGGTCCGCTTTGCCGGTCTCCTCTCCGAACGCGAACGCCTCCAGGCCCTCGAAGCCGCCACCATCGTGGTCGTCCCCTCGCCGTTCGAGAGCCTGTCACTGCTGGCGCTCGAAGCCATGGCGGTCGGCACGCCGATCCTGTGCAACGCGCGCTCGGAAGTGCTGGTGGACCACTGCGAGAAGAGCAACGCCGGGTTGTACTACGCCAACCGGGAGGAGTTCCTGGAGTGCACCAAGCTGTTGCTGGCCGACGAGCGGATGCGCGACCGCATGGGCCGCAACGGCAAGGAATACATCAAGCGCAACTACCGGTGGGACGTGATCCTGTCGAAGTACGACCGCCTGATCGGGTCGCTGCGCCGATGATCGCGCTGCTGCTTGCCATCGCCCTGGCCTGGCAGTTCGGCCAGCGGGCGCCGCTCGCGCCGGCCGAAACCCTGCTGGCGCCGGCGATCCTGTCGGCGATCGACGAGCAGCCGCTGACCGCGGAATCGTCACCGGAAACCGCCGGCACCGACCGTGATGCCGGATCGATCCTGCTGACCTGCCGCAAGGACGAGTGCGCAGCGGCATCGCGCGCGGCCCGCAAGCTGAGCGCGCTGGTCGCCAGCAAGACGATCCCGCCACCGGCCCGATCGATTCGCGTGGCCTGGGCCATCGACGAATCGATGAAGGCGGGAGTCAAGGCGGCGATTCACGTCGCCGAGCTGGCCGATCGGCCGCTGCAGGTCGTTCGTGCGCCATGGTCAGGCGCGAGCATTGCCGACGAAGTCGTCGAAGTCCTGATCCGCCGCGACGGCTACGTGGCCGAGGTGCGGCCGTTCGAGGATCTCGGGCAGCTGCGGCTCGACCCCTACGGCATTCCCACGACGACCATTGTCGTGAACGCCTGGGCTTCGCGCGATCACGCGGCGGCCACCGCCGCCGCGGCCGCCTACTTCCTGGCCACGCTGCCGAACGACGGCGCCGAAGCGCTGCTGTCGCACCTGATGGTGGGCGCGCACGCGCGGCTCGCCGAAGATGGGCGGCGGGCGGTGGCGCAGATGGGGCCGTCGCAGCGGGCCGGCGCTGAGGTGCTGATCCTGATGGGCCAGGCGATCGATCGCGAGCACCGCCGCATTCGCTCGCTGGCGCGGTTCATGCCCACGCCGCTCGATGCCACGCTGGCCAGCCGCATGGCCGACATGGAGAACGGGGTGGCGTCGGTGTGGACCAGCCTCGGCATCACCAGTTCGCC
>JBEGVQ010000001.1:0-46175 GCA_041178345.1 Acidobacteriota bacterium | reverse complement strand
GATGTCGAGCACTTCGCCCACCGTCAAGTACGCGGGCTGCTCGCGGAAGCCCGACAGGTACCGGCCCAGTTGGTGCACGAACGGCAGGAACACCGGCTTCAGCGCCAGGTCGTTCCAGCTGAGATCGATGGTCGAGGCGAACATGACGACGCGACCGCGGCCAATGGCTTTCTCGATCAGCGCGGGCTCGCCGGTATCGAACCGCGCCAGCACGGTGGCGTCCTTGGCGGCCTTCAAGCCGCGGTACGAGTAGAACCGCGCGGTCGAGAAGTCGCCGCTGCGCGGCGCGCGGAACGGCTCGAACACCGCGTGCCCGAAATCCATGCCGCTCAACTTGGCCGCCGCGCCGCGGGTGCGATCGGCCGGCGCGCCGATCACCGCCGGCAGCCACGCCTCGCGGGCCGACGGCCACGACGCGCGCGGGCCGAGCGCCATCAACAGCCCGCCGCCGCCTTCGACGAACGTGACCAGCCGCGCCGCGGCCGCCTCGGGCACCGCGAGATCGTTCAGGATCAGCAGCCGCGCGCGATTCACGACGTCGCCGGCCAGGGCCTCGACCGACTGCAGGGACGTCTCGAAGCGCGGCGCCTCGCCAATGGCGAGCGCGCGCGACAGGTACAGGTTGGCGTCGCCGCGGCTCCCCTGCGTGACCACCGTGACCGGCACCGGCGCGCTCGGCGTAATGACGAAGTTGAACACGTTGTCGCGCGCCAGCGCGTCGATCGCGGACGCCGCCGGCGCGACACCAGTCTGCACGGCGACACCAGCGGCGGCGTCAGTGCCGAGGCGCACGGTCGCGCGGGTCGTGGTCGCGGCGATCGACACCGCCGCGAAGGTGACGGTCGCCGAGGCGCTGCCGGCGACGTCCACCGTCAGCGTCTGCACGATGCGGCCGTCCATCTCGAGCTGCACCGGCACCGCGGCGGCCGGCGCCGCCGTGCGATTCAGCACGCCGGCCGTGACGGTCACCCGCTCGGGCTGGCCCGCGTCGCGCGTGCGCAGCAAGGTGGCGGGCGTCAAGGCCAGGCTCGGGCCGGTGGCGCCGTCCACCATGACCGGCGTGATCACGGTGCCGCCCGGCAGGCGCAACGTGTCGTCGGGCTGCCAGCCGCTGCGCTGGAAGTCGGACACCACGATCACTTCCTTCCGCGGCAACAGCGACTCGGCCAGCGCGCTGCCGGCCAGCTTCAGCGCCGGCCCGTACTTGGTCGCGCCCGGACCGGGCGAGGCGGCGTTGATCTCGGCCACCGCGCGCGACCGATCGGGCGTCGAGCGCAGCACCACTTCGGCGTGGTCGGCAAACAGCACCAGCGACACGCGGTCCGCGGGCGTGGCCGAGGCAATGGCGTCGGCGGCGAGCCGCTGCGCCCGCGACCACGAATCGCCGTAGCCCATGCTATACGAGCGGTCGAGCAGCACCACGATCTCGCGCGCGCCGCCGGCCGCGGCGGCAATCTCCGACCCGCGCAGGAACGGCCGCGCGAACGCCGCGACGATCAGCGCCAGCGCCGCCAGCCGCATCGCCAGTAACAGCCAGTCGCGAATGCGGCGCTTCTGCACCGACTCGTAGGGGATCTTCTTGAGGAACATCAGCGACGGGAACGCGATCACCGACTTGCGCTCGCGCTGGGTCAGGTGCACCAGTACCGGGATCGCGAGCGCCGCGAGACCGAGCAGGAAGAGGGGCGTCAGGAACGACACGGGCTACCTGGTCCTGGACATGCGTTCGCGCATCGACAGGAAGCGGAACAGCGCGTAATCGAGCGGCTGGCTGGTGTTGAGCAGCAGGTAGTCAATCTGCTGCTGCGACGCCCGCGTGGTCAGGGCCTCGATGTGCGCCGCCACCAGCGACCGGTACTGGTCCGCGAGCGCCGCCGGCACAATCGGAATCTGGTCGCCGCTCTCGAGATCCTCGAAACTGGACGGCTCGGCAAAGGAGAAGTCGACCTCCTGCGGATCGAGCACGTGAAACAGGACGACATCGTTGCCGCGGAACCGCAGCAACCCCACCGCTTCGAAGATCTCGTCCGGCTCGGCATAGAAGTCCGAGATCACGACGATGATGCCGCGGCGGCCGAAGTGCTCGGCCAGCCGCTTGATCGGCGCCACCAGGTGCCCAGCCTTCTCCGCCTTCGCCCGGTCGAGCGTGTGCAACACGACATCCATGTGCTTGGCCGACGGCGGCACATGCTCGACGATGCCCTCGTCGAACGTCACGAGACCGACCCGGTCGCGCTGCTGGTTGGCGAGGTAGGTCAGGCACGCCGCCAGGGTCTTGGCGTAATCCAGCTTCGACAGCTTCTCGCCGAAGCTCATCGACTTCGAGACATCGAGCAGCACCGAGAAGTTGGCATTCGAATCGGCCTCGAACTCCTTGATGTAGTACTTGTCGGTGCGCGCGTAAACGCGCCAGTCCACCCGCCGGATGTCGTCGCCGGCGACATAGCCACGATGCTCGGCAAAATCCACCGACGCGCCGAAGAACGGCGAGCGATGGGTGCCGTTGATCAGGCCATCGACCACCGTCTTGGCGACCATCTCCAGGTTGCCGATGCGCGACAGGACCACGGGGTCCACGAAGCGCGCGCCGGGGATGGGTTGATGTACTGACATTTAGCTCCCTACCAGCCCTACATGCCCGAACGCGGCGACGGCACGGCCTCGATCAGGCGGTCGATCAGCAGGTCGCTCGTGACGCCTTCCGACTGCGCATGGAAGTTGGTCAGCACGCGGTGACGCAGCACCGAGTGCGCGATTGCGCGAATGTCGTCGAAGCTCACGTGGTAGCGGCCGCTGGTGAGGGCGCGGGCCTTGCCGCCAAGCACCAGGAACTGCGCCGCGCGGACGCTGGCGCCGAACGCCACCCACTTCTTGACGTTGTCGGGGCAGGTCGGCGACTTCGGGCGGCTGGCGCGAACCAGCGACAGCGCGTAGCGCATCACCGGATCGGCCACCGGCACCCGGCGCACCAGCCGCTGGAACGCCACCAGGTCGGGCCCGCTCACCGGCCGCTCGAACGTCGGCTCGAGAATCGCCGTCGTCGTCTTCACGACGAGGAACTCTTCCTCTTCCGGCGGGTGCTCCATGACGATGTGAAACATGAAGCGATCGAGTTGGGCTTCGGGCAGCGGATACGTGCCTTCGAGCTCGATCGGGTTCTGGGTCGCGAACACGTAGAACGGCTCTTCGAGCTTGTAGGTGCGGCCCTGGATGGTGACGCGGTGTTCCTGCATGGCTTCGAGCAAGGCCGACTGCGTCTTGGGCGGCGTGCGGTTGATTTCGTCGGCCAGCACGATGTTGGCGAAGATCGGCCCGGGTGAAAACACCATCTGGCGGCGGCCGGTGGCGGCGTCTTCCTGGATAATGTCGGTGCCGGTGATGTCGGACGGCATCAGGTCGGGCGTGAACTGGATGCGCGAGAACTTCAGGTCCAGCACCCGCGCCATGGTGTGGATCAACAGCGTCTTGGCGAGGCCGGGCACGCCAATCAGCAGGCTGTTGCCCCCGACGAACAAGGTCAGCAGCACCTGGTTGACGACCTCATCCTGCCCGACGATCAGCTTCTTCAACTCGCGGATGATCTGGTCGCGGCCGTCCTTCATGCGGTCGGCAAGGGCGAGATCATCCGGCGAGTTCATGTCAACGGTGTCCACGGAGGCTCCTCTCACTAGTCCGCCTCAAGGCGGACGCCACATACTGTATTAGTGCGTCATCGCGTACATGACGTAGTTCACGCCAAACTTGTACGCCTCGTTCGATAAATCCACCGGCACGTAGCCGGTATCGGAAAACTCCCACAGCTCGCCCAGGTCGTGGTTGTAGTTGGCCACCGCCAGCAACCGGCGCGCCGGATCGTTGTCCTCGAAGATCCCGGTCCACTCGGTCATGCCGTAATAGCCCTCGACCTCGAGCGAGTCGATCTCGAAGAACGAATGAAAGATCGGATGCGAGGCGTCGAGCGGCACCCAGCGCGCGTCGGGCAGCACGCGCCGCATCTGGTGCACCAGGTTGTCGCGGTGGTCTTCGCGGAAGTCGTCGAAGATCACGAAGCCGCCCTTTTGCAGGTAGGCCCGAAACCCCTCGGCCTCGGCGTCGTTCAGGGTCCAGAACCCTGGCTCCGACATGTAGGCGACCGGAAACATCGCCAGGTCCGGATCGTCAAGCATCCGCACGTTGCCCTGGTCCATGGCCGTCCGGGCAAACGTGAGCTCGGCCATGATCTTCGTGAAATTGAAATCGGCGCGCGGGAAGTCGTGCGCCCACGGTGGCTCGCGGCGCAGCATCCGGAGGTCGGGAGGGCCGTAGCGCAAGCGCGTGAACACGAACCGGCCGTCGTACTCGGCCTGCCCCGGCTCCATCACGGGCGGGGGCCGGCGGCTGCGGAAGCCCGGGAAGTCTTGGGCCGCCTCCGCCAAGGCTGCGGCGCCCAAGGCCATGGAGGCAGCAACCGTCAAGGTCGCGATCGCCGCCACGCCGATGACGTTACGCAAGGCCGACAACACGTCGGTACCCCCATTCCGCGCACAGCAGGCCGACGAGCAGCATCAGCACGATCGGCAGGTGCCAGAGCTCGTGCTCTTCCACGCTGGTGACGCCGCGGCCGGTATAGCGCAGGTCATCGGCGAGCGTCGCGGTGCTGGCGGCGTCGTAGTAGCGCCCGCCGGTGTCCTCGGCAATCCGCTTCAGGGTCGCCGCCTTCATGGTGGCGTCGAAGAACTCGGCCTCGCCCGGCGCGGCGCGGAAGTGGGTGACGGTGCTGCCGAGCAACTTGCCGCCGCGCATGGCGTCGAGCCTGGCCTCGTACCAGCCCGGCGCCGTGGTCGGCACCGCGACCGAGTACCGCCCGGCACGCTCCCCGTCCCACGTCATGGGCAGGTCCGAGATCTGGCCGTCGGGACCGGTGATGGTCGCCATGACGACGGCGTCGTTCAGTTCGACGAAAGAGGGATCGACGACATTCGCTACGAGCGTCGCGGCCTCGCCCGGCTCCACCCGTTCCGTCGTCAGGCTCGGCTCCACCTGGTCCGGCACATCGTCCACGACCCAGCGCAGCAACTGGCGCCAGTAGTTCTCGTGGGTCATGTCCTCCACGGGAATGCTGGCGTGCATCTGCCAGATCCAGGAGTCTTGCGGCAGGAACGAAAACGCCTTGCCGCGGCCGTAGCGCTGGAACGCCAGCATCGGCCGTTCGGCGCGCGCCTCGTCGGTGCCGCTCAGCAGCACCGTGGCACCGGGCTTGACGGCGTCGATGCGATTGACCGTGGTAATGCCGGGCAGGGTGCTCCAGCGTTCGGCCGATGCCGCTTCGTTGGCCGCGAGCTGGGTGACGGCGGTGGCGCTGCCGGCCCGGGTCGGCCTCACGGTGAGCCGGGACACGGTGTCCTTGGGCTGCGTCCGCGTGCGATCGAGCACCACCGGCAGCGCGTCAGCCACGGCGGTGCCGGCGTAGCCGCCCTCGGCGAAGGCGCGCGGCCCGCCGAGCGTCAGCAACCCGCCGCCACGCCGATCGACAAACTCCGCGATCATGCGCAGCTGGTCGCCCGTGAAGGCGCCGGCCTCGATGCTGCCGAGGATGAGGCCGCGGTATGCGAACAGCTCCTCACGGGTCTTCGGGAACCCGGCCGCGAGCTCGTCCGGCGTGTCGACGCCGAGGCGCAGGTACTTGTTGTCGGCCGTGCGCTGCAGCACCGTGAGAATCAGGTTGCTGTCGTCCTTGACGGCGCGGCCGATGAACTTCATCTCGAAGCGCGGCTCGCCTTCGAAGTAGAGGATCTTCTCCTTGCGATCGCGGACGTCGATCAGCGCCTCGCGCGCGTTGTTCTCGGTAACCAGCTCGCCTGGCTGCGGCGACACCCGGAAGCGCAGCACGCGCGGGCCGGCCTCGGTGACCGTGAACCGCACCGGGATGGAGGCCGGCGTGCCGGCATCGGGCAGCGTGACCTGTTGCGTGCTGACCAGCGTGCCTTCGTCTTCCACGTCGAGCGTGACCGGCTGGCCGTCGAACCCCGACTGGGACAACACCACGTCCACCATCAACGTGGTGCCCTTCAAGGCGGTCTTGGGCGTCGCGATGCGGCCGACCTGGATGTCTTTCGACAACTGTTCCTGGCCGACGCCAACGGTGAACACCGGCAGCCCCTCGGCCTTGAGGCCAAGCAGCGCGTCACCGAGCGCCGCGTCGGCGGTGTCGGCCCCGTCGCTCACCATCACCAGCCCGGCCACCGGCAGGCCGGCCAATTCCTGGCGCACGCCCGAGAGCGCCGCGCCGAGGCGGGTTTGCGAACCACCGAAGGTGAGGTCGCCCGGCTCGGTCGTGCGCGCCGGCGCTGCCGAGAAGCGGAAGGTCCGCACGGTGAAGCGCTCGGACAGCGCGGCCAGGAGCGCCGCGTTGGGACCGGTGAGTTGCTCGCTGATAAACGACGCGCGCGCCTGGCCGTTGTGGTCGGCGATCTGCATGCTGCGCGAGTCGTCCAGCAGCACGCCCAGGAAATTTTGTTGCGCCACCGCGGCCTTGACGATCAGCAGCGGGCGAAACAGGCACACCAGGAGGATGGCCAGCAGGGCAATGCGAATGGTCGCGAGGGTGGCGCGGTCGCGGGCGCGGCCGCGGCCCGAGCGATACGCCATCAGCGTCAGGCCGACCGCCACCGCCACCGCGACGGCGGCCACGTACGATCCCGTGGAGGCGGCGAAGCGAAATTCCCCCCGGCTGAACACCACCGGGGAAAGCTCGAACAAGAATCTAAAAAGGGCGTCGAACACGAATAGCTCGGATTCTACTTCGGTTAGGCAGGCGCCACGCCACAGCTAACTGTCAGACGGCCGAGCGGCCACGGCGGCCGGTGATAGACTCAGACATGCTCGCTACGACTATCCCGGTCACCAAGACATCCGCGTCCCGGCTGACGCCGGACATCCGCGACCGATCTGCGTTCGGCGCGGTGTTCAGCGATCACATGCTGGTGGCCGACTACGCCAATGGCACGTGGGGCGACCCGAAGATTGTTCCCTACGGCGCGCAGATGATGGCCGCTGCGCCGGCCGTGGCGCACTACGGCCAGGGCATCTTCGAGGGGTTCAAGGCATTTCCGCGGCCCGGCGGGGGCGCGGTGTTGTTTCGCCCCGACGCCAACCACGCCCGCATGAACCGGAGCTGCCAGCGCATGGCGATGCCCGAGATTCCGGCCTCGATCTTCATTGATGGCACGGCGGCGCTCGTGCAGCTGGACCGCAACTGGATTCCTGAAAGCGACGGCGCCGCCCTCTATATTCGTCCCGTCATGTTCGCCACCGGCGAGCCCCTCGGCGTGCGGCCGTCCGACACGTTCCGGTTCATCATCGAGACCTGCCCGAGCGGTCCCTATTTCTCGGGCGCCGTGGACCTGATTGCCGAAGACGTCTACGTGCGCGCCTTCCCCGGCGGCACCGGCGCCGCCAAATGCGGCGGCAACTACGCCGGCAGCATGGTCGCCTCGCTCGAGGCCCAGAAGAAGGGCTTCCACAACGTGCTGTGGCTCGACGGCATGGAGCACAAGTACGTCGAAGAGGCCGGGCTCATGAACGTCGTGTTCGTGATCAACGGCACCGTCGTCACCCCGCCGCTCGGCGGCACCATCCTGCCGGGCATCACGCGCGACAGCGTGCTCACGCTGCTGCGCGACATGAAGGTCCCCGTCGAAGAACGCCGCATTTCGATCGATGAAGTGTTCGACGCGCAGGCCAAGGGCGTGCTCGACGGCGCCGCCGGCGTCGGCACGGCTGCGGTGATTGCGCCGCTCGGCCGCTTGCGTTACCAGGACCGCGAGATCACGGTCAAGGCGATGACGCCCGACTCGATCCTCGCGACAGTAGGCGCTGAACTCGAAGGCATTCGCTCGGGCCGCATCGCCGACCGCCACGGTTGGCTGATGACGATCTAGGGCCTGGGGCTTGCACGACTGAGATGCCGTATTTTGTGCTGACCTACGACGTCGTGGACGACTTCATCAACAAGCGGACACCGTTTCGTCCCGCGCACCTCGCCGGGGTGCGCGAGGCGCACGCGCGCGGCGAGTTGATCATGGCCGGCGCGCTCGGCGAACCGGCCGGCGCGCTGCTGGTGTTCCGCGGCGCGGACCAGTCGGTGGCCGAGAACTTCGCGACAGCGGATCCGTACGTTAACGAAGGGCTCGTCAAGAGCTGGTCGGTGCGGCCCTGGACGGTCGTCGTCGGGAACGACCCGTCAGAGACGCCGCCCGGCTTGCCGAAATAGCGTCGACTAGTCCTTCCGCAGCTCAAGTTTCGCCACGCTCTCCAGGTGCACTTCGTCGGGGCCGTCGGCAAGCCGCAGGGTGCGGGCCGCGGCCCACGCGTGGGCCAGAAACGTGTCCTGGCTGACCCCGGCCGCACCGTGCGCCTGGATCGCGCGGTCGAGCACGCGCAGCGCCACATTCGGCGCCACCACCTTGATCATTGCAATCTCCATGCGGGCGGCCTTGTTCCCCACCGTGTCCATCAGGTGCGCCGCCCGCAACGTCAGCAGCCGCGCCTGATCGATCTCAATTCGCGAGTCGGCGATGTCGCGGCGAATGGTGCCCTGGTCCGCCAGCGTCTTGCCAAAAGCCACGCGCGCCTGGACGCGCCGGCACATCGTCTCGAGCGCGCGCTCGGCCAGGCCGATCAAACGCATGCAGTGATGAATCCGGCCGGGGCCGAGGCGGCCCTGCGCAATCTCGAACCCACGCCCCTCGCCCAGCAGGATGTTCGCGCCCGGCACCCGCACGTCCTCGAACGTGATTTCAGCGTGGCCGTGCGGCGCATCGTCGTAGCCAAACACCGTCATCATGCGCTTGATCGTGATGCCTGCCGTGTCCATCGGAACGAGGATCATCGACTGGCGCTGGTGCGGTGTCGCATCCGGATTGCTCTGTCCCATGAAGATGGCAATCTGGCAACGCGGGTCGCCGGCGCCGGAGATCCACCACTTCCGGCCGTTCAGCACATAGTGATCGCCGTCCCGCACGATGGTCGAGCGGATGTTGGTGGCGTCAGACGAGGCGACGTCGGGTTCGGTCATGGCAAAGCACGACCGGATGCGGCCATCGAGCAACGGCGCAAGCCAGCGCGCTTGCTGCTCCGGCGTGCCATAGCGCGTCAGGACTTCCATGTTGCCGGTGTCGGGCGCCGAACAGTTGAACACCTCGGGCCCGAACGCCAGCGAGCGCCCCATCACCTCGCAGAGCGGCGCGTACTCGAGGTTGGTCAGGCCCGCGCCGTGATCGCTGGCCGGCAGGAACAGGTTCCACAGCCCCTCGGCCCGCGCCTTGACCTTCAGCTCCTCGACGATCGCCGGGACCTGCCAGCGGCCGTCGTGGATCTGCTGGTGGAACCGCGCTTCGTTCGGGTAGATGTGTTGGTCGAAGAATGCGAGCAGGCGCTCGCGCAACTCGCGTGATCGTGATGATGGCTCAAGCATTCGGGACGGCCGCCTCGGCGCGCAGTGTGGTGTAGAGCACTTTGCCCACGGTTGATTTCGGCAAGCTCGCGCGGATCTCGATCACGCGCGGGCGCTTGTACTCGACGAGCCGGCTGGCGCAGTGCGCGCGCAGTTCGTCAGGCACCACGGCCTGTCCCGGCTTCAGCACCACGGCCGCCCTGACCACCTCGCCGTGATAGCCGTGCGGCACGCCGAAGGCCGCCGCCTCCATCACCGCGGGATGGGTGTAGAGCGCCGCCTCGACCTCTGACGGATAGACGTTGTAGCCGTCCACGATCATCAGGTCCTTCTTGCGCTGCACGATGAAGGTGTAGCCGTCTTCGTCGAGGCGCGCGACGTCGCCGGTGTGCAGCCAGACCACGCCGTCGGCGTCGGTGCGCAGCGCGATGGCGGTTTCGTCAGGGCGATTCCAGTAGCCCCTCATCACCTGCGGCCCCGACACGCACAGCTCCCCTTCCGCGCCGATCGGCAGTTCCCGTGTGCCGGTCTCGAGATCGACAATCTTGAGGTCGGTATCCGGCATCGGCAGGCCGATGCTGCCCGGCTTGCGGCGGGCCAGGTGAGGGGTCGAATGGGTGACCGGTGACGCCTCGGACAACCCGTATCCTTCGTTCAGGGTCACGTTGACCAGGCGCTCGAACTTCTCCAGCACCTCCACGGGCAAGGGCGCCGAACCGCTGTTGTAGGTGCCGACCCGGTCGAGATGGAACTCGCGCAGGCGCGGATGGTTCAGCAGCGACACGAAGATCGTCGGTACCGCCGGGAAGTAGGTCGGCCGGTAGTCGCGCAACGCCGCGAGCACGGCCTCGACGTCGTACTTGGGGATCAGGATCTGCCGCGCGTTCTGCCAAATCCCACGCATCATGCCGACCGTCAGGCCGTAGATGTGAAAATACGGAATCACCAGCAGGAAGCGATCCTGCCCCCGCTCGATGCTGCGGGAATGCCACAACTCGGTCTGGATGGTGTTGGCGAAGATGTTGCGGTGCGTCAGCATGGCGGCCTTCGGCACGCCCGTCGTGCCGCCCGTGTATTGCAGCACCGCCACGTCTACATCCGCATCAATGGCCACGCGAGGCAGATCGATCTCGGTGGCGCCGGCGATCAGATCCGCCAGGCGCATCACGCCCGGCGCGGCGGCCGGCGGCGTGGCCGCTGGCGAATACTCGCTGAGCGCCGTGATGAGGATGCTCTCGAGCGCCATGCCCGGCTGCAGCGCCGACAGCACCGGCGCCAGCAGGTCCAGCGTCAAGACCATCCGGACACCCGAATCGCGCACGATGAAGGCGACCTCGGGCGGCGTGAACGCCGGGTTGATGTTGACGACCGTGGCGCCGAGTCGCAGGACGGCGAACACGCCAATCACATACGGCGGGCAGTTCGGCAGCATGATGCCGACGCGGTCGCCCTTCACGACTCCCAGGCGCGCCAATGCCGTGGCCAGCCGATCGACCCGCTCCTTCAGCTCGCCAAACGTCAGGTCCGCACCGAGAAACGTCGTCGCCGGCAGTTCGGGGCGCTCGGCCGCCGCACGCCGCAGGATCTCGTACAGCGGCCGCCGCGGGTAGTTGGTGTGGCGCGGCACCCAGTAGTCGTAGTGGTCGAGCCACGGCCTGGGACGTTCCTGGTCTGCCGCCATTAGGTGATCGTCCGGCCGCCGTCGACCACGATGGTCTGGCCGGTGATGTAGTTCGACGCGTCGGCCGCCAGGAACACGGCGACGCCCTTGAGTTCGCCGGCCGCGCCAACCCGCGGAATCGGACTGGTCGCCTTGATCTGCGGCTCGGCCTGGCCAATTGCGGGATCGGCCAGGCGCGAATGAAAGAAGCCCGGCGCGATGGCATTCACGCGAATGCCGCTGCGGCCCCACGACGCCGCCAGCTCACGCGTCAGCCCCATCAACCCGGCCTTGCTGGCCGCGTAGCCGGCGTAGTGCGCGCCGTGGACCGACCCCTGCAAGCCCGCGACCGACGCGATGTTGATGATCCGGCCATACTGCTGCTTGAGCATCTCGCGGCCGGCCGCTTGCGAGAACAGGAACGCCCCGGTCAGGTTGGCGTCGATCACCCGCTGCCACTTGTCGAGCGGCATCGTTTCGGGCGCCTCGCCCCACGTGACGCCGGCGTTGTTGACGAGAATATCCACGCGCCCAAACACCGACATCGTCTTGTCCACGACCGCCTGCACCTGTTCCGGCTGCGTCACATCGCAGACCAGGCCGGCGGCCCGGAAGCCGCGGCCCTGGAACCGGTCCAGCGTCGGCGTCAGCCACTGCTCGCGACGGGCGCACAGCATGAGCGCAGCGCCGGCTTCGGCGAGGCCCTCGGCCATCTCCTCACCAAGGCCGCGCGATCCGCCGGTCACGATGGCGACGCGCCCGGCCAGGTCGAACAAACTGTTGAGGGGCCGTGCCGTCATTGGCCGAAAAGCTTACACCGACTCGCCTGCCGGCGTGGGCGTCTTGTGACGCGCCACCGCCGGTGCTATGTTTACCGCCCCATGGCCGTACCCACTGATGCCGGAGCCCGCGCGGGCAACGGTCGCTTCCTGGTTGCCGACTCCGAACCGGGCGCCGTCTTCACCCGCGAGGATCTCTCCGACGAACAGCTACTGTTCGGGCGAGCCGCTGAAGAATTCATGCGCGTCGAGGTGCTGCCGCGCGCGGCCGACCTCTACAAACACGACTGGGCCCTGACCCGCGAACTGATCCAGAAGGCCGCCGACCGCGACTTCACGCGGCTCGAGATCCCCGAAGCGTATGGCGGGCTGGGGCTCGACAAGGTGAGCACGGCGTGCGTCGGCGAAATGCTGAGCCTGAACCCGTCGTTTGCCGGCTCGCTCGGCGCGCACACCAGCATTGGCACCCTGCCGATCGTCTACTTCGGCAACGCCGATCAGCGAGCGCGCTACCTCCCGCGCCTGGCGAGCGGTGAGCTGATCGGCGCCTTTGCCCTGACCGAGCCCGAGGCCGGCTCCGACGCCCTGTCGGCCCGCACCACCGCCACGCTCACGCCCGATGGCCAGTTCTACAGCCTGCGCGGCCAGAAGCTCTGGATTACCAACGGCGCCTTCGCCGACATCTTCACCGTCTTCGCCAAGATCGACGGCACCCACTTCACCGCCTTCATCGTCGAACGCGGCATGGGCGTCATCAACGGCGCCGACGAGCACAAGCTGGGGCTCGACGGCTCGTCCACGACCGCGCTGATGTTCGACGATGTGAAGGTGCCGGTGGCGAACGTGCTGGGCACCATCGGCGAAGGTCACAAGGTCGCGTTCAACATCCTGAATTTCGGCCGCGTCAAACTGGGTACCCGCAACATCGGCGGCGCCAAGCAAGCGCTGACCGGCGCGGTGCGCTACGCCAAGCAGCGCCGCCAGTTCGGCCAGGCGATCAGCAGCTTCGGACTGATCAAGCACAAGATTGCCGAGATCGCCGTGCGCTGCTTCGTCGGCGATGCCATGGTGTTCCGGGCCCTCGGCGAGGTCGATCGCGCGCTGGCGGCCGTGAATCCAGACGATGTGCCCGCGGTGCTGAAGACGATCGAGGAGTTCGCGGTCGAGTGCTCGATCAACAAGGTCTGGACCAGCGAGGCGCTTGCCTACGCGGTGGACGAGGCCCTCCAGATCTATGGCGGCAACGGCTATTCACGGGAGTTCCCCGCCGAACGCGCCTACCGCGATGCGCGGATTACGCGCATCTACGAGGGTACCAACGAGATCAACCGGCTGATCATCGGCACCCGGCTGGTGAAGAGCGCGCTCGTGGCGCCGGCCATTGCCGCGGAGGCCGCGCGCGGACTGGATGAGGAGGTCCGGCTGAAGCTGGCCACCACATCTGAGCGGACCCTGCTCGCGCAGGCGAAACGCGTCACCGCCTTTGCGCTGGGACGCGCGGCGCAGGTCTTCGGCAAGGGGTTGTCGGGCGAGCAGGAAGTGGTCGGCCGGCTCGCCGACATGGCGATCGAGGTCTACGCGCTCGAAAGCGCGATCCTCAGGGCCGAGAAGATGCAGGCCAGTGGCGCCGGGCACGCGGCGACCGCCGCCGACATGGTGCAGGTGTTTGCCGCCGACGCGGCCGACCGGCTGGAGCATGCCGCCAAGAACGCGCTGGCGGCGATCGAACCGGGTGACGCGTCGGCGCTGCTCGAGCGCGTGCACACGCTGCTGCGCCATGGGCCCGTCAAGACGATTGCCGCCCGCCGGCGCATTGCCGACGCGGTGATCGATGCGAATCGGTATCCCCTGTGAGCATGCTGGCAGACCTCATCGGCAAGGAGATGGTGTCACCCTGGCACGTCGTGACGCAGGGGGCCATTACGCAGTTCGCCGACGTCACCGGCGATCGCCAGTGGATCCACCTGGATGCCGAACGGGCGACCCGAGAGTCCCCGTATGGCGGCACCATCGCGCATGGTTTTCTCACGCTCGCGCTGGTAAGCCGGCTGCTGCGGGATGCCGTCGGCGCGATCGACGGCACCAGGATGGGGATCAACTACGGCCTGAACAAAGTGCGCTTTCCGTCGGCGCTGCCGGCCGGGTCACGCGTCAGGGGCCGTTGCACGCTGTTGCGGGTGGATCCGGTCGAGGGTGGCGAGCAGGCCACGTGGTCGGTGGTCGTTGAACGAGACGGCGGCACCAAGCCGTGCTGCGCCGCGGAGTGGCTGGTCAGGTACTACCACTAGACAATGGAGCTCTTTGCGCAGCAGGTCCTGAACGGACTGGTCACCGGCAGTGTCTACAGCCTGGTCGCGCTGGGCCTGACGCTGATCTACGGCACCATGCACGTGCCGAACTTCGCGCACGGCCACCTCTACATGCTGGGCGCGTACCTGACGTACACGCTGGTGACCCGCGCCGGCCTGAACTACTGGGCGGCCATGGCCGTCTCGGTCGCGGCGCTCGCCGTCCTCGGCGCCGCGCTCGAGCGGCTGGTGTTCCGGCCGCTCCGCCATGCGCCTCACCTCAACGCGATGATCGCCGCGCTCGGCGTCATGCTCTTTCTCGAGGCCGTCGCGCAGAAGATCTGGGGGGAAGAGTTCCGGCACGTGGACTCGCCCCACACCGGAGTGGTCTCGGTGTTCGGGATGATGGTCACCGAGCACCGGCTGATTCTCGCCGGGGCCGCGGCCGCGCTGATGGTCGGGTTGCTGCTGTTTCTCACGCGCACGGTCGCCGGATCGGCCATTCGCGCCACGGCTCAGAACCCCGAGGGCGCATTGCTCGTCGGCATCGACACCAACCGCGTGGCGATGGCGACGTTTGCCATGTCCGCCGCGCTGGCGGCGGTAGCCGGCTCGCTGATTGCGCCGATCAGCCTGGTGTATCCCTCGATGGGCACGATGATCACGTTGAAGGCGTTTGCGATTGTCGTGGTCGGGGGCATGGGCAGCGTCCCCGGCGCATTGGCGGGCGGCTACCTGCTGGCCCTCGCCGAAAGCCTGGGGGGGACCTACATTTCGGCGACCTACCAGGACCTGGTGGCGTTTGTCGTGCTGGCGGTGGTGTTCACGTTCAGGCCGAGCGGCCTGTTCAAGGAGGCGGCGTAGTGTCGTCGCTCAAGCGGTTCGCGCCAGGCGTGGCCCTGGCCGCGGGCGCAGGGCTGCCACTGCTCGTGCCGAACGAGTACTACCTGCAGATCCTGACTCAGGGCTACGTCTTCGCGATCCTGGCCTGCGGCCTCAATGTCATCGTCGGCTTCGCCGGCCAGCTGTCGTTGGCGCACGCCGGGTTCTTCGGGATCGGCGCGTACACGGTCGCGTTGCTCGCCACCAAGGCGGGCGTGGCGTTCTGGCTCGGCCTGCCGGCCGGCATCATCGTCACGGCGGCGTTCGGACACGCGATCGGATCGATCTGCCTGCGCAGCAAGGGGCACTACTTCTCGATCTTCACGCTCGCGGTCGGCCTGATCATCCACATCGTGATCCAGAAATGGGAATCGCTCACCCACGGTCACGTTGGCGTGATCGGCATTCCGGGTCCGGGGTCGATCGGTCCGATTCAGTTCGATTCCAGCATCGCGCGTTCGTATTTGGCCCTGGCCTTCCTGGCCCTGACGCTGGTCGCCACGGCGCGATTGCTGCGCTCGCCGGTTGGCCGCACGCTGATGGCCGTTCGCGAAAGCGAGCCGCTGGCCGCCGCGGTCGGGCTCGACGTGATGGCCGCCAAGCGGCTGGCCTTTACCGTTTCCGCGGCGCTGGCCGGGCTGGCGGGCGGGCTGTATGCCGGCTTCATCGGCTTTCTCGGACCCGAGTCGTCCAACGTCGAAGTCACGTTCAATTCGCTGCTCTACGTGATGGTCGGCGGCATGGGGTCGCTCTCGGGCCCGGTCGCCGGCACATTCATCGTCTACGGCCTGTCGCAGGTCCTGCAGGTGCTGCAGGAGTACCAGATGGTGATCTTCGGCCTCGGCCTGGTCTTGTTGATTCTGTTCATGCCGACCGGCCTCGCGGGCTTGATTCGATCCTGGTCTATCCGGGGCCGGCGGTCATGATGCTGCTCGAGACCCACGGCCTCACCAAGGCGTTCGGCGGCCTGCGCGCGGTCGAAGGCGTCGACCACCAGGTCGCGGCCGGCTCGATCACCGGCATCATCGGCCCCAACGGCGCCGGCAAGACCACGTTCTTTAATTTGATCAGCGGCGCGCTGCCGCCGACGAGCGGCCGGATTGTGTTCGAGGGCGAGGACGTCACGCGCCTGCCGGCGCACCAGATGGCGCGCCGTGGCCTGGCGCGGACCTTCCAGGCCACTACCCTGTTTGCCGAGGCGACGGCGATCGAGAACGTCCTGGTCGGCTACCGGCAACAGACCAAGTCGGGCCTGTGGGACGCGCTGATTCGCAGCGGCCGACTGGCCCGCGAAGAGCGCGAGGCGCATGACGCCGCGCGCGTGGCGCTCGATCTGGTCGGCCTGGCGGGCTACGCCGACAAGCTCGCCAACAGCTTGACGCAGGAACAGCAGAAGCGGCTCGCGATGGCCCTGGCGCTGGTTGCGCGGCCACGGTTGCTGTTGCTCGACGAACCGTTCGCCGGCATCAACGCGGAGCAGTCGCGCGGGTTGATTGCGTTGATCGAACGCATTGCCGCCGGCGGCGTCACGGTCTGCCTGATCGAACACCAGATGCAGGCGGTGATGCACTTGTGCCAGCGGATCATGGTGCTCGATTACGGCAAGAAGATCGCTGAGGGCACGCCCGACGAGATTCGCCTCGACCCGGCCGTGCTCGAGGCCTACCTGGGGCACAAATGACGCTGCAAGTGTCGAACCTCACCGTGTCGTACGGCGGCTTTCAGGCCACCCGCGAGGTCAACCTCGAGGTGCGTGAAGGCGAGCTGGTGGTGCTGCTCGGCGCCAACGGCGCGGGCAAGACCACGGTGTTCCGCGCCATCAGCGGCCTGATCCGCGCCGACGCCGGCGCCGCTATCCAGTTCGCGGGCCGCGAACTCTCGACCCTGAGCCCGCGCGAGATCGTCGAGACCGGCCTGTCGCACTGCCCTGAAGGACGCAAGCTGTTTCCGGCGCTCTCGGTGCTGAACAACCTGCGCCTCGGCGCCTACCTGTGCCACGACCGGACCGCGATCGAACAGCGGCTCGAGCGCGTGCTGACGTTGTTTCCGGCGCTCAAGACGCGCACCGGCGACCCGGCCGGGGCGCTCAGCGGCGGTCAACAGCAGATGGTGGCGATTGCCCGGGCGCTGATGGCCGAGCCGCGGCTGTTGCTGCTCGACGAGCCGTCGGTCAGTCTCGCGCCCAAGGTGGTGCGCCAGGTGCTCGATGCGGTTGCGGCGATTAACCGCGCCGGTACAATGGTGCTCCTGGCCGAGCAGAACGCCTACGCGGCGCTCGAGATTGCCCACCGCGGTTACGTGCTCGAAAACGGCCGCATCGTGATTGAAGGACCGGCTGCGGAGTTGATGACACACGACGAGGTACGGCGCGCTTACATGGGAGCGTAGGAGTCCAATGAGTAGCTTTCGCGCATTAGTCGCTCGCCTCTCAGGCGCCGCCGTGGTGATCGCCACGGTCGCTGGCTGCTCGTCCGGTCCGGCCGGCGAGACCGTCACCGTTGGATTCACGGGACCATTGAGTGGAGGGGCGGCGCTCTATGGCCGCAACGTGCTCGATGGGCTCGAGATGGCGATCGAGGACATCAATGCCGCCGGCGGCATCACCGTCGCCGGCCGGCCGGTGCAGGTGTCGGTGACGCCGCTCGACGATCGCTACTTCCCCAACGAGTCGGCCACCAACGCGAAGCGGCTGGTCCACCAGAACCGCGCGCCCGCGGTGTTCTGCCCGCACAGCGGCGGCATTCTCGCCATCCAGGGCTTCAACGGCTCGGACCCGCCGTTCATTGTCGGCGCCTACAGCAGCGAGCCGCAGATCGTGGAAAGCGGCAATCCCCTCACGCTCATGATTCCGCCGAAATACCCGATCTACTTCGACGCCTTCGCGCAGACGATGATCGACGGCCACGGCAAGCGGCTGGGCCGCATTCCCGGCGCGCACGCCTACGCGAAAGAGTGGACGAAGGGTTTCTCGGCGGTCTGGGAGGGCAAGGGCGGCACCCTGCTGACCAACAACGAGATTGACTACAACACCACCACCGACTTCTCCAGTGTCGTCAGCAAGGCGCTGTCTGAGAAGCCGGACGTGCTCTTTGTCGGCGGACCATCGCAAGCGACGGCGCTGGTGATCAAGGCCGCTCGCGAGCAGGGCTTCACGGGCGGCCTCGTGGTGATGGACCAGGCGAAATTCGAGGAGATGAACAAGCTGGTGCCGATGGCCATGCTCGAACACGCCGTCGGCGTCATGCCGACGGTGCATCATCCCGACTTTCGCGCCGCACGGTTCGTGGAGAAGTACCGCGCCAAGAAAGGTGCCGAGCGCGATCCGCCGCGCGAGGTCAGCCTGACCTACGGCGCCATGCGCATCCTGGCCCGGGCCATGGAACTGGCCGGCACGACGACCGACGCCAGGGCCATTCACGCCAAGCTGGATGAGGCCGCCAAGACCCTGCCAGACGAGGCCAAGCCGTCAGAGCTGCTCGGCGTCGACGCCAGTGGCCACCTGGAGCAAACCACCGTTGCCGCGCACGTGGTCGGTGGCAAGTTCGTTCCCCTTTTCCTCAAACCGCTCGAGTAAGCACCCATGGCACAGCTGATTCGCTACGACGTCCGCGATCGCATCGCGATTCTCACGGTCGACAATCCACCGGTCAACGCCATGGGGCCGGGTGTGCTCGAAGGCATCGAAGAGGCGGTGGCGCGCGCCGACGCCGACGCGGCCGTCGATGCCATGGTGTTGATCGGCGCCGGGTCGACGTTTGTCGCGGGCGCCGACATCAAGATCTTCGGCACCATCAAGACGCGCGAGCAATCATTGGCGCGGTCGGAAGCCACGCACGCGCGGCTCATGCGCATTGAAGGCGCCGCCAAGCCGCTGGTCGCCGCCATCCACGGCAACGCCCTCGGCGGCGGCCTCGAAATCGCCATGTCGTGTCACTACCGGGTCATGGCCACCGACGCTAAGGTCGGCCAGCCCGAAGTGATGCTGGGGATCATTCCCGGCGCCGGCGGCACCCAGCGCCTGCCCCGCCTCTGCGGCGCCGCCATGGCGCTCGAGATGTGCACCGCCGGCAAGCCGGTGCCTGCCGCCCGCGCCCTCGCGGCCGGCATCGTCGATCAGGTCGCCACCGGATCACTGCTCGACGAAGCGATCGCGTTCGCGGCGGCGAGGGCCGCCGCGGGTGACACGAGGAAGACGCGCACCCTCACCGACAAGATCGCCGACCGCGAGGCCGGACTGGCCGCGTGCGCCGCCACGCGCAAGACCCTGGCGGGCACCGCCAAAGGCGTGACCGCGCCCTTCAAGGCCGTGGACGCCATCGAAGCCGCGCTTTCGCTCGACTTCGACGCGGGCTCGGCCCGGGAACGCGAGTTGTTCGCCGACTGCGTCACGTCGGTCGAGTGCCGCGCCCTGGTGCACATGTTCTTCGCCGATCGCGAAGCCGCCAAGGTGCCCGACGTGCCGAAAGACACGCCGGTGATGCCGATCGCCCGCGCCGCGGTCATCGGCGCCGGCACCATGGGCGGCGGCATCGCGATGTGCTACGCCAACGCCGGCATTCCGGTGATCCTCAAGGATGTCGACGAGGCGGCGGTCCAGCGCGGGATGGCCACTATTCGCAAGAACTACGAATCGACCGTCGCCAAGGGACGCATGACGGCCGAGGCGTTCGAGCGAACCATGGCCCTGATCACCCCGAGCACCAGCTACGACGGCTTCGATCAGGCCGACATCGTGGTCGAAGCGATTTTCGAGAACATGGACCTGAAGAAGACCACGTTCGCGGACCTGGCGCGGGTGACGAAACCGTCCTGCATCCTGGCCTCGAACACCTCGACGCTCGACATCGACGAGTTCGCGATCGCCAGCGGCCGGCCCGGCCAGGTGATCGGCCACCACTTCTTCAGCCCGGCGAACGTGATGAAGCTGCTCGAGATTGTTCGCGCCAGGCAAACCAGCAAGGAAGCCATCGCGACCTCGCTGGCCCTCGCCAAGAAGCTCGGCAAGGTCGGCGTGGTGGTCGGCAACTGCTTCGGGTTCGTCGCCAACCGGATGCTGGCGTACTACATGCGCGAGGCGCTGTTGCTGCTGGAGGAGGGCGCCACGGTGTCGCAGGTGGATGGCGCGCTGACCGCGTTCGGGATGCCGGTCGGTCCGTTCGGCATGCAGGACATTGCCGGCATCGACGTGGGCTGGCGCATTCGCCAGCACCTCAAGCTCACCGGCCAGACCCGCGCCGAAGGCCCGCAGTCGGAAGTGCCGGACCGTCTTTACGAGATGGGCCGGTACGGACAGAAGACCGGTGCCGGCTGGTACCGCTACGAGGCCGGCAGCCGCACGCGTATACCGGATCCCATCGTCGATGAGATCGCCGCCGCCGAAGGCGCAAAGCGGGGGGTCACGCGGCGCAAGGTGGACGACGCGGAGATCATCGCCCGGATCATGACCGCGCTGGCCAACGAGGGCGCGCGCATTCTCGAGGAGGGTTACGCCACGCGCGCCAGTGACATCGACGCCGTCTACTGCTACGGGTTTGGTTACCCGCGGCACGTCGGCGGGCCGATGTTCTACGCCGACACGGTGGGCCTGCCCACGGTGCTGGCGCGGGTGAAGGAGTATCGCGAACGCTGCGGCGACTACTGGCGGCCGGCCGCACTACTCGAGAAGCTCGCGGCCGAGGGCCGCGGCTTCCACTCGTGACAGCGGCGACTAGGCGCGCTCGAACAGGGCGGCCGCGCCCTGTCCGCCGCCCACGCACATGGTGACCACGCCGTAGCGCGCCTGGCGACGCTGCATCTCGTAGGCGATCGTGCCGACCAGCCGCGAGCCGGTCATGCCGAACGGGTGGCCGATCGCGATCGAGCCGCCGTTGACGTTGAGCCGATCCATCGGGATGCCCAGCTTGTCGCGGCAGTACAGCACCTGCGACGCAAACGCCTCGTTGAGCTCCCACAGGTCGATGTCAGCGACGGTGAGCCCCTGGTTCTTGAGAAGCTTGGGCACGGCATAGACCGGGCCGATCCCCATCTCGTCCGGTTCGCATCCGGCCACCGCATAGCCGCGAAACACCAGCAGCGGAGCGAGGCCGAGGTCCTTGGCGCGGGCCATCGACATCACCAGCGTGGCCGACGCGCCATCCGATAACTGCGACGAGTTGCCGGCGGTCACGCTGCCCTGGCCGCTGGTCTTGTCGAACACGGGCGGCAGCTTTTGCAGGGCCTCGAGGGTGGTGTCGGCGCGGTTGCACTCGTCGCGCTCGACCCGCGCGTCTTCTTCGCCGGTCTTTTCGCCGGTCTTCTTGTCGAGCATGGCGCGGCGGACATCAATGGGGGCAATCTCGTCGGCAAACAGGCCCCCGTCCTGGGCGAGGGCGACGCGCTGCTGGCTGATCACCGAGTACTCGTCCTGCGCCAACCGGCTGATGCCGTAGCGCTTGGCCACCACTTCCGCCGTCTCCCCCATCACCATGTAGAGACCGGGGTGGTGCTGCTGCACCCACGGATTGGGCGAGTTGTCGCGCTGCATCATCGTGATCGATTCGACGCCGCCGCCAATGGCCGCCTCGACGCCCTCCTGCAGCACCATGTGGGCCGCCTGGACGATGGCCTGCAGGCCGGAATTGCAGAAGCGATTCACGGTCACGCCTGGCGTGGACACCGGCAACCCGGCCCGCAAGGCCGCGACGCGGGCGAGGTTGTGCCCCTGCGGGCCATGTGGCTGGCCGCAGCCCAGAATGACTTCTTCGATCTCGGCCGGCGCCAGACCGGGCGCCTTGGCCAGTGCGTCAACGATGCAATGCGCGGCCAGATCGTCGGGCCGGGTGATGTTGAACGAGCCGCGTTGTGACTTGGCGAGGGGCGTGCGGCTGCTCGAGACGATGACGGCTTCGCGCATGATGCACAATTCTACATGCGCCCGGCCAGCGTCTTGGCAATCACCTCGCCGTGGAACCGGCCGTTCTCGATGAACACGCTGCCGGTCTTCTTGCCGGCGACCTGCCCGCCGGCCACGAACAGCCCGGGCACGTTGGTCTCGTGGGTCTCGGGGTGGTATGCCGGCGCGAGCGTCTCGGGGTTGATGTCGATGCCGGCGCGGCGCATGAAGTCGGCGTCGGCGCGGTAGCCGGTCAAGAGCAACACGCCCTCGGCAGGCAGCGTCACGCCGGAGTCGAGCACGACCTCGGTGGGCCGAATCTCCACGAGCTGGGCGTTGAAGTGGGCCGCGATCGACCCCTCCTTGACGCGGTTCTCGATGTCGGGCTTCACCCAGTACTTGATCGAGTCCCCGAACGCCTGGCCGCGATGCACGATGGTGACGTGGCCCCCGGCGCGGTGGATCTCAAGCGCCGCTTCGGCGGCGGAGTTCTTGCCGCCGACGATCACCACGCGTTGCCGGTAGTACGGGTGCGCTTCCCGGTAGAAGTGCGAGACGTGCGGCAGGTCTTCGCCGGGAATGTCCAACATCACCGGCGCGCCGTAGTAGCCCATCGACAGCACGACGTTGCGCGCCTCGCGCACGCGCGTCACGCCGCGCGCGTTGCGGGTGTGGACCTGGAACAGCGTTGCCGCACCGACCTCGGCGGCCTCGTCGGCGGTCGCGGCCTCGACCTCGGTCACCTCTTCGAACAGCGAGACCTGCAACTGGAACGTGTCAACGACCTTGCGGTAGTACCGCAAGGCCTCGGCCCGGGTGGGTTTCTCGTACGGCGTGGTCAGCGGGATGCCGCCAATCTCCAGCAACTCCGGAGTGGTGAAGAACACCATGTTGATGGGGAACCGCGCAATGCCGTCGACCAGCGACCCTTTTTCGAGGACGAGGTAGTCGAGGCCGAAGTGCTTGGCGGCGATGGCGGTGGCGAGTCCGGACGGCCCGGCGCCAATGATGATGACGTCGCGAAGTGACATGCTCCCTGATTCTAGCCGGGAGCCGGGAGTCGGGACCTGGCCGCCCCCGACTTCCTGGTTGCGGTTGACGGTGATGCCCGGCAGCCAGCCCTCCACCACGAGCGCGCGTGAGCGGGCGATCCCCACGATGCCGCGGAGTGGCGTGCCCCACGGTGGGCGTCAGCCGAGCGCCTGGTCCGTCATATGGAGGCCCTTGTCGATGATCGCGAACGCCTCGGCCAGTTCCGCTTCGGTGATGCACAGCGGCGGGTTGGTGAAGAACGTGTTCCAGCGCACGAACGTGTAGAGCCCTTCCTGGCGGAAGAACTTACCGAGCGCCTGCATGGCCGGAGACGTGCCATTGAACGGCGCCAACGGTTCCATGGTGGTGCGGTCCTTGACGAGTTCGACGAGACCGAACAGGCCGATGGAGCGGACCTCGCCCACGCACGGGTGCTGGGCCTTGAGCTCGGCCAGCATCTGGCCCATGACCGCGCCCATCTTCCTGGCGCGCTCGATCAGGTTGTCTTCTTCGTACACGGCGATGGTGGCGAGGGCCGCGGCGCAGCCGAGCGGATGGCTGTTATAGGTGAGGCCGCCGTAGAACACCTTTTCCTTGAAGTGATCCGCGATCGAACGGCGGATGCCGACGGCGCCGAGCGCGACATAGGCGCTCGTCAGGCCCTTGGCCATCACCAGGATGTCGGGGACCACCTGCCAGTGATCGACCGCGAACCATTCGCCGGTGCGGCCGAAGCCCGACATCACCTCGTCACAAATCAGCAGGATGCCGTGCTTGTCGCAGAGCGTGCGCACCCCTTCGAGATAGCCGTCGGGGGGCACGTGGATGCCGTTGGTGCCGGTCACGGTCTCCATCAGGAAGCCCGCGATGGTCTGCGGCCCTTCGAGCATGATCACTTCTTCGAGTTCGGCGAGCGCGTCGGGGCCGGAGAGCGTGCCGCGCTTCAAGCCGTGATGCGGATGCGGCACGTGGACGATGCCGGGCATGCCGGGCTCCATCGCCCAGCGCCGCGGATCACCGGTCGCCGTGAGGCTGGCGCCGGTGCCGCCGTGGTACGACCGGTAGCGCGCGAGGATCTTGTGGCGGCCGGTCGCGAGCCGCGCAATGCGAATCGCGTTCTCGTTTGCTTCGGCGCCGCCGTTGGTGAAGAAAAAGACGTCGATGTCGCCGGGGCAAATGGCCGCCAGCTTCTGCCCCAGCCTGGCGCGCGCCTCGGTGGCCATGAACGGGTTGGCGTAGGCCAGCGTCGCCGCCTGGTCCTGGATCGCCTTGATCACCCGCGGATCGCCGTGGCCGATGTTGACGCACATCAACTGGCTGTTGAAGTCGATGAAGCGCTTACCCTCGGGCGTCCAGAAATGGATGCCCTTGGCTTTCGCCACGGGGATGGGATCGACGTGCGCCTGCGCTGACCACTCGTAGAGCGAGTGTTGTTTCGACAGCGCCACCATTTCTTGTCCGGTCATCTCGTCTCCTACCCGCCCTACCTGCCCTACCTGCCCTAGTCCGCGAGCGCGACGACGGCAAGCGCGAGCACCTTGGTTGCCATCACAATATCCGCAATCGAGCAGTATTCGTCAGGCTGATGCGCCATCGCCAGGTCGCCGGGGCCGTAGGCCACGCAGTGCGGCACGCCCGCAATGCGGTCGACGTGCTTCTGATCGTAAGTGCCGGGACTGGCCACCAATGACGCCGGCCGGCCCACCACTCGGGCGATCGCGCTGGTGAGCGCGGCGATCACCGGCGCGTCCTCGGGTGCGCGGGTCGGCTCCACGATCATCCGGTCCGCGATCGAGAAGCGCACCGCGGGCATCCGTGCCTGCGCCTTCGCGACCAGCCCGGCAATCTCGGCCCGGGTGCGCGCGAACCCCTCTTCGAGCAGGAACCGGCGGTCGAACACCACGCGGCAGCGATCGGCGACGCAGGGACTCGGCGTTTCGTCGACCGCCTGGCCGCCGTCGATGCCGTTAATGTTGATGGTGGCGTGGCGCGATCCTTCTGGTACCACCGGCATGGCCGTCACGCGCCCCAGGAGCGCCGGTCCAAGCTCGTCGCGCACCAGGTCGAGCAGGTGCGACATGCCCTCCACGGCGTTGACGCCCAGATACGGCATGCTGCCGTGCGCAATGCGCCCCTCGGTCACCACCTCGAACCAGTAGACGCCGCGATGCCCGACGCATACCCGATCGACGCCGAACGGCTCCGGGATGATCACTGCCTTGGTCCGCTCTCGTGAAATCCAGCGATGCTCGGCCAGCCAGGCCACGCCGGCGAACCCGCCGCTTTCCTCATCTACCGTGCCGCTGATCTCGATCGGCGCGGCGTGCGCGACCCCGGCCCGGCGAATCGCCTCGGCCGCAAACACCGCCGCTGCCAGGCCCGCCTTCATGTCGCAGGACCCGCGGCCATAGAGCCGGTCGCCGACGACTTCGCCGCTAAACGGATCGCGCGTCCAGCCCTGTCCCGGGGGCACGACATCGAAGTGCCCGTTCAGGTGAATCGCCGGCCCCTGGGCCTGCCCCGAGTGACGCCCGACCACGTTGATGCGGGGATGGCGCGAGGTGTGTTCGAGCTTGCCGATCGCCGGCAGCAGGTGGACGTCGGCGCCGTGCGCCCGCAGCTGATCGCCAATCGCGTTGGCGCACGCGTCGTATTCCTCTCCCGGCGGGTTCACCGTGGGAATGCGCACGAGCCGGGCCGCGAACTCGACAATCTCGTCAGCGGCGCGGTCGACTTCAGCGAGAATCCGTTCGGCAGGCGACGACACGCGTGAATTTTATCTCGTATCATGTACGCCATGTTCAGATTGGATGGAAAAGCCATTGCCGTGATCGGCGCCGGTTCCGGTATCGGCCAGGCGGTTGCCCTGGGGGTCGCTCAACAGGGCGGCCACGCCATTTGCCTTGACATCAACGCCGCCAACGCCGCGACGACCGCGGAGATGATCGCCAGGGCCGGCGGCTCGGCCGACGCGGGTGTGATGGACATTGCCGACGAGGCCTCGGTGCGCGATGGCCTCGCCACCGCGCTGCGCCACCGCCCGGGACTCGACGGCCTGGTGTGCACGCCGGCCATCAATGTCCGCAAGCCCATCTTGAAGTACACCGGCGAAGAGTTCGACCGGGTCGTTCGCGTCAACCTGCGCGGCAACTTCAACGTGCTGCAGGCCGCGGGCCAACTCATGGTCCTCCAGAAGTCCGGCAGCATCGTCTTGTTCTCGTCCATCCGCTCGCTCGTGACGGAGCCCGGGCAGTCGGTCTACTCGATGACCAAGGCCGGCATTGTGCAACTGGTGCGGACCGCCGCGACCGAGTGGGGTGAGCAGGGTGTGCGCGTCAACGCCGTGGGCCCGGGCGTGACCGAAACGCCGTTGACGGAGCCAATCAAGTCGCAAGCGGATTGGTACCGTGCCTATGCCGACAAGGCCCCGATGAAGCGCTGGGCCACGGCCGGAGAAATGGCAGGGCCGACGGTGTTCCTGCTCTCGGACGCGGCCAGCTACGTCACCGGCACGATCCTGTTCGTGGACGGCGGATGGCTCGCCAACGACGGACGGTTCACCCCGCCGGGAATGTAGGACGCCCATGCCGCCAGCCGCACCGCAGCTCATCGGCCTGCCCTACGACGCCAGTTCCTCGTTCCTGCGCGGCGCCGCGGCCGGGCCGCCGGTGATCCGCCAGGCGCTGTGGTCGCCGGCCGGGAACACCTTCACCGAGAACGGCGCCGACCTTGCCCGGCTGACCGACGCGGGCGACCTGACCCTGGCCGAGCATTCGGCCAGGGCGCGTGACCAGATCGAGATGGGCATTGGCGCCCTGCTGGCCAGCGGGTTCCAACCCATCGCCCTCGGCGGTGACCACTCGATCACCTACCCGATCCTGATGGCGGTCACGGCTGAACGGCCCACGCTGACGATTCTCCACATCGATGCGCACGGCGACCTCTACGACCATTTCGAAGGCGATCGCCTGTCGCACGCCTGCCCGTTCGCGCGCATCATGGAGGAATGCCCCAGCGTCACGCTGGTGCAGGTGGGCATTCGCACGCTGACGCCCCACCAGCGCGACCAGATCGCGCGGTTCGGCGTGAACTGCATCGAGATGCGGCACTTCGCCAGCGGCGCGCGGCCGGCCATCGACGGCCCGGTCTACGTCTCGGTCGATCTCGACGGCCTCGATCCGGCCTTCGCGCCCGGCGTCTCGCATCGCGAGCCCGGCGGCCTGGGCGTCCGCGACGTCCTGACGATGATCCACCAGCTGCGCGGGCCGATCGTGGGCGCCGATGTCGTCGAGTTCAATCCGTCGCAGGACCTGGGCGGCGTCACGGCCAGCGTGGCCGCGAAGATCGTGCGCGAGATCGCGGGCCAGATGATGCTGGGCCCCGCAGGGTAGCGTCCGCCGTCAGGCGGACGGGCGAAGTAGAATGCGCCCGTGCGATACACCCGCGAGCTCGCCGGCGTGGCCGAATCACCGATGGTGCAGATCGCCACGGCGGCCGAGGCGATGCCGGGGTCGCTCAAGCTCTGCTACGGCGAGTCCGACCGGCCCACGCCGGCGTTCATCTGCGCAGCCGCGGATGCGGCACTGAAGGCCGGGCACACCTTCTACACGCACCCGGCCGGCTCGCTCGAACTGCGCGACGCCATTGCGCAGAAGATTCACCAACTCCACGGTGTCGGCTATCGCCCGACCGAGATCATGAGCACGGTCGGCGCGTCGATGGCCATTTATGCCGCCATTCGCGCCTTCGTCAGTCGCGGCGACAACGCGGTGATCATCTCGCCCACCTACGCCATCTTCGCCAACGGCGTGATCCTGGCCGGCGGCGAGCCCCGCCCGGTGCCACTGGCGCGTGACGACGGCGGGTTCCGGCTCGATCTCGATCGCGTCCGCGCCGCCATCGACCGCAACACCCGGATGCTCATCATCAACAGCCCGTCGAACCCCACCGGCTGGGTGATCAGCGTCGACGAGCAGCGCGCCCTCCTGGAACTGGCGGCGCAGCACGACCTGATCATCCTGGCGGACGAAGTCTACGAACGCCTGGTCTACGCCGAGGCCTCCGTCGCGCCGTCGTTGGCGCGCGTCGCCGGCAATCGCGACCGCCTGATCGTCGTCAACAGCTTCTCGAAAACCTACAACATGACCGGCTGGCGGCTGGGCTGGGCGCAGGCCAGCGAGACCACCATCAAGACGATGTATCGGGCCGTGGAGTTCATGACCTCGAATCCGTCGGCCATGGTGCAGCAGGCCGGCATCGTCGCGCTGCGCGAAGGCGAGCCCTGCATCCACGACCTGCGCGCGCATTACGCGGCGCGCCGAGGACAGGTCACCGCCGCCCTGTCGGCGTGGCCGGGCGTGTCGTTGCCCGAGCCCCAGGGCGCGTTCTACGCGTTTCCGCACATCGCCGGACTCACCGATTCAACCGCGTTCGCCACGCAGTTGTTGCGCGACACCGGCCTGGCCATCGCGCCGGGGGTGGGGTTTGGTGAGTCGGGAGAGGGCTCCGTGCGAATCTGCTTCGCGGCGAGCGAGGCGACGGTGACGGCGGCCCTCGAGAAGTTGCGACACTTCCTGACGACCGCCGTCCGGTAGCTACTTGGCCAGTGTCCTGGCGTACTGGAGTTCGGGACGCTCGGGTCCCGCGTCCTTGCAGATCTCGACGATCTGCCGGTAGTACCCCTTCGCCTTGCTCATCTGCCGGGTGGCCTCGGCCGCCTTGCCCGCGCCGTAGAGCGCGAGAAAGCGGTTGGGCTCCTTCTTCGTGACCGCTTCGAATGCGGCCAGCGCCTCTTTGGCCTTGCCGGCTTCGAGCAGCATGAAGCCGTACATCTCGCGGGCCGGGGCAATCGGCCCTGGCGTCACGGCCGCCTTGTCGGTCTTGTCCTCGACGTCGGCCACCGCCGCCATCGCCGCGAGCGCCTCGGCATGCTGGCCTGCCGCGAACATGACCCAGGCCTCGGCGCCACGTCGCTGGATGTCGACCTGTTCGGTCCAGTACGCGTCCTTCATCTCGATCTCACGATCGCGCAGCGCCGCGAGACGGGCGATGTCGGCGGCCGCGTCAGCCGGCCGGCCTGAACGCGCGAAGCCGATGGCGCGGGCGAAGTGCGTGATCGCCTCAGTGTACGGCGTGTTGGGTGCCGGGTACGGCTTGAGCATGGTGGCGTCAGCCCACTGGCCGCGCTCCAGGGCGTAACGCGCGGGAATTGCCGCGAGGGCAAACGTGTTCGCAAGGCCGGCATCGGCGCCCGCCGGCCCCGCAGTGGCCTTCTCGGCCGCCATTCGCGCCTGCTCCACCACCGCCCTGGCTTGTGTGTCCATGCCCATCTGCAGGTAGGCATAAGTCAGGTAGTCGCGCGCGTGCAGGGCCTCCCCGAGGCCGGTGCTGCTCTTCTCGGCTTCGGCGGCCGAGCGAAGGTTGGTCTCGACCGATTCCTGCCATTCACCGACGCGCGTGAAGGTGTGCGACGGCATGTGCAGGGCGTGCGGCACGGATGGCGCGATATCGGCGTAGGCACGCGCCGCGGGCAGCGCCTTCGCGGCCAGCGCCGGCACATCGTAGGCATGGATGATGTAGTGCGCGAGGCCCGGGTGATTCGGCATCCGCTTGTAAAGCGGCTCGAGAATCTCGGCCGCCTTCAGGTTCTGCGCGAACGTTTTGTCGCTCGGCAGCGCGGTCTGCGCAATGGCGAGCGCCCAGAAGATGCGGGCCTCCACGTCAGCGCGGTTCTGGCTGGCCACCAGCTCCGTGGCGCCCTCGTAAGCGACGACGCGGGCGCGCTGGGTGGTGACGTCGGCGCTCGAGAACAGGCCCGCGACGGCGTCGATGTATCCCTGCTCTCGCGGCGTCGGCGTGCCGGTTGACTTCGCCTTGTCAATCGCGGCTTTTCCATTGGCAATGACCTGCGGCGACCGCTGGCCGGCGAAGGGATT
Source organism: Acidobacteriota bacterium (assembly GCA_041178345.1). Taxonomy (GTDB): domain Bacteria; phylum Acidobacteriota; class Vicinamibacteria; order Vicinamibacterales; family UBA2999; genus 12-FULL-67-14b. Next base: position 16,295 of record JBEGVQ010000001.1, on the reverse strand, counting down.
GCCCCAGTAGGTGAGGGCCACGCCCCAGTAGGCGATCGCGCAGTTGGGGTCCTTCTTGGCGACGCTTTCGAAGAGCGCTCGCGCCTCGGGGAACCAGAACGAATGCAGTTCAGCGACGGCCAGGTTGAACTCGTCCTTCACCGCCGGGCTGCACGAGGTTTCGAAGTCGACCGTGCCGGCCTTGATCGCGCCAGGCTTGGCGTTGTGATCGTGCCGTTCGGTCTGCGCCCACGCCGGCGTCGCCAGCGCGAGGCCGAGACACATACAAAATACCAGTCGCTGCATCGTCGTCTCCTCCAGGGATCAGGGATCGGGGGTCAGGGTGTTCCGAAATTCAAGCGGTCCAAACCGATGCGGCCGTTGCTGATCACGAGCAGCGGATCCAGCAACGTCCGAATGTGGTCGAGCGGGTTGCCGTCCACGACCAGCAGGCCGGCTTCGAAGCCGGCCGCCACCAGCATGCCCATCTCGCGCGACACGCGCGCGATGCTCGACGGTCCGTAGCCGGTGTCCGAGCCGGCCACGATCTTGACGCCGAACCGGTGCGCGCGCTGCACTGCGGCGTGCAGGATCGGCTGCATCATCTCCCCGCGACGCTTCAGCCCGGCGTGGTCGTAGTCGCTCCCCGCCTCGGCCAGGTCGTTGACGATGTCGAGGGTGGGGTCGAAGAAGGTGCCCTGCTTGGCCATCAGCTGCAGCGTGTCGTCCGAGAGATAGGTGCCGTGCTCGATGCTGCGCACGCCGGCGCGGACCGCCGCGTCGGCCCCCTCGGCCCCATGCGCGTGCGCCGGGGCTGTGCAGCGAGAGAAATCAGGCTGGCGGCGACGGCAAATGCTGAGGTGAGGGCGAGTCGCATCCAGCAGCATAACCCCAATCAATGGCGACCTATCGTGTCGGAATTAGACCGTTCGCGCGGTCAATTAGCCAATTCGGCTGGGCTTTCGGCCCAATCCGCAGTCCGTGTGCAATGCCGCAGAAAAAGACCGTAAGATGTCGACCAGTCAATCACTTACGGGCCGTGATCCTGACCGGCACCACCTCGATAGAGCCCGACCGTTCAGTAAGGAGTGCTCATGCACGCGCCAATTAAGTACGCGGAAAAAGGATTGTCGATCGCAGCCAACGGCGTCTGGCAAGTCTTTTCTCAGCTCAACAAGATCAGCCAGAACCCGTCGATGACGCCGCGCTGGTCAGATAAACCCCTTCTGAAGTCCTACCAGAAGACGAAGCCGCCCCTTGGCTGGCCGCGGCAGACCGACTCGCTGTGCCCGACGTGCGTGCGCGAAGCGCGCCAGGCCATTCTCGACGGCACCCGGCCGCTTGACACCCTGCTCAACGAGAAGGTCGGCGAGATCAAGGCCACCATCGACGAGAAGGACGGCAAGATCGTGATGATGAAGGATTGCCCGATCCACGGGCACTTCGAAGACACGATGGCCATCGACACCGCCTTCTTCAAGCACCTCGAAGAAGTGTTCCCGGGCCGCGACATCCGCGCCCACAACGACGAGAAACTGCACAACCACGGCAGCAGCACCATCAAGCACGGCCGGGGCTCGGTGCTGACGGTCGATCTCACGAACCGCTGCAACATGATGTGCGACCCGTGCTTCATGGACGCCAACCAGGTTGGCTTCGTGCACGAACTGACGTGGGACGACATCAAGACGGTGCTCGATAACGCCATCACCATCAAGCCGAAGCGGCAGATGTCGGTGCAGTTCTCGGGTGGCGAGCCGACGCTTTCTCCGTACTTCCTGGACGCGGTGCGCTACGCCCGCAAGGTCGGCTACTCGTCGGTACAGGCCGCGACCAACGGCATCGAGTTCGCCAAGAGCGCCGACTTCTCGAAGGCCGCCGCCGAGGCCGGCCTGCGCTACGCGTACCTGCAGTTCGACGGCATCGGCAACGCCGCCAACTCGCACCGCCGCGTCGGCAACCTGTTCGACGTCAAGCTGCGCGCGATCGAGAACCTGCACAGCGCCGGCGTCGATATCGTCCCGGTGGTGACCATCGTCAACGGCGTCAACAACGAGCAGGTCGGCCGGATCATCGAGTTCGCGCTCGACAATCCCAAGCGAATCAACTTCCTGTCGTTCCAGCCGGTGAGCTTCACCGGCCGCGATGAAGAGGTCACGCCCGAGCGCCGCGCGGCGCAGCGCTACACGCTGTCGCACCTGGCGCACGACGTGAAGAACCAGACGGGCCTCGGCGAGCCGGTGCGCGACTGGTTCCCGATTTCGTTCATGGGCACGTTCACCGACTGGGCCGACGTCGCCAAGGGGCCCGACAACGAATGGGGCAACCTGACCTGCGGCTGCCACCCCAACTGCGGCGTCGGCATGGCCGTGATGATCGACAAGGAAACCAAGGAGGCCGTGCCGGTCACGGCGTTCCTCCGTGCCGAACAGCTCGCCAAGGACGTCGCGATGGTCAACGACGCGGCCCGCGGCAAGTTTCTGACCGTGGCCGGTATGGCCATTGCGCTGGCGCGCAACTACGATTCGTTCAAGTCGCCGACGCACTTCAAGCTGAGCGACCTGCTGAAGAAGTTCGACAAGACCTTCGGCGCGACCGGCAAAGACTACGGCAAGGTCGGCGGCGATCGCACCATGGACGACATCCAGAAGCGCCGCGCCGATCGCTGGAACTTCCTGTTCATCGCGGGCATGTGGTTCCAGGACCTGTTCAACTACGACTTCCGCCGCACCGAGATGTGCATCATCCCGTATGCCACGCAGATGGGCGAAATCTCCTTCTGCGCGTATAACACCGGCATCGGCTGGCGCAACATCATCGAGAAGATGCACATGACGGCAACGCTGACCAAGTGGTACGAGGAGCACGGCCGGCACGAGATCTTCGCCGGCAACAAGTCGGTGCCACTCACCACCACCGAACACACGCTGAAGCTGAACGCCGAAGCGGTGGCCGCGGGCATCCAGACCGACCTTGACGACCTGGGCATTGCGAAGAACTCGCGCGACGAGAAGATCGCGGCGCAGAAGAAGAAGAACATGACCCCCGAGGAGCTGCGCCATCACGCGGAGATGGAAAAGCTCTATCGCAAGGAAGTGCTGAAGGAACAGCCCGGCGTGCCGGTGCTGCAGATCCAGGGCTTGAAGAAGGCCCCGCAGCCGACCACCCACTAAGCCTACGGCCACGGATGGGGCCGCACGTTAGTGCGGCCGGTGCGGCCGACACACGTCGAGAAAAAGGCCGGGACCCGCAAGCGTCCCGGCCTTTTCTATTTGAAGTGGCTTATGATGACGGCGCATGAGCGATTCGGCCTCCCGCCTCGTCACCCTGTCCGCCGCCCGCTGGCGACTCTCGGTCCTCGTCACGGCGGCGATGACCCTCATCTACGTCGCCTTCATCCTGCTGATCGCGTTCAACCAGGAACTGCTCGGCACGGTGCTGGTCCCGGGACTGAGCGTTGGCATCCTGCTCGGGGTGTTGGTGATCCTGTCGGCCATGGCACTGATCCTGGTCTATGTGCGCTGGACCAACCGGCACTATGACGCGGCGGTGGCGTCCATTCGCCAGGCGCACATGGAGGGCCGCTGATGCCGACCGGAGAGCCCAATGTCGTGGCCATGGTGGGCTTCGCCGTTTTCATTGTCCTGTCGCTCGGCATTACCTGGCTGGCCGCGCGACACACGCACAGCACAAAGGACTTTTTCACCGCCGGCGGGTCGGTCACGGCCTGGCAGAACGGGATGGCGCTCGCCGGCGACTACATGAGCGCGGCCAGCTTCCTGGGCATTGCCGGGCTGGTGGCGTTGTCGGGGTTCGACGGGTTGATCTACTCGATCGGTTTCCTGGTCGGCTGGCCGGTGGTGGCGTGCCTGATCGCCGAGCCGTTGCGGAACCTTGGCCGGTACACCTTCACGGACGTGGTCGCGTTCCGGTTGCGGCAAACGCCGGTGCGCGTCGCCGCCTCGGCCGGCAGCCTGGCGGTCGTGGCCTTCTATCTGATCGCGCAAATGGTCGGCGCCGGCAATCTGATCCGGTTGCTGTTCGGCCTCAGCTACGAAGTGGCGGTGCTGATTGTCGGCCTGGTCATGCTCGCGTACGTGCTGTTCGGCGGGATGATTGCCACGACGTGGGTGCAGATCGTCAAGGCGGCGCTGCTGCTGTCGGGCGCCTTCATGCTGGCCGGCATGGTGCTGGCGCAGTTCGCGTTCAACCCGCTGGCGCTCTTTGCCGAGGCCGCGCGGCAGTACGGCGACGGCGTGCTGGCGCCCGGCCGGCTGGTTTCGGATCCGGTAGACGCCATTTCCCTGGGCCTGGCGCTGATGTTCGGGACCGCCGGCCTGCCGCACATCCTGATGCGGTTCTACACCGTGCCGGATGCCCGGACCGCGCGCGTCTCAGTCGCTTATGCCACGGGGATCATCGGCGTGTTCTACCTGCTGACGTTCATCCTCGGCTTCGGCGCGATGGTGCTGGTCGGCCAGGCCGGCATCCGCGCCGTGGACGCGGGTGGCAACATGGCCGCGCCGTTGCTCGCCGAGGTGGTGGGCGGGCAGGCGTTCCTGGGGTTCATTGCCGCGGTCGCCTTCGCCACCATCCTGGCGGTGGTCGCCGGTCTCACGCTGGCCGGGGCCGCCACGCTGTCGCACGACATCTACGTCCACGTCTTCCGCCACGGGCGCGCCACCGAGAAGGAACAACTGCTGGTCGCGCGCAGCGCCACCATTCTGCTCGCCACCGTCTCAATCGCCCTGGGCATCGCGTTCAAGGGCCAGAACGTGGCGTACATGGTCGGCCTGGCCTTCGCCATTGCCGCCAGCGCCAACTTCCCGGCCTTGATCCTGTCGATGTTCTGGAAGCCCTTCACGACCCGCGGCGCCCAGGCCTCGATCCTGTTCGGCACGATCGCCACGCTGCTGCTGATCTACTTGTCGCCGACGATCCAGGTGGACCTGCTGCAGAACGCGACGGCGTACTTCCCGTATCGCAACCCCGGCTTGTTCACCATCCCGCTGTCGTTCCTGATCGGGATCGTGGTGTCGCTGGCCGCGCCCGAGCCGGCCGCCGCGGCCGGCTTCGCCAAGCTCGAACAGCAGGTCCATTTCGGAGCGGACAAAGACGCGGGATAATGGAACCGCACATGCCCGCCGGCCGTCTGTTGACTCAGAGCTCTGCTTGACTGCGTTTCCGCTGCACCATCCGCGCATCCGCCATTCGCTGTTTGCCCTCTGGCTGCTGGTCGTCATCGGCGCCCTGTACCTGTATTTCTTCCAGCGGGAAACGGTGCAGGCGGAGATGCGCGATGCGATGTCGGCGTCGTTCTGGGCCGCGGTCATCGCCTACCTGGTCATCGGCGCATTGCGGGCCTTCACGCTGGTGCCGGCGACCTTCCCGCTGCTGGTGGCCATGCCGTTCTTCGATCCGTGGGTGCTGCTGGCGCTCACGCTGCCGTGCATCGCGATCTCGTCCTCGATCTGTTACTTCTTCGCCGAGGCCCTCCACCTGGACGAGGTCTTCGAACGGAATTACCCCAAGCAGATTCGCCAGCTGAAGGACCTGCTGCAGTCGTACCAGTTGCCCATCATCATCGGCTGGAGCTTCATGCTGTTCCTGCCGACCGACCTGATTTGCTACGTGTGCGGCTCGCTCAAGGTCAACTTCAGGAAGTTCCTGTTCGGCGTGGTCGTGGGTGAAGGCACGGTTTACGGAATTTACATCTTCCTCGGCGACTGGGTGCTGCGCTAGCGGCGCCGGGCCGGGCGCGTGCTCTCGGTGGCATACTCCTCGCCGGCCAGGTAACGCACGCGATCGGCAGGGTCGAAGATCCGCACTTGCCCGCCGATGTTGAACCGGGGCGGCCAGTCGAGCGCGCCGATGGCGGCACCACGGAACCGATCGCGAAACTCCGCCTCTTCGCGGCGCTCCACCAGGATGTACGGCACGCGGCCATGCGCCGACAGCCACTGCACGGCGCGATCCAGCCAGGCCGGGTCGAGCGAATCCCACAGCACCGCCTCCCGGCCGGCGTGAAAGCGCACGCTCCCGCTTTGCCACACCGCCAGCAGCACGGCGTTTGGCGGCAGCCGTTCGGCCACCAGCCTCGCGGTCTCGCGATACCGCCCCTCCAGGGCCTGCAGTGCCAGCACGTCGCGCGCGCCGGCCACCTGGATGCCCAGCAGCACCAACATCACCGCTCCGATCGCCACCACACCGCGCATGCGGGCCCGGTCGGCAACGCGCGCGGCCACACTGGACGCGACGACGAGCAGCAGCACGATCGCGGGGATCAGGAACCGCAAGTACCACCATTCCGGATGCGTGCGGTACGGCAGGTAGATGCCGAGCACGACTGCGGCCGAGGCGAGCAGCCACAGCGCCACGCGTCGCGCCTCGCCGGCCAGCACGAATGGCGCCGCGAGGGCGATCAACGGCAACACCGTTTGCGTCTGGGAGAAGGCGCGGCCGAAACTCGACAGATTCGCGGCGACGTTCGACAGGCTGAAGAGCTGACCGACACTGCCATAGCCGCTGCCAACAACGCTGCCGTACAGCACCTGGTTCAACCACAGCCACGCGGCCACGCCCGGGAGCGCCCCGGCCGCCATCAGCGCAGTGGATCGCCACGGCACAGGCTGCCCGCGCCGCCACGGCATGGCCGCGAGGATCACGGCCAGGGGCGCGAGGTTGGGACGGACCAGGATGGCCGCGCCAATCACCACGCCGCACGCAAGAGGACGCGTGACGAGAACAAGAGCCGCAAGCCACAGGGCGGCCGTGGCGATGTCGTTCATCGGCTGCACGGCCTGGAACAGCACGATCGGACTCGAGGCCGTCAGGGCCGCCGCCGAAACGCCCGCGAGACCGCCGGCCAGGCGATTGGCCAGCACGAAGGCACACCACACCAGCACGAAGGCCGCGATCGGCGTCACCGCGAAAATCGCGTCACGGCCGCCGATGGCGTAGAACGGCGCCATCAGCACCGAGAACCCCGGCGCACAGACCGGCGAAGCAGCGTTTGGCCGAACCGGTGAAGGAATGAAGCCGCCAGGCGCCAGCGTGCGGGAGGCATCGGGCCACGGCGCCTCGACCGCGAGCGCACTCGCCGGCTGCCACTGCCCCGTGCCGAAGGCCGCGGCCATCAACCCATAGCAGGACGAGTCGGAACCGCCGACGGCGCGGGTACCACGCATCACGCCGAACGTGGCGAGCCCCAGCGCCATGACCAGCGCCAAGGCAGCGGGCAAGCGATTCATCGTAAGAAACGGTACTTGATCAGGACCTGGATGGCGCGCACGCCATCACGCCAGCCGATTTTCTTGCCCTGGGCGCGGCTGCGCGGCTCGAACCGCACCGGCAGTTCGAGAATTACGTGGCCGTCGCGCAGCAGCTTGGCCGAAATCTCCGGCTCGATGTCGAAGCGATTGCACTCGAGGCGCAGCCCGCGCGCCACCTCGGTGGTCATCACCTTGTAGCAGGTTTCCATGTCGGTGAGCCGGCCGCCAAACAGCACGTTGGTCATGCCGGTCAGCACCTGGTTGGCGAACACCGACAGCCACGGCGCATCAGGACGCCCGGCCAGGAACCGCGACCCATAGACCACCTTCGTGCGGCCGTCCAGGATCGGCTGCACCAGCACCGCCAGTTGCGCCGGATCGAGTTCCAGGTCCGCGTCCTGGATGGCGACGATGGTGCCCGACGCCTCGGCGAACCCGGTGCGAATGGCGCTGCCCTTGCCGCCGTTTCTTGCCGCATGCATGATGCGCAGCTCGGGCCGGACCGGCAACCGGTCGAGCACCTCGCGGGTGCCGTCGGTCGAGCCGTCATTGACGACCAGGATCTCGCGCGGCGCCGGCAACTCGATCACCAGCAGCCGCTCGATGACCTCGGTCACCGTCCGCGCTTCGTTGTAGACGGGAACGACGATGGAAATGAGGGCCGACAAAATCTGTCACGTATTTTACGCGCAGGCGCGCCGGAGGGATAGGGGATCCTGCGGCCACCAGAAGAACGTCATAATATCCACGGCAATGCGGAGGACATTCACGCCGACATGAAGATCATCAGCATGGCCCAGAACGTGCCCGGACCGGTGGCGGTCGCCCGCCTGGTGGCCGCCGGCGCGTCCGCCATCAAGATCGAGGCACCATGGGGCGATCCGCTCCACGGGTTTTGCAAGCCGTGGTACGACGAGCTGCACACCGGCGTGACGATCGCGCGCCTGGACCTGAAGTCGGCCGACGGCATGCGGGCCCTGATGGATCTGCTCGGCTCGGCCGACGTCTTCGTCGCCAGCCACCGTCCGAGCGCGCTCGGCCGCCTCGGACTCGACGCCCCTGCCCTCGCCAGGCGCGTCCCGCTGCTCCGCCACCTGAACATCGTTGGCAGCACGGCCCACCCGGAAGAGCCGGGGCATGACGTGACCTACCAGGCGCAGGCCGGGCTGCTGCAGGGCGGCCTGCCGAAGACGCTGCTCGCCGACCTGCTGGGCGCCGAGCGCGCGCATGCCGCGGTGCTCGAGATGATGCACAAGGGCCCCGGCGGCAGCCGCGTCATCGGACTGTTCGAGGCGCTGAAGGAGCTCACCGCGCCGTTGCGCCACGGCCTGACGGCGCCGGGTGGGGTGCTCGGCGGCGCGAACCCGGCCTATGGGGTGTACGCGGCCAGGGACGGCGCGATTGCCGTCGGCGCGCTCGAGCCGCACTTTCGTGAGCGGCTCTATGCCGCGCTGGGGCTCGCCGACGGCGCGCCCCTGACTGACATCTTCAAGACCAGGACCGCTGATGACTGGGCCACATGGGCTACAGACCGCGACATCCCACTCAAAGCGATCACAGCCACAGATTAGACAATCCATCACCCAATGAAGACCGACAACCCGCTCGCAGCTGCCTACGAACACGCCACTCGCTACATCGGCGAGGTCGCGCAACGACATGTGGGCTCCCGCACGGAGCGCGCCGACCTGCTCAAGGCGCTCGGCGGACCGCTACCGGCCGGCGCGACCGATCCGGTCGAGGTGATCAATCACCTGGCGAAGGCCGCCGACCCCGGCATCGTGGCCACCATTGGGCCGCGCTACTTCGGCTTCGTGACCGGTGGCGCGGTGCCGGTCACGGTGGCTGCCGACTGGCTGGTCAGTTCGTGGGATCAGAACGCCTGCCTGTATGTGCTCTCACCAGCGGCCGCCGTCATGGAGGACATCGTCTCCGGGTGGATCGTGGAACTGCTCGGCCTGCCGGCATCCGCCGGCGTCGGCTTTGTCACCGGCTGCCACATGGCCAACTTCACCTGCCTGGCCGCGGCCCGGCACGAGGTGTTGCATCGCGCCGGTTGGAACGTCGAAACACGGGGCCTGCAGCGCGCGCCGAAGGTGCGGGTGATCGTCGGCGGCGAAGTCCACGTCTCGGCCGTGGGGGCGCTGCGCTATCTCGGGTTTGGCAGCGACGAACTGGAGTTCGTGCCGGTGGACGGCCAGGGCCGGATGCGCGCGGATGCGTTGCGTGCGCAACTGGGCACCGGCGACGGCCCGATCATCGTGTGCGCGCAGGCCGGCAACGTCAGCACCGGCGCCAGTGATCCGATTGCCGAGATCGTGGAGATGGCCCAGGCGCGCGGCGCGTGGGTGCATGTGGATGGCGCGTTCGGCCTGTGGGCCGCCGCGGTCCCCGAGTTGCGATCGCAAGTGCGCGGCATCGCATCCGCCGATTCGTGGGCGACCGACGCGCACAAGTGGCTGAACGTGCCGTACGATTCGGGCCTCGCGATCGTGGCCGACACGGCGCCGCTGCGCGCGGCCATGGGCATGAAGGCCTCGTATCTTCAGCGTGGAGACGATGAAGAGCGCATCGGTATGGACTGGACGCCCGAGTCATCGAGGCGGGCGCGCGTGGTGCCGCTCTACGCGCTGTTCCGGGCGCTCGGCCGCGACGGCATCGCGGGTCTGGTTCGCCGCAACTGCGCCCTCGCCCGGCGCATGGCGGAACGGCTGTCGGCGGCACCCGGCCTCACCATTCTCAACGAGGTGGTATTGAACCAGGTGCTGGTGCGGTTTGGCGACGATCGGACCACCACTGACGTCATCGCACGCGTGCAGGCCGAGGGCACCTGCTGGGCCGGTGGCGCGTTCTGGCAGGGGCAGCAGGCCATGCGGATTGCGGTGTCGAACTGGTCCACGACCGAAGCCGACATCGACCGCTCGGCCGACGCCATGCTGGGGTGTTACCGCGCGGCGCTCGCTACTTCTTCTTCGCCGGCGCCTTCTTCGGGACCGGCCCCGGGGTGAATTCCAGCATGACGTTGCTGATGGTGGCGATGGGCCGCCCGGTCGCGGTGAAGTTGTCGGTGGCATCGGGCCCGACGACCGATAGCTTCTCGCCCATTACCGAGACCTGGTCGACGACCGACGCCGGAAGTTCCAGGGTGATGAACTCGGAGCCGATGGGCGCCACCGCCTTCATGCCACCGGGACCAGCCCCCCCGCTGATTCGGTCGAACAGGTCCTTCTCGGTGCGAAACTCGGCTTGGACCATGGCGCGATCAATCAGCGTGTTGTCCATCGACATCACGCCGATAGTCGCGGTGTGTTTGCGATAGGCCTGTTTCTGCTTCACCAGCTCGGCCGAATAGGTGTGGCGGTTGTGCAGCTCGAACATCAGCTTCACCGGCCCACGGTGCGGGGGGATGGTGATGAGAATGCCGTCCTTGGGATCGCTCGCCGTCAGCACGTCGCAAAACCGGCGGCCCGTGGCGACGCCCTGGCCCAGTTCGGAGGGGCACTTGAACTCGGCCTGGATGCGGGAGAGCACCGGGGCTGGCGCCTTCCTCGCCGGCGCTTTCTTCGGGGCGGTCTTGCTTGTCTGTGCGTGGAGCGCCGGAATAAACATGAGGCTTGCGCAGAGAAGAGCGAGCATCACACGCATTTGGCAAGTATAGCGTCCGTCGGCAACCTGTTTGCTTGCTGTTCCGCTAGCGCTTGGCCCAAAACAAAATGTTTGCTGAATGGGTCAGCATTTGCCTCACTATGTCATTCTGAACATGCGGTAGATCCCGATTGCACGTCGCTGCCGATCCAATTTGTTGTAGGTCGCAACCGTTTTCCCGGAGGATAGTCGATGAGTAGAGTTCGATTGTGGTTCGCAGCAATCAGTTTGGTTGCCCTCGCGGCGGCGCCGGTCGCCGCCCAAGTCCAGACTGGGTCGATCCTCGTCCGGGTCACCGATGAGCAGGGATCCGCCGTGCCCGGTGTCAGCGTTACGCTGGCCAGCCCGGTGCTGGTCGCCGGGACCATGAGCGGCGTCACCGACGCCGGCGGCGTCAATCGCTTCCCGTCGTTACAGCCTGGCATCTACTCCGTGAAGGTCGAGCTGCAGGGCTTCCGCACCGTCATCCGCGAGAACGTGTCGGTGCAGGTCGGCGCAACGGTGCCGCTGGACCTGTCCCTGACGGTCGCGGCCGTCGCCGAAACGGTCACGGTCACCGGCGCCTCGCCGATCGTCGACACCACCAGCGCCAACACCAGCGTCAACCTGGGCGAGCAGCTGCTGCAGGGCACGCCGGGGGGCCGCGACATCTGGTCGCTGGTGGAGTACAAGGTCCCCAGCCTGATGATCACGCGGCCCGACGTCGGCGGCACCTCGGGCGGGCTCCAGGGTGTGTTCAACGCCCGCGGCACCACCAGCGCCCAGAACTCCAGCTACCTGAACGGCATCAACGTCGGCGACCCGGCGGCGATTGGCGCGGCTGGCTTCTACTACGACTCCGATGCGTTCGACGACATCCAGGTCTCGACCGGCGCGCACGACATCACGGTGCCCACGAGCGGTGTGTTCCTGAACATGGTGACCAAGAGCGGCGGCGAGAACTGGACCGGCCGCCTCACCGGGGCGTGGCTGGGCGATGCCACGCAGACGCAGAACATCGACGATCGGTTGCTGCGCTACGGGTTCCGCCCCGAATCGAACAGCGTCGATTTCGTGTCAGACATCAACGTGAGCGGCGGCGGGCCACTGATTGCCAACAAGCTCCGGATGTTCGCCTCGTTCCGCGACTGGCGGGTGCACGTCAACACGCCGGCGGCGTTTTCGACGCTCGTCCTCGACAAGACCGACATCACCTCCGGACTGATCAACCTGAACTACCAGATCAGCGACATGAACCGCCTGACCGGCCTCTACTCGCGGCAGTACTACAAGAAGCCTAACCGCTTCCTGGCCGGCGCCAACACGCTGGTGCAGGAGTCGACCAGCAACGAGGACGACGTGTTCGATATTTACCAGGTGCTGTGGAACTCGGTGGTGACGCAGAAGTTCTTCCTCGACGCGCGCGTCGGGCTCAACAAGATCTTCTTCCCGACCTATCTGAACGGCAACGACCAGACGCTGCTCGACTCGGCCACCGGCATCCGCACGCGCAACTACTTCGCCGGGACCGAGCGCTGGCGCGATCGCTACCAGGCCAATGCAACCGGCCAGTATTACCTGGATGAATTCCTCGGCGGCCGCCACGAGCTGAAATTCGGCTTCGACTACGCGCACTCGCCGGTCGAGAACCGCGTGTCCCGCTTCGGCGACGTCGACATGACCTACAGCAGCGCGACCGGGCTGTCGCAGAATGTCACGCTGTTTGCGACGCCGTTCTATACCAAGACGGCTGTCGACGTGACCGCCCTTTACGTCCAGGACAGCATGGCCTACAAGCGCCTGACGGTGACAGCGGGCCTGCGCTGGGAGCACCTGAACGGCTACCTGCCGGCACAAAGCAGCCCGGCCAGCGCCTTCTTTCCCAACCTGGTCCGCGATTTTGCCGAGGTCCCCGACGTGGTTGACTGGATCACCACCGGCCCACGGATCAGCGCCGCCTACGACCTGATGGGCAATGGCCGGACCGCGCTCAAGCTGGCGGCCGGTCGCTATTACTACGTGATCGCCTCGGGCGGCGGCATCCTCGACGGCGTCAACCCGAACGCCAACTACCAGGAGCAGTACAGCTGGAACGACACCAACGGCGACCGCCGCTTCCAGCCTGGCGAACAGACCGGCACGCCGGTCATCACCCGCGTGCGGCCGGAGACCATCTCGGTGGATCCCGACTACCTGCGGCCCTACACCGACGAGATCACGGGCGGGTTCGACCACGAGCTGTTCCCGGCGCTGCGCCTCAGCGTGGCGCTGACGCACCGCGTCGAGCGCAACCCCCAGGCCACCTCGAACCCCGCCAACCCGTACGACACCTTCCTGACGACCCGCGTCGATACCGGGCGCGACGGCGTAGCCGGGACGTCGGACGATGGCACGTTCCAGTTCTACAATCGGACCTCCACGGCGGTGAACCAGACGTTCTTCACGAACGACCGCACCTTCCGCCAGACCTACGACGGCATCGAAATTAGCGGCACCAAGCGCATGTCGAACCGCTGGCAGATGCTGATGGGCTACACCTTCTCGCGAACCCGGGTCGAGGGCGTGAGTGTCAACGTCAACCCGAACGCGCTGATCAATGCCAATGGCCCCGTGACCGGCCAGATCGGCGACCGGCCGCACCAGTTCAAGGTGACCGGCACCTACGTGCTGCCGTGGTACGAGATTGGCCTGGCCGGCAACCTGAACATGCAGAGTGGCGCGGCCATCACCCGGCAGTTCACGGTGGCCCAGACGGTCGGCGGCAACAGCACGGTGAACGTCGAACCGCTGGGCTCGTACCGGCTGGACCGGCGCACGGCCGCCGACCTGCGGGTGTTCAAGACCGCGCGTTTCGGGGCTCGCTCGCTGGAGGTGTCGGTGGACTTCAACAACCTCACCAACACCAACACCGCCTGGGATGCGCGCACCCTGAGCGGCACCATCAACCTGCGACAGAATGGCGATCCGGCCGGGGCCATCAACACCGTGCCGCAGTTCGCCTCGCCGGCGCAGGTCTACGGTCCGCGGAACATCCGCTTCAACGCGGCGTTCAGGTTCTAAGGGCTAACCACGAAGGGCGCGAAGGACACGAAGAGGACTGTTCTCTTCGTGTCCTTCGTGGTTACTCGTTGAGGTCGTGGGAATGGCTCGGTCCCGACGGGGCGATCCCGCCGCGCAGCTTCAGCAACTCCAGGAACTCCATGCGCGTTCGTGAGTGATCGCGGAAAGTGCCGAGCATGGCGCTGGTGATGGTGTAGGAGTTCTGTTTCTCCACGCCGCGCATCGACATGCACAGGTGCGTGCCCTCGCAGACCACGGCGACCCCGAGCGGCTTGATTTTCTCGGTGATGGTCTCGGCGATCTGGTTGGTCATCCGCTCCTGCAGCTGCAGCCGCCGCGCGAAGATGTCGACCAGGCGCGGAATCTTGCTGAGGCCGATGACCTTTCCGTTCGGGATGTAGGCAACGTGGCACTTGCCGAAGAACGGCAGCAGGTGGTGTTCGCACATGCTGTAGAAGTCGATATCTCGGACGATCACCATCTCGCTATAATCGACGCTGAACAGCGCCCCGTTCAACATGGCATCGATATCCGCCTGGTAGCCGCTTGTGAGAAACCTGAGCGCCTTGTCGACCCGCCGCGGCGTCTTGACCAGCCCCTCGCGGGCCGGGTCTTCGCCCAGTTCGATCAGCAAGCGTTGGATGAGATCCTGCATCGGATCATTGTATATCTCGGTCGCCGGCATCTCGGGAGTCGCGGTCTCTGGGGCCATAACTCCTTTGGATGCTCATTCTGCGATCCAGGTTCCCGCCGAGGATCCCGACGCGCTCTACCAGGACCGCGAGAACCTGGCCAGCGGCCAAAGGGCCGCCGACATCTGGGCCGCGCGGCTCAAGGCCAATCCCACGGACTTCACGTCGGCCTATCGGCTTGCCCAGGCCCGCTACTGGCTGGGCACCAACGGCCTGCCCGAGCTCCAGCGCAGAGACGCGCTCGAAGCCGGCATTGCCGCCGCGCGCGCGGCGATGGCGATTGATGCGAAACGGCCCGAGGGCCCCTTCTGGATGGCCGCCAACATGGGCGCGCTCGCCGAGTCGTTCGGCCTTCGCCAGGGCATGAAGTACCGCGGCGCCATCCGCGACGCGCTCGAAACCACGCTGAAGCTCGATCCCGCGTTCCTGCAGGGCTCCGCGGACCGCGCCCTGGGACGGTGGTATTTCAAGGTGCCGGGCCTGTTCGGCGGCAGCAATCGGAAGTCGGAGGCGCACCTCCGCAAGTCGCTGACCTACGGCCCGAACAGCGTCATCTCGCATCTGTTCCTCGCCGATACGCTCGCTGAGATGGGACGCAAAGACGAGGCGCGGAAGCAGTACCAGGCGGCCATCGACGCGCCGTTCGATCCCGACTGGACGCCGGAGGATCGGCGGTTCAAGGAGCAGGCGAAGCGCCTGCTCCAGGACCTGCGCTAACGCTACTTGGCGGAGTAGTCGTAGAAGCCCTTGCCGGACTTCTTGCCGAGATGCCCGGCCAGCACCATCCGCTTCAGCAGCGGCGGCGGCGCAAAGCGGGTCTCGCGGAACTCTTCGAACATGATGTTGGCGATGTAATACGTCGTGTCGAGGCCGACGAAGTCGAGCAGCATGAACGGCCCCATCGGGTAGCCGCAGCCGAGCTTCATGCCGTTGTCGATGTCTTCGACCGTCGCCAGGCCTCCTTCGAGGCAGCGAATCGCGTCGAGCAGGTACGGCACCAGCAGGCGATTGACGATAAAGCCGCCACGATCGGGGGCCGTCACCGGTTCCTTCCCAATCGCGCGCGCAAACGCCATCAGCGCGTCGTAGGTCTCCTGGCTGGTCGCCAGCGCGCGAATCACTTCCACCAGCTTCATCAGCGGCACGGGGTTGAAGAAGTGCAGGCCGGCCACCTTGTCGGGCCGCGTGGTGCCGGCGCCCAGTTCCGTGATGCACAGCGATGAGGTGTTCGACGCAATCACGCAGTGCTTGCCGACCACCGCCTCGATCTGCGCGTAGGTCTTCTTCTTGACCTCGACGTTCTCGACGATGGCCTCGATGATGAGGTCGCAGTCCTTGAGGTCTTCGAACTTGGTCGTGCCGGTGAGATTGGCCAACACGGCCGCCTTCTGCGCCGGCGTGACCTTGCCTTTCTCGATACCGCCTGTCAGGAACTTGTCGATGCGGCCAACGCCCTTCTTGACGACCTCCTCGTTCACGTCAAGGACGAAGGTCTTGAAGCCGGCCGCGGCCGACACCTGCGCGACGCCCGCGCCCATCAACCCGCACCCGATCACGCCGACGGTCTTGATTTCCATTACAGGGCCTCCACGATCATCGCAATGCCTTGGCCGCCGCCGATACAGGCCGAGGCCACACCGTATTTCTTGCCGCGGCGCCGCAGTTCGAG